>JBLRWH010000001.1:0-17742 GCA_047921395.1 Gammaproteobacteria bacterium
TCATCGACCGCTTCTCGGAAGACATTGACCTGACCTACGACATCCGCGCCCTCGTGCCTGACCTGCTCTACGACGGCGGTCCTATCCCCACGTCGGCGAGCCAGACGAAGAGGATTACCCGGGCAGTCCGTGCCCGCCTGCCAGCTTGGATCAATGAGGCCGTGTGCCCCATCCTGGAACAAGCTCTCGCCAGAAGCGGTTTGCAGGCGGAGCTCCGGGTTGATGATGAGAACCACGACAGGCTGATCATCAAGTATCCCGCGATCAAGGCCGGCACCGGGTACGTGTCCTCGACGGTCCAATTGGAGTTTGGTGCCCGATCGACCGGCGAGCCTCATGCCCTCCATGAAGTGGCCTGCGACATCGCACCATGGATCCCGGCGGTTCAGTTTCCAACCGCGACACCCTTGGTGATGGCGGTCGAACGCACCTTCTGGGAAAAGGCCACTGCGGCACACGTATTCTGCCGGCAACCGGATCAATTACTTCGAGGCCGTGCGCGGTTCTCTCCAGCTCGTGCCAGAGGGCGCGCCCCTGGCGGCCTTGGAGAGAGACTACGCCGCAATGCAGTCTGACGGCCTGCTCGGACCAGACCAGCCGGAGTTTCTCGCAATCATCGATGCCTGCCTCTCGATCCAGCATAAGGTCAACTGACAGCGAATCATGGCTGCCCCCGCCCAACACACTGGCGACGACTTCCTGCGGGGCACGGCGACCTTCCGCGCTGAGTCCACATTCAAATAGTCAATGTCTATCGATCCGATCAATTCAATTCATTGGACCGATCGCGCCCCCAGTCCCTAGACTGGCCCCCTAGTTCACTCAGACAGGGGAAAGCTCATGTCCAGCGAATCAAAATGCCCGGTGATGCACGGCGGCCATACCGCGGCCGGGACCTCAAACATGGCGTGGTGGCCGAATGCGCTGAACCTGGACATCCTCCACCAGCACGACAGCAAGACCAACCCGATGGGGCAGGACTTCAACTATCGCGAAGAGCTCAAGAAGCTCGATGTGGCGGCGCTGAAGCAGGACCTGCGCGACCTGATGACCACCAGCCAGGACTGGTGGCCGGCCGACTGGGGCCACTACGGCGGCCTGATGATCCGCATGGCCTGGCACGCCGCCGGGTCTTATCGCCTGGCCGACGGCCGCGGCGGCGGCGGCACGGGGAACCAGCGGTTTGCACCGCTGAACTCCTGGCCTGACAACGCCAACCTCGACAAGGCGCGGCGCCTGCTGTGGCCGATCAAGAAGAAGTACGGCAACAAGCTCAGCTGGGCCGACCTGATGATTCTCGCCGGCAACGTGGCCTACGAATCGATGGGCTTCAAGACCTTCGGCTTCGGTTTCGGCCGCGAGGACATCTGGCACCCTGAGAAGGACATCTACTGGGGATCGGAGAAGGAATGGCTCGCGCCTTCGGACAATCCCAACAGCCGTTACTCCGGTGAGCGTGATCTCGCCAACCCGCTGGCCGCGGTGATGATGGGCCTCATCTACGTCAACCCGGAAGGCGTCGACGGCAAGCCCGATCCGCTGAAGACCGCCCAAGACGTGCGCGTGACCTTCGCGCGCATGGCGATGAACGACGAAGAAACCGTCGCGCTGACCGCGGGCGGCCACACCGTCGGCAAGTGTCACGGCAACGGCGACGCCAGCCTGCTCGGGCCGGAGCCCGAGGCGGCGGACGTAGAAGAGCAGGGCCTCGGCTGGAACAACCACAGCAAGCGCGGCGTCGGCCGCGACACCGTGACCAGCGGCCTGGAGGGCGCCTGGACCACGCATCCGACCCGCTGGGACAACGGCTACTTCCACATGCTGCTGAACCACGAATGGGAGTCGAAGAAGAGCCCGGCCGGCGCCTGGCAGTGGGAGCCTGTCGACATCAAGGAAGAGGACATGCCCGTCGACGTGGAGGATCCGTCGATCCGCCGCAAGCCGATCATGACCGACGCTGACATGGCGATGAAGATGGATCCGGAGTACCGCAAGATCTCCGAGCGCTTCTACAAGGATCCCGAGTACTTCAACGAGGTGTTCGCGCGCGCCTGGTTCAAGCTGACCCATCGCGACATGGGCCCGAAGGTCCGCTACGTCGGCCCCGAAGTGCCGGCCGAAGACCTGGTCTGGCAGGACCCGGTGCCCGCCGGCAACACCGGCTACGACGTGGAGGCCGTCAAGGCGAAGATCGCCGCCAGCGGCCTGTCGACCAGCGAGTTGGTCGCCACCGCCTGGGACAGCGCCCGCACCTTCCGCGGCTCCGACATGCGCGGCGGCGCCAACGGCGCGCGCATCCGCCTGGCGCCGCAGAAGGACTGGGAAGGCAACGAGCCCAAGCGCCTCGCGAAGGTGCTGGGCGTGCTCGAAGGCATCGCGACGGAGAGCGGCGCCAGCGTGGCGGACGTGATTGTGCTGGCGGGCAACGTCGGCGTGGAGCGGGCGATCAAGGCGGCCGGCTTCGACCTCACGGTGCCGTTCGCACCCGGACGCGGCGATGCCACCGACGAGATGACCGACGCCGAGTCCTTCGAGCCGCTGGAGCCGATCCATGACGGTTACCGCAACTGGCTGAAGCAGGACTACGTGGTCAGCGCGGAAGAGCTGTTGCTCGACCGCACCCAGCTGATGGGGCTCACGGCCCACGAGATGACGGCGCTGGTCGGCGGGCTGCGCGTGCTGGGCACGAACCACGGCGGCACGAAGCACGGGGTGTTCACGGATCGCGAGGGCGCACTGACGAATGACTTTTTCGTCAACCTGACGGACATGGCCTACACGTGGAAGCCGGCCGGAAAGAACCTCTACGAGCTCCGCGACCGCAAGACGGGCGCGGTGAAGTGGACGGCGACGCGCGTGGATCTCGTGTTCGGCTCGAACTCGGTCCTGCGGTCCTATGCGGAGGTCTATGCGCAGGACGACAACCGGGAGAAGTTCGCGAGGGACTTCGTGGCGGCCTGGACCAAGGTGATGAACGCAGACCGCTTCGACCTGGCGTAACGCAGAGGACGCCTCCACGCTGCGCTCCGGCTGGCGTGGAGGCGTCCGATTTGCTCAGGAGGCTAGCCGGTGCGCCAGCGCCTCGACCGGATCACGCGATTGACCGTCCTCGTGGCGCGCGCGAGCGCCTTGGGATCATCCGGCTCCAGGCTGATTTCGAAGGGCGCGTCCGCCGGGACTTCCCCGTCCGCGTCATCGACCTCGATGATGGCATTCTTCAGGCCGCGCCGCAGCGCGCGCACCATCAGCATCTTCAGCGTGAAGTAGCCGCCCTGTTGCCAGCTTCCGAGGCTGTCGCGATTCAGTCCCACGCTCAGGCGCACCGCGCGCTCGTCCGCGGTACGGTCATCTTCGGCCGTGGTGCCCAGGCCGCGCGCCAGGCTCGCGATCTCGAGCCGCTCGGGCAAAATCGGATCCAGTTCAGATGGTCCAGCCAAGGTATTACTCCGCATCGCTTCTTGGTACCCCGGGGCGGTTAAACGGTGCCCGGACACGCACGGGACCGTCTGAATATTCGGGTACAGGATAGGCGCCAAGGCCGCTCCAAGGTGTGAGGTCGGTCACGATTGCGACTTTGGACGGAATCCAGGCGCCATGAGTCGCGTCCGGAGGCCGCCTGAGGCAGACTTCGCCCAACGACCGTCTGGAGGGCACGCACGAGTGGGCCAGCAATGACACTCGACCAGGGACTCATCCTGGGCATCCTCGTGGCCATGGTCGCGATGTTTCTCATGGGCCGCTGGCGCCACGATATGGTGGCGCTCGGCGCCCTGCTCGTCTGCGTGCTCGCCGGGCTCGTGCCGTCGAGCGGCGCGTTCGCGGGCTTCGGCCATCCGGCGGTGATCACGGTCGCCTGCGTGCTCGTGCTCAGCCACGCGCTGCAGGTTTCGGGCGCGGTCGACGTAGTCGTGAAAAGAGTGCTGCCCTCGGACGCGGGCCCGATGATCACCATCACCGCCCTCACCGGCATCGGCGCCCTCCTGTCCGGCTTCATGAACAACGTCGGGGCGCTGGCGTTGCTGATGCCCGTGGCGCTGCAGGTGGCCGCGAAGCAGTCGCTCCCGCCGGGCCAGGTGCTGATGCCACTCGCCTTCGGCTCCATTCTCGGCGGCATGACCACCATGGTCGGCACGCCGCCCAACCTGATCGTCTCCGGCTTCCGCGCCTCGGCCGGCATGAGCAGCTTCACGATGTTCGATTACACGCCCGTGGGCGCCGCCGTCGCCGGGGCGGGGATCGTGTTCATCGCGCTGCTCGGCCGACGCCTCGTCCCGGCGCGCGAGCGCCGCGGCGCAGAGGAGTTCGAGACCGGGGCCTATATCACCGAAGTCCGGATCCCGAAGGACAGCAAGGCGGACGGCAAGAAGCTGAGCGAAGCCGAGGCCATCCTGGAGGAGTCCGGCGCGCAGATCCTTGGCATGATCCGGAACAACGTCCGGGTGAATGCACCGCGCGGGGGTCGCATCGTGCAGGCGGACGACATCCTGGTCATCGAGGCTGAAGCGGATACCCTCGCGGCCGCGCTGTCGAGCCTGGGCCTGAAGCTGGAGGAAGATAAGCCAAGCGAGGACGAGGACAAGCCCGAGTCGTCCAAGACCAAGGACAAGGGGAAGGACGATGACAAGGAGGAAAAATCGGGCGCCGCGGAAGAGATCGTCCTGGTGGAGGTGACCCTGCTGCCGCAGTCGAACCTCGTGGGCCGTTCGGCGAGCAACATCCAGCTGCGAACGCGCTACGGCATCAACCTGCTGGCGGTATCGCGGCGCGGCCGGCGCTCCATGGCGCGGCTGCGCGCGATGAGCTTGAGAGCGGGCGACGTGCTGCTGCTGCAGGGCGCGGAGGACGCCATCGCGGAATTCGTCAACGAAACGGGTTCCGTGCCGCTGGCCGGGCGCTCGCTGCGCATCCCGGACCGGCGCAAGATCATCCTCTCTTCCCTGATCATGCTGTTTGCCGTCGGCGGCGCAGCGTTCGGCCTGTTGCCGGCAGCGATTTCTTTCGCCATGGGCCTGCTCGCGACCATGGCGCTGCGGACGCTGCCGCTGCGCGCCATCTACGAGGCGATCGACTGGCCGGTGATCGTCCTCCTCGGCGCGCTGATTCCGGTAGCTGGTGCCATGGAGACGACCGGCGCCGCGGACCTCGTGGCGCGGTTCCTCCTCGAAGAAGTGGCCCGTGGCCACGTGGTTGTCGGCCTCGCGGTCGTGCTGATCGTGACGATGACACTGTCCGACCTGATGAACAACGCAGCCACGGCGGCGGTGATGTGCCCGATCGCCATCGGCACGGCCAGCCAGCTCAGCGTCAGCCCGGACCCCTTCCTGATGGCGGTCGCGGTGGGCGCGTCCTGCGCCTTCCTGACCCCCATCGGGCACCAGAACAACACGCTCATTCTCGGGCCCGGCGGGTTCCGTTTTGGTGACTACTGGCGACTCGGCCTGCCCCTCGAGGTACTCGTGGTCGCGGTCAGCCTGCCGATGCTGCTATGGGTCTGGCCGCTGTGAATTCCTGGCTGCGAGCAGACTCATGAGAATTCTCGCCACCATCGTGCTCTCCCTGCTGCTGGGCACCTGCAGCCCGCACTTGTCGCGCCTGGAGCAGATCCAGCGCGACGGTGTGCTGCGGGTCGTGACCCGCAACGCACCAACCACTTATTACATCGGCACCGAAGGCCCGGTCGGGCCGGAATATGAGCTCGCAAGGGGTTTCGCCGAGTTCCTCGGCGTGGCCCTGGAGATCTATACGCTCGATACCATTCCGCTGGTCCTGGCCGAGGTGGCGAGCGGCCGCGCCCACCTGGCGGCGGCGGCGTTGACCGTGACGCCGACCCGTGAGGAAGCGCTCGAGTTCGGCCCGGAGTATCGGCGGGTCACGCAGCAGCTCGTCTACCGGCTCGGCACGCCGATCGCGCGCAGCATCGAGCAGACCTACGGCCGGCGCATCGAGATCCCCGCCGGCAGCAGCTTCGTGGAGACGCTCGAGAATCTTCGCATGGACGCTCCCGGGCTCACCTGGCTCGAGAACCCGGTGCAGGATGTGCCGGAGTTGCTGGGCCGGGTCTCGGCCGGCGAGATCGAGTTCACGGTCGCCGACTCGAATGCCGTCCTGATCAACCGCTATTTCCAGCCGGACATTCGCGTCGCCTTCGACGTCAGCGAACCCCGGTCCGTTGCGTGGGCCTTTCGCCCGGACCGGGACCGCAGCCTGATCGAGCAGGCGGAACGCTACTTTTCCAGTGAGCTCGCCGGGCAACTGCTCGACGTGATCCTGGATCGCTACTACGGGCACACTGATCGCTTCGACTACGTGGGCACGCGGACCTTCCTGCAGCACATCGAGGCGCGCCTGCCGAATTACCGCGCGCTGTTCGAACAGGCGGCGGCCGAGTATGGCTTCGACTGGCGGCTGCTCGCCGCGGTGGGCTACCAGGAGTCGCACTGGGACCCGCGGGCCGTCTCCCCGACCGGGGTGCGCGGCCTGATGATGCTCACGCTGAACACGGCCGAGGCGATGGGTGTGAGCGACCGCGAGGATCCCGAGCAGAGCATCCTTGGCGGCGCCCGCTACCTCAGGCAGGTGATGGGGCGGATCCCGGAACGCATCCCCGAGCCGGACCGGACCTGGATGACGCTGGCCGCATACAACGTCGGTTTCGGCCATCTCGAGGATGCGCGCCGCATTGCTCAGCGGCGCGGGCTCGATCCCGACCGCTGGGTCCACGTCCGCGACAGCCTGCCGCTGTTGACCCAGGAGCGCTGGTACCGGGACACGCGCTTCGGCTATGCGCGCGGCTGGGAACCGGTGCGCTATGTGGACAATGTGCGGCGCTACTTCGAGGTGATGGCGTGGATCACCGCGGACGACACGGCGACGGTTGCGGCGCGGCGGGAAGAGTTTGCGCGCGGAGGCGCAGAGGGGCAGAGACGCGGAGGGGATTGAATTGTGGGCGATGGGCTGGCCTTACGCCAGCACATTAGGATCCACCGGCGATGGTGGGCGGTTCTGGTTTGGAAGTCGTGTCTTCTTTGGGCGTCAAATTCCACAACGCCGCTTGGAGTCTCCGTCGATGTCCCGTCGCCCTTGCCGGTGTTCCAGTTGCCTCGGCCCATCACAGAGAGGCTGTGGCCTCCTGCCGGTACAGGGCGGTCACGTCGCCAGCCGAGGTAGCCCGTGATGTCCGGGTTGTCGTCCTCGTCGGCGCTCTCGTGCATCCGGTGCCAGCCGCGTACGAGCAGCGCGAGATTGTCGCGTTCGAACCCGGCTTCGAGCGGTCTGCTGTGCGGGGTGGACTGATTCAGTCGCGCTCGAAGGTGTAGAACAGGTCGCCCGCTTGCTCCTCGCCCGAGACCGCCTCGAGCGACAGCCGCTGATTGATCTGGAACCGGAGCCGTAAGGTGTTCACCGTATCGAACAATCCGAGGCCGTAGCCGACATACACGCCGCCGCCGATGTAACGGCTGACCACAAGGGACGCGCCCTCACCGCCGTTGTCGGCTTTCACCGCGACCTCGTCGAAGCCGAGCCTCCGCCCGAGGTCCTGGGCGATCAGGTTTCCACCGGACAGTGCGAGGGAGTTGGCCGCCTGGTTCACAGTCCGTTGCTCGCTCGACTGCAACTCGCTCAGGCTCCGGCCGAGGGTGAGGTAGGACAGGGCCTCGGCACGGGGCATCGGCGGGTCAGAATAAACGGAGATCTCAGGTTGCTTCAGCGTGCCGCGCACGAGGGCGCCCGCGGTCACCTGGTCGATACGACGCACAGCACGAATCTCGAGCCCCGGGTTTTCCAGCGGCCCGCCGGTATAGATCAGCCGGCCTGTCTGGATCTCCAGCCGTTGGCCGAACGCGCTGAACGTTCCATCCACCACGCGCAGCTCGCCGCGACCCCACGGCAGCGTCTCCGGCTGGATGACCGTCAGCATGCTGCCCTCGACGCTGCCGCGCAGCCCGGCGGCCTGGATCTGGACATCAGGCCCTACGGTGACTCGTACGCGACTGCTCACCCGCACGCCCTCTTCCTCGGCCGGCGCGCGGGCTCCGACCAGCACCTCGTCGGGGCTGGCAGAAATGGCCGTGGGGCCGCCCAGTTCCGTGATGCGCGCGAAGGGAATGACGACTTCTCCGCCGATCGTGATGTCCCGGCCGGAAAAGTGCAGTCTCAAGTCCGGGCTGGCGGCCATCTGCGCCTCCGCCAGGTTGGCCAGCAGTATCTTTTCCCCGCTCAACGTGGCGCGGCCTTCCACGCCGTCGGCGGTGAGGTCGAAGCGTCCTTCGGTCTCGAAACGCCCCTCTCCCGAGCGGCCTGTGGCGGAAAAACTGAGGGTGCCTTCCGAGAGCGTCGCAAGGAACTGGAGATCATCGGGCTGCAGGCCCAGCGTCGGCATGTCGACGGACCCGTCCTGCAGCTCGAACCTGGCCTCGAGGGATGGCGCCCCCACCGTACCGGCGATGACGGCAACCATGCCGGCCTTGCCCTCCAGTTCGGCCAGCTCAGGCACCAGCGTCGGCAGCAGGTGAAGCTGGGTCAGCTCGGCCTCGATACGGCCATCGAGGGGCGGATCCGGAGCATTCCAGCCAACCGCCATGCGGCCATCCACATAGTCGGCGCCCTCCAGCTTGAGGCTCAGTTCTGCCAGTGCCGTCTCCTCGTCGCCCGTGAGCCTGAGGCTCCCGCGCACCCAGGAGAGCAGCGACTTGTCTTCCTCACCGGCGGTGCGGAGCTCTCCGGCCGTGAGCTCCAGCCCGCCGGACAGCCTGGTGAAACGCTCGTCGTCCGCTTCGAGTTCGACTTCGCCGGTCAGCACGCCGGTCGCCAGCAGGCCCCGGCCGAAGCGTTGGCTGAGCGGCTCCAGGTCGAGTTGCGACAGTACTGCGCTGCCGCGCCACGGGCCGGTCCGGTGCCAGTCTCCCCCGATGCAGAGCAGGCCGAATGCGCCATCCATGCAGGCACGTTCGAGTGAAACAGAGTCGGGATCCGCGCTGAGTTCCGCGGGCGCCTGCAACGACCACGCCGGCTGTTCCGCGTCGGTGAGGATGAGCTCGGTCAGTCGTCCGCTCCAGCGCTGCCCGGCCAGCCCACCCTCCAGCGCGAGCAGCAATGACTGCTTGAGGTAGGGCCGCTGGAATTCGAGCCGCGCGCGATGATCGCCAGGCACGCCTGCTGCCTCGAGTCGCAGGCTCGAGCCCGGGCCGGGCGCCGTCGCGAAATCCGTGAGTTCGGCCAGGACTTCGGACTCCAGCGCCCCCGACAGGTCGACCAGGACATCGATATGCAGTGCGCGCGCGCGGTTCGCCTGCCAGCGCAGGCGCTCGCCATCGGCCTTGAGCTCGACGCGCGGCGCGGCGCGCGCGCCGGCGATGCTGGCCGACGCGTTCAACTTGCCGCGCGCCCCGGGATCAAGCGACTTGAGGTCAGGAACGTCGAGCGTCGCCGCCAGCGAGATCACCGCATCATCCAGCCGACCGCTGGCTTGCAGCACGGCAGCGCCGACGGCGATCCTGGCGTCGCGCAACAGGTAGTCACCTCCGCCGACGTTCAGGCGGGCCTCGCCGGACACTGGCAGCGATCTCAGCTCGCCGCGCAGCGACCGGAGCGTGATTTCCAGGCCGTCCGCCGCGGCCGGCAGGCCACTGAGCTCGAGCGAGCCGGCCAGCCGGCCGGGCCAGTCCGGCAAAATGGCAGAGGGATCCAGCTCGGCAAACTCGAGCTGGAAATCCGCCGCCTGGTCGCCGGCCCAGGCCACGCGCCCGGCACCGCTGACCGTGCCGCCGAGCAGCTCCGCGGCGACGGTCTCCACCCGCACATGCTGCGCATCGCCCGCCGCCGTCAGCTCGAGCGAGACCGGGGGAAAGTCTGGCAACCGGGCCTCCCCCGTCGCCGTCAGCCGGTATTCCAGGCGATCATCCCCGGTGTCCAGGGCACCGCTGGCGCTGGCGTGGATCGCGTTGTCCTCCGAGCGCAGCTCGACGTGCTCGAGGGTCAGCACCGAGCCCGCCCACTGCAGCACGGATTCGAGCGCCAGCTCCGGCAAGCCGTCACGCCGCGCCCTGGCGCTGGCGACCAGGTCCCACTGCTCCCCCGTGCCGGTGCCGCGCAATTCAACCTGGGGCAAATCAATCTCGCGTTCGGCCCCGTCCAGCGGCCATCCCAGTCCGGTACCACTGAGCATGAACTCCGCTTCGGGCGCGCCGCCCGGCTCGAACCATCCGCTCCCGCGCAGCGTTGCGCCGTCCTGCAGTTCGAGCTCCAGGCGTTCCACGCGCGCGATGCTCTTCGCCCAGCCGCCCTGCGCCTCGATCTCCGTCGTACCCGCGAGGTAGGCCGGGAGCTCGAAACTGCCGGCAACCTCGTTCGCCTCGATATCACCCTCGATGCGCAAGCGCGCAGCGAGTCCGTCGAGCGCCTCGGGCCACAATGCGACGCTGGATGGCAGCGATTCGATGGCCAGGTTCAGCGCCCACGACGGCGCCTCGGGCAGGCCCCGCACGATCCCGTCGATGCGCGCCACCAGCGGTGCCGAGATCTCCTGCGCGATTTCCAGCTCGGCTGGCGCGCCCTGGACCCGCGTGTGGCCGGCGATGCCGGTGCCGTCCAGCGCCAGCTGCCAGCGCAGGTCGATGTCCCATGCCTCGGCCGGATCCAGCGAGAGCTGCGCATGCCCGGCGAGCCGGCCGCGGCTGCTCTGCAACTCGAGGCGCCGGAGCACGAGTGCCCGGCCCGACGCCTCTGCGGCCAACTCCAGGTCCAGGTCCTCCACCACGACCTCCCCGCCCGATCGCAGCGCCCCGCCGGTGAGGGCGAGGCGCTCGAGCATCACGGCGAACGGCAGCGAGAAAGGCTCGCGTTCGCCGCGCGCCCCGTCGCCGGTCGGCTCGAGCTTGACGAACTCCATGCGCGGCTCGACGATGCTCAGCTCCAGGATGTGCAGCGTCCCTCGCAGCAGCGCAACCGGCCGCCAGTCCAGGTGCACCCTCGCGATCTCTCCCTTCAGGCCGGGCGTGGCGATCTCCAGTCGTCCCAGCGCGATCGGGCCGACGAGGCGTCCGTCGATTTCCGCGGGGTCCAGGGTGACGGGCAGCAGCGGGAGGGCGCGGGCTGCGAGGAACCGCAAGCCACCCGTGGTGCCGGCGAGCCAGCCGACGGCGCCGGCAAGGGCTACCAGCAGCGCGAGTGCAATGATTCGCTTGCGGACCTTCACAGGTCGGGCCTGATCGATATGTGGAAACGCCAGCCGCGGCTCTCGCTGACGGATCGCGCGGCGCCGATGCGCAACGTGCCGATGGGCGTGTGAATATTGAAGGCGGCTCCCGCGGAAACCTCCACATCCAGCTCGAACACGTCGAGCGCATTGCCGGCATCGACGAATGCCGCAAGCGCCACCCGGTTCCAGACGCGCCGCTCCGCCTCGAAGCTGCCGAAAATCAGGTGACGGCCGCCGATGACGTTACCCTCGTCGTCCCGCGGTCCCAGGGAATTCAAGCTGTAGCCGCGAACGCTCTGGTCACCGCCGGCGAAGAATCGCTGCGACGCGGGCAGGGTGGCGAAGCCGTCGACGAGGCCGATGCCCAGGGCGCTGCGAATGAAGAAGCGCCAGTCGTCACCGATCGACCGCACCAGGTTCGCTTCCGTCTCGAACCGCAGGAAGTCGGTGCTCGCCCCCAGGTACTGGTGAGACCCCCGCAGGTCGCCGCGCACGCGAAAACCGTGGCGCGTCAACAGGATGTTGTCTGCCGCCAGCTTTTCCATGCTCGCGCCCGGCAGCACCAGCAGGTCCTCGAACTCCGGTTCGCCGGGCACGCGCGTCCGCTCCTCGAGCAGGTCGGTGTACAGCGTTCGCTGCCAGCCGCCGCCGCGGCGGGTCACGTGGCTCACGCCAAGCTGGGCGCGACGGCTCTCGAGATCGGCCAGGTCTTCGTAGGCCAGGCTGCCGCGGAACATGAGGCGCTCCTCGAGCGGGTCGCCGATCGGGATCCGGTACCGGCCGGAGATCTCGTTCAGGTTCTCCGACAGGCGCAGCAGGGTGCTGGCCGAATGCCCCGCCTCGTTGAGACGACGCCAGTCGACGCCCAGGCTGCCGCGCACGCCGGTGTCGGTGGCGTAGCCAACACCCAGCCTGATGCGCTGCCGGCGCGTCGGCGTCGTCTGGATGCTGATCGGCACGGTGCGCGTTTCGGGATCCGGCTCGCCGGTCTCGACGACGACACTGGCGAAATACAGGCTGTCCGTCATCCGGTACTGCGCCCGCAGCAGGGCGGCGGTGTTGTAGTAATCACCCTCGGGGATGTCCACGATGCGCGCCAGGAGATCCTCGTTGAGGATGTCCTGGGCGATCGTCACCTTCCCGAAGCGGTAACGTGGCCCGGTGCGGAGGTGCAAGACGATCCTGGCAGTGTATTCCGCCACATCCACTTCGAGCCGGCGCTGTTCGAAACTTGCCTCCATGTAGCCGCGCATCGCTGCGATGCTTTGCAGGTTGTTGCGCAGCCGGTCGTGATCCTGGTGACGCAAGCGGGCGCCCACCCGGAGCGGGCTCCGCTCGATCACCTGCAGCAGGCGTTCATCGGTGCTTCCCTCGCCGAGCAGGCGCACCTCGATTTCGCTGATCCGGACAGGGTCGCCCGGATCGATCTGGAGCGTGGCGAGCCACTCCTCGCCCTGCCGCTCCAGCCGGGTCTCGATCCGCGGGCGGTAAAAGCCGAAAGGCCGCATGGCTTCGCGGGCCTCGCCGCGCGCCCGGCCGTGCAGGCGGCGTACCGCGGCCTCCGACAGGCTTTCGCGCGTCCCCAGGCGCACCAGCGTGAGCGAGGCGCGGATGTTGTCCTCGATCTCGCTGTCGACGCCGGTGATCTCCACCCTGACCGCTGCACCCGCGATCGCAGGCAGCAGGGCGCAGCACACCAGCAGCAGGACGAGAATGCCTCGCTGCAGGGGAGTTCCAGGCGGATACCGCGGGCGGCGGGGCGAGTATGCGTAGTGCACTGGCGTTCCGTTGAACGGCTTGGTTCGCTTCTATTCTAGTGGCAATGCTTAGCGAAACCGGCGCCTTTCTGTCTCACGCACCCCGGCCGCTCCGCCTGGCCCGGAAGAAAGCCTGCAGCCGGGCGCCGCACTCCGGGCCCAGGACGCCACCTGTGACCGAGACCCGATGATTCAGCCCGGGCGTCCGCAGCAGCCCGACGGAGCTATCCACGGCGCCGGCCCGCGGGTCGGCCGCCCCGTAGACGAGCCGTGCGATGCGCGCATGCACCATGGCGCCGGCGCACATCGCGCAGGGTTCCAGCGTCACATACAGCGTCGAGCCCGGCAACCGGTAGTTGCCGAGCGCCTCTCCGCCAGCCCGCAGTGCCAGGATCTCGGCATGCGCCGTCGGGTCATCCGTCGAGATCGGCCGGTTCCAGGTCTCCGCGATCACGCGCCCGTCGTGGACCAGCACGGCGCCAACCGGCACCTCGCCCTCGGCCTCGCCGCAGGCCGCCAGCTCCAGCGCCCGACGCACGTAGATCTCGTCCAGTTCGTCCATCACATCGCCTTTCTCGAGGGTCGCTTTTTTCGGCTTGCTGTCGGCGACGACGGGCTTGGACATAGGGGTACTCCGGGGACCTGAAGGTCAACCCAGCTTACACGATGGCGTCAGGCTGCTATTCCCACTCGATGGTGGCGGGCGGCTTGCCTGAGATGTCGTAGGTGACGCGCGAGATCCCGGCGATCTCGTTGATGATGCGCCGGCCGACGAGATCAAGGAACTCGTAGGGCAGGTGCGCCCAGCGGGCCGTCATGAAGTCGAGGGTCTCGACGGCGCGCAGGGCGATGACGTAGTCGTAACGCCGCCCGTCGCCCATCACCCCGACCGAGCGCACCGGCAGGAAGACGGCGAACGCCTGGTCGACCTTGTCGTAGAGCGCGTGGCGACGCAGCTCGCTGATGAAGATGTCGTCCGCCTTGCGCAGCAGTTCGGCGAACTCCTTGCGCACCTCGCCCAGGATGCGCACGCCGAGTCCCGGGCCCGGGAACGGGTGGCGATAGACCATGTCCCAGGGCAGCCCCAGCTCGAGGCCGATCTTGCGCACCTCGTCCTTGAAGAGCTCGCGCAGCGGCTCGACCAGCCGCATGCGCATGTGCGCCGGCAGGCCGCCGACGTTGTGGTGCGACTTGATGACGTGGGCCTTGCCGGTGCTGGCGCCCGCCGACTCGATCACGTCGGGATAGATGGTGCCCTGCGCCAGCCAGTCGATGTCCTTGAGCTGCTGCGCCTGCTCTTCGAACACCTCGATGAACAGGCCGCCGATGATCTTGCGCTTCTCCTCCGGATCGCTGACGCCGGCCAGCGCGGCGAGGAAGCGCGCCTCGGCGTCCACGCGGATCACGCGAATGCCCATGTGCTTCGCGAAGGTCGCCATCACCTGGTCGCCCTCGCCGAGCCGTAACAGGCCGTGATCGACGAAGACGCAGATGAGCTGGTCGCCGATCGCGCGGTGCAGCAGCGCGGCCACGACCGAGGAATCCACCCCGCCCGACAGGCCGAGCAGCACCTTGGCGCCGCCCACCTGGGCGCGGATCCGGGTGATGCTGTTGTCGACGATGTTGCCCGCGGTCCAGTCGCTGGCGCAGCCGCAGATGTCGTGCACGAAGCGCGCCAGGATGCGCGCGCCCTGGCGGGTGTGCGTGACCTCCGGGTGGAACTGCAGGCCGTAGAAACGCCGGCCGTCGTCGGCCATCCCGGCGAGCGGCGCGCTCGCCGTGCCGGCGATCGGGATGAAACCCGGCGGCAGGGTCTCGACCCGGTCGCCGTGGCTCATCCACACGTCGAGCAGGGCGTTGCCGTCGCCGTCCTCGTGGTCCTCGATGTCGTCGAGCAGGCCGGACGAAGCCGTGATCTTCACCTGTGCGTAGCCGAACTCGCGGTGCGCAGAATTCGCGACCTCGCCGCCCAGCTGGGCCGCCATGGTCTGCATGCCGTAGCAGATCCCGAGCACCGGGACGCCGAGTTCGAAGACCGCGTTCGCGGCGCGCGGGCCCTCGACGATGGTCGCCGATTCCGGGCCGCCGGAGAGGATGATGCCCGCCGGGTTGAACGCCCGGATCTCGTCCGCCGGACAATCCCAGGCGCGGATCTCGCTGTACACGCCCGCCTCGCGCACGCGGCGCGCGATCAGCTGCGTGTACTGGGAGCCGAAATCGAGGATCAGGATCCGTTCTGCGTGGATGTCGGTGCTCATCTCGGCCCGTGGCTCAGTCGACGCGGTAGTTCGGCGCTTCCTTCGTGATGGTCACGTCGTGGACATGACTCTCGCGCACGCCGGCGTTGGTGATGCGCACGAACTTCGGCCGCGTGCGCATCTCCTCGATCGTCCGGCAGCCCGTGTAGCCCATCGCGGCTCGCAGCCCCCCGGTCAGCTGGTGGATGATCTGCAGCAGGCTGCCCTTGTAGGGCACCCGCCCCTCGATGCCCTCGGGGACGAGCTTCTCGACCTCGTCGGTCGCATCCTGGAAATAACGGTCCTTGGAGCCGTTCCGTTGCGCCATGGCGCCGAGCGAGCCCATTCCGCGGTACGCCTTGTAGGAACGCCCCTGGTAGAGCTCGACCTCGCCGGGCGATTCCTCCGTGCCCGCGAACAGCCCCCCGACCATGATGCTGTGGCCGCCGGCAGCGATCGCCTTGGCGAGGTCGCCCGAATAGCGGATCCCCCCGTCAGCGATCAGGGGCACGCCGGTGCCCGCGAGCGCCGCCGCGACGTTGGCGACCGCGCTCACCTGCGGCACGCCCACGCCCGCGACGATGCGCGTCGTGCAGATGCTGCCCGGACCGATGCCGACCTTGACGCCGTCCGCGCCCGCCTCGACCAGCGCCTTGGCGGCATCGCCCGTGACGATGTTGCCGCCGATCACCTGGATGTCCGGGAAGGCATCCTTGATGCGCCGGACCCGGTCGAGTACGCCGCGCGTATGGCCGTGCGAGGTGTCCACGACGATCACGTCCACGCCGGCCGCGACCAGCGCCTCGACGCGCTCGTCGGTATCCGGGCCCGTGCCGACGGCGGCCGCGACCCGGAGCGCGCCCCGCTCGTCCTTGCAGGCGCGCGGGAAGTCGGTGGCCTTCTGGAAGTCCTTGGCGGTGATCATCCCCTTGAGGCGGAAATCCTTGTCGACGATCAGCACCTTCTCGATGCGGTACTTATGCAGGAGCTGCAGGACTTCTTCCTTGGCGGCGCCTTCGCGCACCGTGACCAGCCGGTCGCGCGGCGTCATGACCTCGGAAACCGGTAAGTCCAGGCGAGTCTCGAAGCGCAGATCGCGGTTAGTGACGATGCCGACGGTGTTGTCGCCGTCCACCACAGGCACACCTGAAATACCCCGCGCCCGCGTCAGGTCGAGGACCTCGCGGATGGTCTTTTCGGGGGTGACCGTGATCGGGTCGTTAATGATGCCGCTCTCGTACTTCTTGACCCGCAGGACCTCGCGGCCCTGGGACTCGGCGGTCATGTTCTTGTGGATCACGCCGATGCCGCCTTCCTGGGCCAGTGCAATCGCGAGCCGGGCCTCGGTGACCGTGTCCATCGCGGCCGACAGGAGCGGCAACTGGAGGTCGATCTCTGCCGTCAGCTTGGTGCTCAGGCTGACGTCACGCGGCAGGACCTCCGAGTACGCGGGCTCGAGGAGGACGTCATCGAACGTGAGGGCTTCCTGGATTAAGCGCATCGCGGGCCCCTCGGGACTGGTAAACCGGCTATTCTACGCGCCGGTTCGGCGGGGGTAAATCTCAGGTTAAACTGCGCGCATGTCCACGGATGACTTTGGCCTGCCCGAGCACGACGTCTGGACCGTATCGCGCCTGAACCGCGAGGTCCGGCTGCTGGTCGAGACGGGCCTGCCCGCGCTGTGGATCGAGGGCGAGGTCTCCAACCTGGCCCGGCCCGGCTCCGGCCACCTGTATTTTTCGCTGAAGGACGCCGACGCCCAGGTGCGCTGCGCGCTGTGGCGCTCCGCCGCGCTGAAGCTGTCGTTCGCGCCGCGCAACGGCATGCAGTTGCTGGTCCGCGCACGGGTCAGCGTCTACGAGCCGCGCGGCGAGTACCAGCTGATCGTCGAGTACGCCGAGGAAGCGGGCGAAGGCGCGCTCAGGCGCCGCTTCGAGGAACTCAAGACGCGGCTGCGCGACGAGGGACTCTTCGACGAGGCCGCCAAGCGCCCCCTGCCCCGTCTGCCGGCCAGGATCGGCGTCATCACCTCGCCCTCCGGGGCGGCGATCCGCGACATCCTCCATATCCTGAAACGCCGCTTTCCGGCCGTCCCCGTGGTGATCTACCCGGTACCGGTCCAGGGCGACGGCGCCGCCGCGAAAATCACCGCCGCGCTGGCGCTGGCGTCCCGGCGCGCCGAATGCGATGTGCTGATCCTCGCCCGCGGCGGCGGCTCGCTCGAGGACCTGTGGAGCTTCAACGAGGAGGTCGTGGCGCGCGCCATCCGCGCCTCCACGATCCCTGTGATCTCGGGCGTCGGGCACGAGGTGGACTTCACCATCGCCGACTTCGCGGCTGACCGCCGCGCCCCGACGCCGTCCGGCGCGGCCGAAATCGCCGTGCCGGATGCCGCCGAGTGGCTGTCCCGGCTCAACAAGGACGCGGGCCGGCTGTACAACGCGATCGGGCGTCGCCTCAGCCTCAAGGCCGAGCGGCTGAAGTGGCAGCTACGGCGCCTGGCGGTCGCGCACCCGGGCAATCGACTCCGCCAGCACGTCCAGCGCCTGGA
>JBLRWH010000001.1:17842-151929 GCA_047921395.1 Gammaproteobacteria bacterium
GCCTGGCGGTCGCGCACCCGGGCAATCGACTCCGCCAGCACGTCCAGCGCCTGGATGACCTGGAGCTGCGCCTGAAGCGCGCTGTCGGGGCCGGGCTGGAGGGCCGGCGCCAGCGGCTGGGCCGGGCCGCCGCCACTCTCGCGGCACACCGGCCGGGTCCCAGGCTGCGGGCCGCGGGCGAGCGCCTGGCCGGCCTGGAGCACCGCCTCGACACCGCCATGCGCCACCGCCTCGAGGCGCTGCACGCGCGCACCGGGAGCGCCGCCCGCACGCTGCACTCCGTCAGCCCGCTGGCGACGCTGGAACGCGGCTATGCGATCGCCACGCGCGCGGCGGACGGCGCGATCCTGTACGCGGCGGACCAGGTAGCGGCCGGCGAAGGGATCGAGGTCAGGCTGGCCCGCGGCAGCATCTCTGCGCTCGTCCGTGGGTCTGACGTGGGGGAAGAGGGCTCGCGCAAAGACGCAGAGAGGCAGAGGCGCAGAGAAGACAAATAAAAAACAGGGCAGCGGTTGCCTTGTGCGCGGCCACGTAATCGGGATCGGGCGCCTCGGCCGCCATTCGAATGCCCCATCACAGAAGCTGTGCTCAAAGTCGCCATGGCCCACGTTGCCCCATCCTCCGGCGGCAACCCCAGCCCCCCTTGTTATCTATCTATTTCTTGTCTCTGCGGCTCTGCCTCTCTGCGCCTCCGCGCGAGCCCCTCTTCTGCGCGGGAGCCCCTCAATCCCGGTCGAAGTACCGCGAGATCACCGGCCGGAAGCCATCCATGTCGACCAGGAAGGAATCGTGCCCCTGCAGCGACGGCAGGGCCACGAATTCGACCTCGCGGCTGGGGTGCTCGAGGCACTCCGCGAGTTGTTCCTGCTCGTGGAGCGGGAACAGGAAGTCGGTCTCGACGCCGATCACCAGCGCCCGGTCCAAGCTCGACTTGGCCAACTCGGTCGCGACGCAGCCGCTGTGTTCCGCGACATCGAACAGGTCCATGGCCCGGGACAGGTACAGGTAGCAATTCGGATCGAACTGGTCCACGAACTTGTTCGCGTGGTGTTCAAGGTAGGACTCGATCTCGAAGTCCACGCCGAACTGATCGCCCGCATCGTGCTCGCCGCCGGCGCGTTCACGCCCGAAGCGCTGGTCCCATTCCTCGGCCGACCGATAGGTGATCATGCCGAGCTTGCGCGCGAGGCGCATGCCCATCAGCGGCGGCTCGTCGACGGGATAGTTGCCGCCCATCCACGCGGGATCGGAACGGATCATCTCGCGCTGCAACGAGCGGAGCGAAATCGCGAAGGCAGGCGCGCGCGCCGACGACGAGATCAGCACCATCCCGTGGCTCATCTCCGGAAACAGCGTGCAGAACGCCAGCGCGGACATGCCGCCGAGCGACGGACCGATGACCGTGTGCAGCTTGCGAATCCCTAGGTGGCGCACGACCTCGCGGCCGGCGGCGGCGATGTCCTCGATGGTCAACACCGGGAAGTTCAGCCGGTAGGGCTGGCCGGTGCGCGGATCGATCGAGGCCGGCCCGGTGGTGCCGAAGCAGCTGCCCATGGAATTCACGCAGATCACGAACCAGCGGCGCGTATCGATCGGCCGGCCGGGCCCGACCATCTCTTCCCACCAGCCCGGCGCCTGGTCGTCGGGGGATGAGGCGGCGTGAGCCGAGGGCGAGAGTCCGGTGAACAGCAGCACGGCGTTGCCGGCCTGGCGGTCGAGCTCGCCCCAGGTCTCGTAGGCGATGTCGAGCCGGGGCAGCAGGCCGCCGCGATGCATCCGGAACGGCGCGTCCAGGCGCACGAAGCGGCGCGCGCCGGTGGCGGCCCGCGCCTCGCTGTGCCCGAATTCGTGTGTCTTGATCACGGTGTCGCCCTGGGTCATATCTCTTCCTCCCGCTAGCGCCGCTTCTTGACGTGCTGCATCAGGCGCTCGCGCTTTTTCTGCTGGCGCGGCGTCAGTGGATTGCGGCGCCCGGCAAAGGGATTATCGGCCGAACGCAGCTCGATGCGCACCGGCGTGCCCTGCAGCCGGAACACCTTGCGGAAAATGTTCGCAAGGTAGCGCTGGTAAGTGTCCGGCAGCAACTCCGCCTGGCTGCCGTGCACGACGATGACCGGGGGGTTGCGTCCGCCCTGGTGGGCATAGCGCAACTTGATGCGCCGGCCGCGCACGATCGGCGGCTGGTGCGCGACCACCGCGTCCTGCAGGACCCGAGTCAGCTCCGGCGTGGGCAGGGTGCGGTGCGCGGCGGCGTGGCTCGCGCCGACCAGCGCGAACAGGTCGCCGACTCCCGTGCCGTGCAGCGCCGAAATGAACTGGATCGGGGCGTACTCCACGAACGGCAGTTTCAGGTCGAGCTGGCGTCGCACCGCATCCCGCTGGTCGGGTGCGAGGCCGTCCCACTTGTTCACCGCGATCACCATCGCGCGACCGCGTTCCGCCGCCAGCCCGAGCAGGCTCGCGTCCTGGTCGGTGACGCCGTCGCGCGCATCCAGCACGGCGATCACGACCGAGGCCGCATCGATGGCGCCGAGCGTCTTGATGATGCTGAATTTCTCGATGGTCTCGGACACCCGCGCGCGGCGCCGCACGCCTGCCGTATCCACGAGCGTGTAGCGCTCGCCGTCGCGCGTGAACGGCACCTCGACGGCGTCGCGCGTCGTGCCGGGCTGATCGAAGGCGACGAGGCGTTCCTCCCCGATCATCCGGTTGATCAGGGTGGACTTGCCGACGTTCGGCCGACCGATCACGGCCACGCGGATGGAGTCCTCGGCCCGCTCCGGCGCATCGGACTCATCGGTGCCGGGGAAAGGCGCCAGCACCTCGTCCATCAGCGCGCGCACGTTGTCGCCGTGGGCCGACGAAATCACCACGGGTTCGCCGATCCCGAGGCGGTGGAACTCGGCCGTGACGAGCGAGAGCGCCTGGCCCTCGCCCTTATTCACCACCAGGACCACCGGGCGGCCGCGACGCCGCAGCAGCGCCGCGATCTGCTCGTCGGTCGCGGTCAGGCCCTCGCGGCCATCGACCATGAACAGCACGACATCGGCCTCGTCCAGCGCCCGCATGGTCTGGCGGGCCATGAGGCCGTCGAGCTCGTCCTGCTGGCCGGTGAGTCCGCCGGTGTCGACGACGATGTAAGGCACCGGCCCGACGCGCCCGAAGCCATATTGCCGATCGCGGGTCAGGCCGGGGAGATCCGCGACCAATGCGTCACGGGTGCGCGTCAGGAAATTGAACAGCGTGGACTTGCCGACATTCGGCCTGCCTGCAAGGGCGACGACGGGAAGCATCGCGGGCGAGGCCTCAGCCCCGCGGCTCCGCGCGCAGGGCGTACACGCGATCGTCCTCGTCCTGCACGATGAGCAATTCGCCGCCGCTGACCGGGGCCGTCACGAAGGCCGCCTTGCCGGCACGGAAGCGCGCCTGGATCGCGCCGGTGTAAACGTCCAGCCAGTGCAGCCAGCCCTCGAAATCGCCCACCACCACGCTCTGGCCGAAAGGCGTCGGCGCCGTGAGCCGGCGCATGCGGAGTAAACCCTGGCGCCACAATTCCGCTCCGCTCGAGCGATTCACCGCCACCACCACGCCATCGGCATCTGCCACGTACACCGAGGTCCAATCGACACTGAGCCCGTGGTAGCTCGACATGTCGGTGGCCCAGGCGATCTGCCCCGTGTCGAGCGCGAGATTGGCGAGCCGGCCACGATAGCTGACCGCGTACACGTCCTCGCCGAGCACCTGCGGCGTGGAATCGACGTCGGACAGGCGCTCGATCTCGGTGCGCCCGCGACCGATCGCGATGATGTTCTCCCACAGCGTCTCGCCGTCGCGCAGCGAGTAAGCGCCGATTCGGCCATTGTCGAACCCGGCGACCACGACGTTCCCGGCGATGACCGGCGAAGCGGTACCCCGAAGGGACAGGCGGGGCGGCTCGTGCTCGACCATCCAGAGCTCGCGACCGGTGTCGGCGGCCAGGCCACGCATCCTCCCGTCCACCGTGCGCACCACCACCACGTTCGGCGAGACGGCCGGCCTGGCGAGCATTTCACCGGACAGCTGAACCTCCCAGCGCGGCGTGCCGTCAGCGATATTGAGCGCCACCACCCGGCCGCTGCTGCTGCCGACTACCACCAGGCCATGCCCTGCGGCAGGCCCCGCGGAGGCCTTCAGCTTCGTGTCGGTCGTCCACTGGCTGCGCCCTGTTTCCAGATCGAGTGCATGGACGCGGCCGTTCCGCCCGGCTGCGTACACGCGTCCACCCTCGACGGCCGGACGCAGCGCGAGATCCAGCAATTCCGAGCCCGAACCGACGCGCGTATCCCAGGCCTTGCGCACGTTGAGCACGGGCTGGATCTCGGTCAGCTTGGCGGGGGCCTCGATCGGCTCGTCCTTGCCGCCGAACACGCCGCAGCCTCCCAGCAACACCGGGAGCACCAGGATCCAGCCCAGCGCAGTGCCGCGGCGGCTCATCACGAAGCGTCGCCCCCCGGGGCCGCACCGCCCCCCAGGGCCTCGAGCTTCAGGCGAACGAACTCCTCGTCGATGATGGCGCCGAGCGTTTGCGCGCCGGCGAGCGCTCGGCGATAGGCCTCTCCTGCACCCTCCGTATCGCCCCGGGCGGCCAGGATATCGCCCTCGATCTCGAGCATCGCGGGGGCGAACGCGCCCGCGTCAGGGCCACGCACGAGCTCCAGCGCGCGCTCGTGCTCGCCTTCCGCGACCAGCAGCCGCGCCAGGCGGAAGCGCGCGATGAGCGCGATCTGCGGGTCGTCGGCCTCGGCCAGGACCTGCTCGAGCGCCACAATTCCCGCGGCGATATCGCCGCCGGTGACCAGCGCGGCCGCCAGCGCGAGCCGGCCGTGCTGCAGGTAGGGCGAGGAGCCATGGGCAGACGCCAGGCTATCCACGCCCGCGCGCACGTCGTCGATCCGGCCCTGCGTCACCGCTTCCGCAACGGCGGAATAAATCGCGGATGCCTGCTCGGCACGCTCGAGCTTGTAGTCCTGCCACCAGTTCCAGCCCGCGAGCGACAGCAGGCCACCGCCGATGCCGACGATGATCCAGGCACCGTTCTCCTTCCACCACTGGCGGATCCGGTCTACCTGTTCGCGTTCAGAGAGATAATCTTCCACTTCGTTCTCCGTCACCGCACCCGCCCGGGCCGGCGTCACTACTCGATGATTGCCTTTCAGTCGCGGTCGGCCGCGACACACTCCGTAAGATGCGCCCGCAGGGCGTCGTATTCCATCGCGTGCTGCTCCTCGCTGGTGCGCAGCGGCTTGACCAGCACCTGGCCCGCGGCCAGTTCGGTGTCGCCGAGAATCAACGCCAGCGCCGCGCCGCTCTTGTCCGCCTTTTTCATGGCCGCCTTCAGCGAGCCCTCGCCGCAGTGCGTCAGCAACCGCAGGCCGGCGATCCCGCTGCGTAATGATTCCGCCAGCGCGAAGGCCGCCGACTGCGCGGCGCCGCCGACCGGCACGAGGTAGGCATGCGGGACCGGCGCCGGCGGCGCTCGATCCTGCACCAGCTCGACCAGTCGCTCCATGCCGAGCGCCCAGCCGATGGCCGGCGTGGCGCGCCCCCCGAGTTGCTCGACCAGCCCGTCGTAGCGCCCGCCGCTGCACACCGCGGCCTGGGCGCCGAGGCGGTCCGTCAGCCACTCGAACACCGTCCGGCTGTAGTAGTCGAGCCCCCGGACCAGCCGCGGGTTCACTTTGTACGTAACCCCGACCGCCTCCAGCATTGCCTGCAGCTGCTCGAGGTGGGCCGCCGACTCCGCGTCCAGGTGATCGGTAATCACGGGCGCCGCGGCGATCAGCGCCTGCATCGCCGGGTTCTTGCTGTCCAGGATCCTGAGCGGGTTCTGCTCCAGGCGGCGCACGCTGTCCGCGTCGAGGTGTTCGCGGTGCGCGCTGAAGTGTTCGACCAGCAGCGCCCGGTAAGCCTGGCGTGACTCCGCGGTGCCGAGCGAATTCAGTTCCAGCCGCAGGTCGTCGAGCCCGAGTGCGCGCCACAGGCGCGCCGACATCAGGATCAGCTCGGCGTCGACATCGGGCCCGGCGAAGCCGAGCGCCTCGGCGCCCACCTGGTGAAACTGGCGATAGCGGCCCTTCTGCGGTCGCTCGTAGCGAAACATCGGGCCGGCATACCAGAGCCGCTGCTGCTGGTTGTGGATCAGGCCGTTGCTGATCGCGGCGCGCACGCAGCTTGCCGTCGCCTCTGGGCGCAAGCTCAGCTGATCGCCATTGCGATCCTGGAACGTGTACATCTCCTTCTCGACGATGTCGGTGACTTCGCCGATGGAACGGCTGAACAGCTCGGCGCGCTCGACCAGGGGGACACGCAGCTCGCGATAGCCGTAGGCGTCGAACACCTCGCGAGCCGTGGCCTCGACCCATTGCCAGGTCGGGGTCGCGTCCGGAAGTATGTCGTTCATACCCCGAATGGGCTGGATTGCCGCCGCCATGAAGACCCCCGGCGTCAGCCGGCGCCGCCGCCGACCGTCAGCCGCGCGGTGCCGTCCCGCCGGGCCGGCCGCACCGGCACGGACTCGCCGTCGAGCGCCAGGTGCACGCCCTCGGCGTTGCCGAAAAAGACCGAGACGGGTGCCGTGCCGCGCAGCCGGACAACGTCCCCGGCCTGCTGCAGCCGGTAGGCCAGTTGGCGGTCCTCGGCGTCAACGACTTCCAGCCAGCAGTCCTCGGTGAACTCGAAACGCAGTTCCACCGTGCCGGGCGGCAAGGGCAGCGGCTCCCCGGCCGCGACGACGTCAACGGCCGGGCGGGGGGTCTCCGCAACCCGTAGTTCGGGCTCCGGCTCCGCCTCCGGCGCAGGCTCCGGTGCGCCTGGCGGCGCCTCCACGGCAGTCGGCGTGGTGAACTCGAGCATGGCGGGGGCCGGCGCGGCGCCCGTGCCGGCGGTCGTCACACCCTCGGGAGAAGGCCCCATCAACCACCAGGTCGAGGCCACAGCGATCGCGGCCACGGCGACGATGGCGAGCGGACCGGTCCAGCCGGGAACACCCCGCCGCGGCAGTTGGCCGGGCACCGGGCCGGGCTGAATCTCCGCAGGCGTCACGCCGTTACAGCAGGCCTCGAACGCGGCGATGAGTTCCTGCGGCGGAATCCCGAGCAACAGCGCCGCGCGCCGCAGGTAGCCGCGCACGAACACGACGCCGCCAAATCTCTCGTGCTCATCCTGCTCCAGCGCGTGGAGGCGCGCGAGCGGCAGGCACAGCTCGGCCGCCAACCGCTCGGCCGTCCAGCCGGCCCGCTCGCGGGCCGCCCGCAGTTGTTCTCCGGGTGACAACCCGCTGGCAGACCCCGGACCCGCCGCGACATCGATGACTTGCTCACTCACGGCCCAGGCTCCTCACCTCGCGTGAATCGGGGAACTCCTGGCGCAACCGTTTCGCGTACTCAGCCGCGGCCCGTGTATCGCCGGCCGCCTGCTCGATGCGCCAGCCGAGCTCGAGGCTGTAGGCGGTGATCGGGCTCAGCGCCTCGTAGCGCTGCAGGAACGCGCGCGCCTGAAGTTCCCGGTTAGTCTCGAGGCTGAGATCGGCGAGCTGCAGCAGCGCCTCGGTGAAATTCCGGTTCTTGTCGAGGGCCAGGCGGAAGTATTCCTCGGCCCGCTCGGGGTCGGGAATCCGCCGGGCGCAAACGCCCGCGTTGCTCAGCGCCGTCTCCGGCGCGCGATAGTAGGCGTTGGCCGCGGCCATCTCGAAATGACGTATGCCTTCCTCGTACTCGCCCTTGCGGCACAGGAAGCCGCCGTAATTGTTCATCATGTTGGGGTCATCGGGCGCAAGGCGCGTGGCGCGGCGCAGGTGCTCCTGGGCCCGCGGAATATCGCCGGCACGCTCGTAGAGGATGCCCAGCGCGGAATGCGCCGCCGGCAGCGTCGGGTCCTGCTTCACGGCGCGCTCGAGTTTCTCGCGCGCGCCCTCGAGATCGCCGCGCTGCATGTAGTTCATGCCGAGCTGCACGTTGAAGCGGGCGGCATCCTTGTCGGAGACCTCGGGCGCCTCCGTGGTGCTGGTGCAGCCCGCGACGGTCGCCGCGGCCACCAGCACGAGCACCCATCGACGCAACATCAGGAGGCCCTCGCGGAAATGCTGACCAACTTGTTACCGAGCCGGTAGCGCATGCGGTCGTTCACCTGCCCCGCCAGCTGGCCGCAAGCGGCGTCGATGTCGTCGCCGCGCGTGCGCCGGATGGTCGTGCGGATGCCCTTGCGCAGCAGGAACTCCCGGCAGCGCTCGATCGCCTCGACCGGCGAGCGGCGGAACTCGGTGCCGGGAAACGGGTTGAACGGGATCAGGTTGACCTTCGCCGGGCGGTGCGCGAGCAACTTCGCGAGGCGCCGCATGTCCTCGTCCCGGTCGTTGACGCCGTCCAGCATGACGTACTCGAAGGTGATGTGCCGGCCCGTGCCGCGCTCTGCATACCGCCAGCAGGCCTCGAGCAACTCCTCGATCGGGTGACGACGGTTGATCGGCACGAGGCGATCGCGCAGTTCGTCGTCGGCCGCATGCAGCGAGACCGCGAGCGCGACGTTGCACTCCTCGCCGAGCCGGTCCAGCTGCGGCACCAGCCCCGAGGTGCTCACCGTGACGCGGCGGCGCGAGATGTTGAAGCCGAAGTCGTCGAGCAGCACCTGGATGGCCGGGACCACGTTGCGGTAGTTCGCCAGCGGTTCGCCCATGCCCATGAACACGACGTTGGTGACGATGCGGTCGCCGTCGGAGCGATAACCCAGCTCGCGATTGGCGAGCCAGACCTGGCCGACGATATCGGCCGAAGAGAGGTTGCGATTGAAGCCCTGCTTGCCGGTGGCGCAGAACGCGCAATCCATCGCGCAGCCGACCTGGCTGGAGATGCACAGCGTGCCGCGCGCCGTCTCCGGAATGAACACCGTCTCGATCGCCTGGCCGCCGTTCATCGACAGCATCCACTTGCGGGTGTCGTCGTCCGCGTGGTGCAGCGAGCGGATCTCGGGCACCCGGATCTCCGCGATCTCCGCGAGCTTGCCGCGCAGCGCCTTCGAGATGTTGGTCATCTCTTCGAAGTCCGCGACCCCAAGGCGGTACATCCAGGTCATGAGCTGGCGCGCGCGGAAGGGTTTCTCGCCGAGGCCGGCGAAAAGTTCTTCCAGTCCCTCGCGGGACAGGCCGAGCAGGTTGACGCGCGCGTCGCTCATGGGGGGCTCAGCGCGTCCTCGGGCAGAGTTCCCGGCCGGCAAAGAAAAAGCCGATCTCGTGGCGGGCGGTATCCGGACCGTCGGAACCGTGCACCACGTTTTCCTCGATGCTGTCGGCAAAGTCGGCGCGGATCGTGCCCTTGTCGGCCTTGGCGGGATCGGTCGCGCCCATGATCTCGCGATGCTTCGCGATGGCGTTCTCGCCCTCGAGCACGCTGACCATGACCGGCCCGGAAGTCATGTAGGACACCAGGTCGTTGTAGAACGGGCGCTCGCGATGCACCGCGTAGAACGCGCCGGCATCGGCGGGCGACAGGTGGGCCATGCGGGCCGCGACGATCTTGAGGCCGCCGGCCTCGAAGCGACGGTAGACCTCGCCGATCAGGTTCTTCTGGACGCCATCGGGCTTGATGATGGAAAGAGTGCGTTCGATCGCCATGGGGTTCCCTTGGTTTTTGTATGAGTCCGGGCCGAAATTCGTTGCAAATCCGCACGCTGCGGCCACAACCCCCGCCGGATGCCGGCGGAGAGCGTAACGGAATATCTTACTGCCACGGGACCCGGGCGTACAATCAGACGCTGAAGCTTTCGCCGCAGCCGCACTCGCCCTTGACGTTCGGATTGCGGAAGCGGAACGCCTCGTTCAGGCCCTGCTTCACGAAATCCACCTCGGTGCCATCGATCAGCTTGAGGTGTTCGGGGTCGACGAAGACCCGCACATCCTTAGCCTCGAACACGACGTCGTCGCCGTCCACGTCGTCTGCATAGTCGACGACATAGGCCCAGCCCGAGCACCCGGTACGCTTGACGCCCAGGCGGATGCCCGCGCCGCCGCCGCGCCGCGCCAGGTAATCCTTGACTCGTGCGGCCGCCGATTCGGTCAGGGTGATCGCCATCTTGTGTCGTTCCTCCTCTTCAGTTGATGTCGGACCGTCGGCCGGCCCGGGTTCGGTCAGCGCCGCGCGCCGTCTCGCCCGGCGATACAGGCGCGATAGGCATCCTCGACCACCAGCAGGCTGCCGAGCTTGTGCGCCGGCGCCTCCAGCAATTCGGCCAGGCGCCGCGGGTCCAGCCAGTCCGTGTCTCCGACCGCCCGCCCCTCGGCCTGTTCCGCCACCCAGGACGCCGCCGCGATGACGTGCGGGCAACCATACGCCCGGAACCGGCATTCCACGATCCGGCCGCCCCGGGTGCGCGCCTCGAATTCGACCCGCACGCCGCGGCCGGTTTCCCCGGCCCCACCGAACAGCCGCTCGGACGGCGCAGCCAGCAGCCGGCCGTGCCGCGGGGCCGTCTCGAAACGATGGCGAACCTCGCCGCTGTAGTCCAGTCCTTCCACGTGCACGTCTACATCGCCTCCCGGCTTTCTTCCTCGCCCATCGGCCCGAGCGAACGGAGCCGGTTCACTTGTGCGCGCACCACCGCGATGGCGTAGTCCACCTCCTCAACGGTGCTGAAGCGCCCGAGGCTGAACCGCAGCGAGCTCTGCGCCAGCTGGTCGTCGCGCCCCAGCGCCCGCAAGACATACGAGGCCTCGCGGCTGGCCGAGGTGCACGCAGAACCGCTGGACAGGGCCAGGTCGCGCAGCGCGAACAGCAGGCTCTCGCCCTCCACGCCCTCGAAGCTGACATTCAGGATCCCGGCCACGCGCCGCTCGGGGTCGCCGTTCAGGTGCACGCCACCGAGCCCGACGATGCCCGCCCAGAGGCGTGTCCGCAGCCCGCGCAGGCGCTCGGCCTCGGCGGCCTGCTCGGTTGCCGCGATCCTGAAGGCCTCGCCCATGCCGACGATCTGGTGCGTCGCAAGGGTGCCGGAACGCATGCCCCACTCGTGCCCACCGCCGTGGATCTGGGGCTCCAGGCGGCTCTTGGGGCTGCCGCGCAGGTACAGCGCGCCGACCCCCTTGGGCCCGTAGACCTTGTGCGCCGACACCGACAGCAGGTCGGCCCCGATCTCGTCGACATTGACCGGCAGCTTGCCCGCCGCCTGCGCGGCATCCACGTGGAACAGCACGCCCCGCTCCCGGCACAAGCGGCCGATCGGCGCGAGGTCGTTGACCGTGCCGATCTCGTTGTTCACGTACATGACCGACACGAGCACCGTATCCGGCCGCAGCGCCGGCTCGATCTCGGCCGCGGTCATGACGCCGCCGGGACCCGGCGAGAGGTAGCTGACCTGCCAGCCCTCCTTTTCCAGCTGGCGGCAGGTGTCCAGCACGGCCTTGTGCTCCGTCCGGCTGGTGACGATGTGCCGGCCGCGGTCCGCATGGAAACGGGCGGCCCCCTTGAGCGCGAGGTTATTCGACTCGGTGGCGCCGGAGGTCCAGATGATCTCGGTCGGGCGCGCACCCAGCAGCGCCGCGACCTCGCGGCGCGCCATCTCGACGCGCCCCCTGGCCTCGCGGCCGGGCGCGTGGGAGCTCGAGGCGGGATTCGCAAAGCAGCCCGCCGGGCCCATGCACTCGACCATGCGGCGCACCACCCGCTCGTCGACCGGGGTCGTGGCGGCGTAGTCGAAGTACAGCGGCTTGCGAATCTCGTTCATATCGATGGCTTGGGGCCTGCGCCCGGAGGTTGCCACTACATTAACGCGTCCGGCCCGCCGGCGCCTCCCCTGAAGCGCGTCGCGGTTCCAGGGCGCTGAGGACTCCCCGCAGGATCCTGACCTCTTTTTCCTCGAGCAGTGCCCGGCTGAACAGCCGGCGCAGGCGCAGCATCAGGTGGCGCGGATTGGCGGGATTCAGGAACCCCGCGTCGACCAGCGTCCGCTCAAGGTGGGCGTAAAAGCGCTCCAGGTCCTCCACGGTGGCGAGCGGATCGGTCCGTTCCGGCGCCGGCCCGGGCCCCGCCTCGGCGAGCATCGCGAGCCGCAACTCGTAGGCCACGACCTGCACCGCCATGGCCAGGTTGAGCGAGCTGTACCCGGGGTTAGTGGGGATGTGGAGCAGCTGGTGGCAGCTGGCGAGCTCGTCGTTGCTGAGCCCGCTGCTCTCGCGGCCGAAGACCACCGCGGCCTCGCCCTGGGCGCTCTCCGCGAGCAATCGCGGCGCCACCTCGCGGGGGCTCACGGTCGACCAGGACAGGCCGCGCAACCGGGCGCTCGCGCCGGCCACGAAGCGGCACCCGGCCAGCGCCTCGCCCAGCGTGGCGCAGACCCGCGCCTGCTCGAGGACGGCGTCCGCGCCGGCGGCCCGCGCGGTGGCCTCGTCGCTGGGAAACTCGCGCGGCGCGACCAGGGTGAGCCGGTCGAGTCCCATGGTCAGCATCGCCCGCGCCGTGGCGCCGATGTTGCCCGGGTGGGTCGTGCCGACCAGCACGATGCGGATGGGAATGCTCATCGGGGTCAAAATGCCTGCAGGAAACCGGCCAGCTTGGTATTCTAACTGGCTGTAACCGGCTCTGGCGCGCGCGACAGGGCATACCGCCCGTCCCGCCGGAGGAGATAACCCAGATGCATCCGCTCCTGAATATCGGCGTTCGCGCCGCGCGCCGTGCCGGCGACCTGATCGTCCGGCACATCAACCAGCTCGACGCCATCAAGGTCGACGCCAAGGGCCGCAACGATTTCGTCAGCGAAGTCGACCGCATGGCCGAGGCGGACATCATCCGGACCGTGCAGCGCAGCTACCCGGACCACGCCTTCCTGGCGGAGGAAAGCGGCGCCAGTGGCGACGCCGAATACGTCTGGATTATCGACCCGCTCGACGGCACGACCAATTTCCTGCACGGCTTCCCGGTGTTCTGCGTCTCCATCGCGGTCATGCACCGGGGACGGCTCGAGCACGGCGTCATCTTCGACCCGCTGCGAAACGAACTCTTCACGACCAGCCGCGGCGCGGGCGCATCGGTCGACGGGCGCAAGATGCGTGTCAGCGATACGCGCCTCATGGAGAAATCCCTGATCGGTACAGGTTACCCGTACAAGCAGGATGCCCCCTGGCTGGACGCGTACATGGGCATGCTCAAGGACGCCATGCGCGAGACCTCGGGCGTCCGCCGCCCGGGCGCAGCGGCCCTCGACCTCGCCTACGTGGCGGCCGGCCGGCTGGACGGCTTCTGGGAAATCGGCCTGAACATCTGGGACGTCGCCGCGGGCGTGCTGATGATCCAGGAGTGCGGCGGCATCGTCACCGACCTCGGCGGGCGCGACGGCTGGCAGCAGAGCGGCAACGTCGTCGCGGGGAATCCGAAGATCCACGAGGCGTTGCTCGGCCTGATCGAGCCGCACCTGACGCCGGACCTCAGGAAGTAGCGGCCGCCCACGGACCGCCTAGGGCATCACGCCCGATTCGTCTTCCTTCGGCTGCGGCGGCACCAGGTCCACGGTCGTCACCTTCAGCGCCAGCGCCGTGGCGCTCGCGATGTAGATCGACGAGTAGGTACCCACCAGCACGCCGATAATCAGCGCGATGGAAAAACCGGAGATCGCCTCGCCGCCCAGGAAATAGAGCGCCAGCAACACCAGCAAGGTCGTCACGCCGGTCATGATGGTGCGCGACAGGGTCTGGTTGAGCGAGCTGTCCATCACTTCCTCGGTGGACTTGCGGCGCATCTTGAGCATGTTCTCGCGGATACGATCGAAGATGACGATGGTGTCGTTCAGCGAGTACCCGATGACGGCGAGGAGCGCCGCCAGCACCGCGAGGTCGAACGACAGCTGGATGATCGAAAACACACCGAGCGTGATGATGACGTCGTGCACGAGCGCCGCCACCGCGCCGAGCGAGAACTTCCACTGGAAGCGGAAGGAGACGTAAGCGAGGATCATCAGCAGTGCGAACAGCGCCGCGAGCCCGCCCTGTTCCGCCAGCTCGCGTCCCACCTGCGGCCCGACGAACTCGACCCGCCGCAATTCCGCCGCGGCATCCACGGAGCGCAACACGTCCATCACCCGGTCGCGCGTCCCTGCCGGATCGGCGCCCTCTTCCGCCATCAGCTGCACGGTGACTTCGCGCGAGCTGCCGAAGTGCTGCACCACCGTGCGATCGATGCCGGCCGCCTCGAGTGCGGCGCGGATCGGCGGCAGGTCAACCGACTCAGGGAACCCGGCCTCGATCACCACGCCGCCGCGGAACTCGATGCCGAAGTTCAGGCCGCGGGTCGCGAGCGAAGCCAGCGAAACGAGGACCAGCACGGCCGAGATCACATAGGCCAGCTTCCTGGCCTTGAGAAACTCGATGTGCGATTCGATATAAAAAAAATCCATCCCGAACGACTCCTCAGATCGGCAGCGTCTGGACGCGCCGGCCGCCATACAGGGCGTTGACCACGGCGCGCGTGCCGACGATGGCGGTGAACATGGAGGTGATGATGCCGAGCGACAGCGTCACCGCGAAGCCGCGAATCGGGCCGGTGCCGAAGGTGAACAGCACGACGGCCGCGATCAGCGTGGTGATGTTGGCGTCGGCGATGGACGAGAACGCCTTCTCGTAGCCGGCGTGGATCGCCGCCTGCGGCGTATTGCCGTTGCGCAGCTCCTCGCGGATGCGCTCGAAGATCAGCACGTTCGCGTCCACGGCCATGCCGACCGTGAGCACGATCCCCGCGATGCCCGGCAAGGTGAGGGCCGCCTGCAGCATCGACAGCAGCGCGATCACGAGCACCAGGTTGGCCAGCAGCGCCAGATTGGCGACCAGGCCGAACACCTTGTAATACAGCGCCATGAACAGCACGACCAGGACGAAGCCGAGCGCCACGGCCTGCATGCCGCGCTCGATGTTCTCCTGTCCCAGGCTCGGGCCGATGGTCCGTTCCTCGACCTTGAAGATCGGCGCCGCCAGCGAGCCGGCGCGCAGCAGCAGCGCGAGGTCTCGGGCCTCGAGCGGCTCCAGGCCGGTGATCATGAAGCGGTTGGAGAACACGCCGCGGATGGTCGCGACGCTGATGACTTTTTCCTCGGTGCGGGTGACTTCACGCACCTCGCCATCGCGCTCGACCAGGTCGCGCTTCTGCTCGATGAAGACCACCGCCATGCGCTTGTTCAGGTTGGCGCGGGTCGTTTCGCCCATCTTGCGCGCGCCCTTGGCGTCCAGGTTCACGTACACCGCGGGCATGCCTTCGTCGAAGCCGGCCGACGCCCCGGTCAGCTGGTCGCCGGTGACGATGAGCTCGCGCCGCAGCAGCACGGGCTGGCCGAAACGGTCGCGATACAGCGCCGAGCCCAGCGGGGCGCGGCCGCGCTCGGCCGCCTCGAAGGGACTGTTGACCTCGTCCACGAGGCGGAACTCCAGCGTCGCCGTCGCCCCCAGCACCCGCTCGGCCTGGGCGGGGTCCTGGATGCCCGGCAGCTGCACGATGATCCGGTCGGCGCCCTGGCGCTGCACGACCGGCTCGGAGACGCCCAGCTCGTTGACGCGATTGCGCAGCGTGACGGTGTTCTGCTCGATGGCGAAGTTCTGGCGCTCGCGAATCTGGTCCTCGGTCATCCGCGCGACCAGCTCGAAGTCCTCGCCCACCTGGCGCTCGTCCAGCGACAACAAGGGGTCCGCGTCGCGGATGACGCGCATCGCCTCGCGCCGGTCCTCGGCGCTCTCGAGCGTGACCCGCACGACATTGCCATCGCGGCGCACGGCCTTGTAGCGAATGCGCGCGTCCCGCAGCAGGGTCCGGAAATCGGCCTCGTAACGGTCGAGCGCCTGGCCGATCGCGGCCTCCATATCCACCTCGTACATGAAGTGGACGCCCCCGCGCAGGTCGAGGCCGAGGCTCATGGGCCTCAGGCCGAGGCTGCGCAACAGGGCGGGCGTGCGCGGCGCAAGCGTCAGCGCGGCGACGTAGCCGGGGCCGAGCTGCTCGCGCACCAGGTCGAGCGCCCGGAGCTGCTCCTCCACATCCGGGAAGCGGATGGTGATGCGGCCGTCCTCGAGGTACACCGGACCGTGCCTCACCGCGCGGGCGTCGAGGATGGCGCTGACGCGCTGCAGGGCGGCCTCGTCGAGCGGCTGGCCCGCCTCGGCGGTGACCTGCACGGCGGGTGCGTCACCGTAGATGTTTGGCAGCGCGAACACGAGGCCGATCAGGATGACCGCCACGACAAGCAGATTCTTCCAGAGAGGAAAACGGTTGAGAACCACGGGTATTTCCTGGCAGCAGGCCGATCAGACGGACTTGAACGTGCCCTTGGGCAGGATGGCAATGACGGTCTGGCGCTGGATCCGCAGGACGACGCCGTCGGCGACCTCGACCTTGAGGAACTGCTCGCCGGTTTCCGTGACCCGCCCGAGGATGCCGCCGCCGGTGACGACCTCGTCGCCGGTCTTGAGCTCGGACACCATCTTCCGGTGTTCCTTGGCGCGCTTGGTCTGCGGCCGGATCAGGAGGAAGTAGAAGATCACGAAGATCAGGATCAGCGGCAGGAAGCTGATGAACGGATCGGGCTGGCTGGCGGCCTGCGCCCATGCGTTGGAGATGAAGAAATCCATCGAAGTTAAGTCCCCGGATTGCGCTGCCCCGGCTGGGGCGGCGGTAAAACAGCGGACTATTATGCCACGATGCGGCCCAGTTGCCTCATTCTTCGCCGCCCCGCAGCGCGTAGAAGTCCCGGCGCCACGCCTCGAAGGCGCCCGCGGCGATCGCGGCCCGCATCTGCGCCATCAGGTCGAGGTAATAGTGCAGGTTATGGATGGTGTTCAGCCGGGCACCCAGCATCTCGTTGCAGCGGTCCAGGTGCCTGAGATAGGCGCGGGAATAATGGCTGCAGGTGTAACAGGAGCACTCGGGGTCCAGCGGCCCGGGATCGTCGCGATGCCTGGCGTTGCGGATCCTCAGGGTGCCGTGGCGCGTGAACAGGTAGCCGTTCCGGGCATGTCGGGTCGGCATGACGCAGTCGAACATGTCGATGCCGCGAGCGACTGACTCCACGAGGTCCTCCGGCGTGCCGACCCCCATCAGGTAGCGCGGCGCAGCGGCGGGCATGGCGGGCTCCACCGCCTCGATGACCGCCTCGCGCTCCGCGGCGCTCTCGCCGACCGACAAGCCGCCGAGCGCGTAGCCGTCGAAGCCGATCTCCAGCAGGCCCGCCAGCGAGGCCTGGCGCAGCGGCGCGTGCATGCCTCCCTGGACGATGCCGAACAGCGCCGCCGGGTTGTCCTCGTGCGCGCTTCGACACCTGCCCGCCCAACGCAGCGACAACTCCATCGAGTCGCGCGCCTCGCGCTCGGTCGCCGGGTACGGCGTGCATTCGTCGAAGGCCATCACGATGTCGGCGCCCAGCAGGCGCTGCACCTCCATCGAGCGCTCCGGGCCGAGAAATACCGGCGAACCGTCCACCGGCGAGGCAAAGCGCACGCCCTCCTCCGAGATCTTGCGCAGCTCGGCCAGGCTCCAGACCTGGAACCCGCCGGAATCCGTCAGGATCGGCCGCTCCCAGTGCATGAAGCCGTGCAGGCCGCCGTGGGCCTGGACGATGTCGGTGCCGGGCCGGAGCATCAGGTGGAAGGTATTGCCGAGGATAATCGTCGCCCCCAGCGACTCCAGTTCCTCGGGGGTCATGGCCTTGACCGTGCCGTAGGTCCCCACCGGCATGAACACGGGCGTCTCGATGACGCCGCGCGCGAACTCGAGCTTGCCGCGGCGCGCCCGGCCGTCCGTGGCCAGCAGGGTGAACTTCACCGGGCCGCCTCGAGCGCCGCGGGCACGGGCGTCACGAGCATCGCGTCGCCGTAGCTGAAGAAGCGGTAGCGCGCCTCGACCGCGTGGCGGTAGGCGCCGAGCACCGTGTCCTGCCCGGCGAACGCGCACACCAGCATCAGCAGCGAGGACTCCGGCAGGTGGAAGTTCGTCACCAGCGCGTCCACGACCCGGAAGCGGTAGCCGGGCAGGATGAATAGCTCGGTCTCGCTCTCGAACGGCGCCAACGCGCCATTGGCCGCGGCCGCCTCCAGGCTGCGCACGACCGTCGTGCCGACCGCGACGACGCGCCCGCCGCGCGCCCGGGCGGCGGCGATGGCCGCGCAGGCCGGCTCGCCCACGGTCACGCGCTCCGCATGCAGCCGGTGCTCGCGCGGGTCCTCGGTGCGGACCGGCTGGAAGGTGCCCGCGCCGACGTGCAGGGTTACGGTCGTCGTGGCGATGCCGCGCTCCGCCAGGGTCGCCAGGAGCACTTCGTCGAAGTGCAGGCCGGCCGTCGGCGCGGCCACCGCGCCGGGCGTGCGTCCGTACACCGTCTGGTAGCGCGCACGGTCCGAGGCGTCGTCCGCGCGCCGGATGTAGGGCGGCAGCGGCATGTGCCCGTACTGCTCCAGCCAGGGCAGCACGGGACGGTCGAACACGAGCTCGAACAGCTCACCCCCGGGGCCGGTGCGTGCCGTGACCACCGCCGTGGCCCCGCCGTCGAAGTGCAGCCGCGTCCCGGCAGCGGGCGACTTGCTGACCCGGAGTTGCCCGACGACGACGCGTTCCCCGACGAGCCGCTCCAGCAGGAGTTCCAGGCGCCCGCCGCTCGCCTTGCGGCCGAACACGCGCGCCGGGATCACGCGGGTGTCATTCAGGACCAGCAGGTCGCCCGGCTGCAGCAGCCCGGGCAGCTCGCGAAACCGCGCATCGCGCCAGGTCCCGGCCGGCCCGTCGACGACCAGCAGGCGGCTGGCGGATCGGTCGCCCAGGGGCGCCTGGGCGATCAGTTCGTCGGGCAGGTCATAATGAAAATCGGCGCGCCGCATGGGGCGCGCATGTTAGCACTCCTTCAGCGACGCTCGCCGGCGCCTGGCACGTCGGCCTCGAGCTGCAAGCGCTCGCCGTGGCGGATGACGTTCATCACCAGCCGTTCGCCGGGCGCGTAGGACCGCAGGATCCTTGCGACGTGGCCGGGATCGAGGGGCGCTCGGCCCGCGATGTCCACGATCACGTCGCCGTCCTCCAGCCCGAGGGTGTCGTCGGCCGGCGCGCGCACCACCAGCACCCCCTCGCTGGCCTCGAAGTAGTCCCCGAGTCCCGGGGTCAGCGCAACCAGTTCCATGTCGCCCCAGCGGTCCGCCATGAACTGGCGCATGAAGGCCCGTGGATGTGGCGTGCCGGGCGGCGGCGCGACCCGGGTCCGTTCGCCGTTGTAGGCGTAGGCCCGCGACCACGACCAGGGCCGCGCCTCGACCTGCACCGAGGCCGTGCTGCCGTCGCGCCGGTACCCCAGTTCGAGCTGGCTGCCCGGCGCCGCCTCCGCCAGGCCGTCGAGGAGCTTGCTGACCGGCGAAGTGTCGTCACTCCAGTCGAGTTGCATTGCGCCCAGCGACAGGAGCACGTCGCCGCTGCGAATGCCGGCCTCGTCGGCCGACGAGCCCGGTGTCACGCCGAGGACGCGGACGCCGGGCTCGCGCGCATCGGGCGACCCCTCCGGCCCGATGGTGATGCCCAGCATCACCGGCCGCGGCTGCCGCGCCAGCTCTTCGAGCCGCGCGATCGCGCTCATCCCGACGTCACCCATGATCTCCGCGGTCAGCGCGGCGATCTCGCGCGCCGCGGCCTCGAGCCGCGCCTGGGCATCCTCCAGCTGCGCCTCGGCGCCTTCCTGGGTGGTGCCCGGCGCGTTCTCCGGCGCCGCCTGCGCCAGCGCCGTCGTCGCCGCCAGCGCGAGCGTCGCGGCTATTCCCATGATCCTGCCGGCTCGAGCCGGTTGCCTGCTCTTGTTCATGTGCATCGTTCCCATGTTCATTGAACCTCGCGCTGCGCCGAAGCGGATCAGCGCGCGTCCGAGAGTTGTGAGTACCTGACCCGCATCAGCGTATCCATGAGGGTCACCCGTTGTTGCCACAGCGCCCGCTCCCGCGCAGGGTCGAGCCGCGGGTCGCTGAGGACGAGGTCGACCTCGTAAATACGGTCCTGCAGCTCCGCGATGGTCAGCGCCGTGCTGGCGCGCGTCACCCGGGGCGCCGCGGGCAAGGCCCGCAGGGCCGCCTCGAGCCGGCGCGAGGTTTCGAGGAGCTCGGCACGCGTCACGCCGTTGACCGAGCTCGCGGGCGCGGGCGTCGAGGCGACCAGGTCGGTGGTCGTGCCGCGCAGCGGTGCCTCTCCCGTGCGGGGCGCCAGGTTCACCAGCAGCGCCACGCCGAGGACCAGGCCCGCGGCGAGCCCGGCGAACTGCGTCCACTGGCGCCGTGGGCGACGTGTCCTGGCGACCGCATGCACGGCCACCATGCGCCACAGGTCGCCGGGCGGCGCCAGCTCCGGCAGGCCGCGCAGCTGGGCGCGCATCCTTGACAGTGCGTCGAGCCTGCGGCGGCACTGCGCGCACCCGGCGACGTGGGCGGCGGACGCGGCGTCGACGGGCTGGCCGTCGCGCAGGCTCAGCAGTTGTTCGGTCGTGGCATGCATGCGCGTTCCTCGTCATAGTCTGGGCCCAGCTCGGCGCGCAATTGTTCATGCGCCCGCGACAGCCGGGACTTGGAAAAACTCACGGTCCGGCCCATCAATGCCGCGATCTCCTGGTGGCTGTACCCCTCGACGTCGTACAGCCAGACCACGGCGCGCGCCGTCGGCGGCAAGGCCTCCAGGGCGCGCTCGAGGCTCTCGCGGTCCGCGATGCGCGCCGCCGGATCGTCCGGGTCGGCCGGCTCCCAGGCCGGCACGCCGGTCTCCTCGTCGGGCGACAGGCTCTCCGACTTGCGGTACCACGCACTCCTGAGATGCGCCAGCGCCTTGTTGGTCGCGATCCGCTTCACCCAGCCGCCAAACGCGGCGTCGTTGCGGAATTCCGCGACATGCTGGATGACTTCGATACTGGTGTCCTGCAGCACCTCCTCGGCGAGCACCGGGTCGGCCAGGATGCGCGCCGCCAGCGTATACACCGGGCCGCCATAGCTCGCGTACAGCACCTCGTGGGCCTTCATGTCCCCGCGACGCGCCCGGGCGAGCATCGCTGGGTCAGGCCTGCAGTCCGCGAATCCCGCCACGTCCCCTCCTGAGCCGATGGACTCTTTACTCCAGATGCCGCAAGCCGGCGCCGGGTCGCAATATCCGGACCGTCCCCGGCAATGGTAAGCTTCGCCGCTGCGGGGCGGACGGCCGGTCCCCGCGCATAGCCCGGGTGGCGGAACTGGTAGACGCAGCGGACTCAAAATCCGCCGATGGTGACATCGTGCGAGTTCGACTCTCGCCCCGGGCACCAGCAAACCTGAGATAGGGTTGAATGAATTACTGTACTGACTGCGGCCAGCGTGTCGAGCTTCGTATCCCGGCAGGGGACAGCTTTCCACGACATATCTGCACCGCCTGCGGCAAGGTCCATTACGTCAACCCGCTGATCGTCGTCGGCTGCGTGCCGGAAGACGGCAGCCGGATCCTGCTCTGCCGGCGCGCGATCGAGCCGCGTTCCGGGTACTGGACCATCCCGGCGGGCTTCATGGAGAACGACGAGACTCTCGTCCAGGGCGCAATGCGCGAAACCATGGAAGAGGCGATGGCGCGGGTCGAGATCCGGGACCTGTTCGCGGTCGTAGACGTCGTGCACGCGCGCCAGGTGCACATCATGTACCGCGCGACCCTCCTCGAGGGCGGCTTCGGCGCGGGCGCGGAGAGCCTCGAAGTGGCGCTGTTCGAACCGGAGGACATCCCGTGGGACGAGATCGCCTTCCTGTCGGTGCGTTTCGCGCTGGAAAAGTGCCTGGAGGACCGGGCCGCCGGTGTCGAGCGCCTGCACACGATCTCGCTGGATCGCGGCCGGCCGGATTGAATTCCGCCGCGCGGCCTGTGGCACAATAACGTATCGTCTGCGCCCGCCCAGGCGCCCGCCAGAATCATTCCGGAGTTACGCTCACCATGACCTTCGTCGTCACCGAGAACTGCATCAAGTGCAAGTACATGGACTGCGTAGAAGTGTGTCCGGTGGACTGCTTCCATGCGGGTCCGAACTTCCTGGTCATCGATCCGGAAGAATGCATCGACTGCACGCTGTGTGAGCCCGAGTGCCCGGCCGAGGCCATATTCTCCGAGGAAGACCTGCCGGCCAGCCAGGCGCATTTCCTCGAGCTCAACAAGGAGCTTTCCGCCCAGTGGCCGGTGATCACTGAGAAGGGCGAGCCGCCCGAGGATGCCGCCGAATGGGACGGCAAGCCCGGGAAGCTGCAGCACCTGGAACGCTGAACGCGCCTGGCCGCGGCGCTGTTGCCTAGCGGGCCTCGAGCGCGGCCGCGAGGCGATCCGGGGACAGGTAGCCGGGGATGAACTGGCCGGCATCGGTCACCATACCCGGCGTACCCTGGATTCCCAGTTCGCGCCCGAGCCGGTAGTGCTCGGCCACCGGCGTGTCCTCGCAGGCGCCGGTCGGCTTGATGTCCTCGCCCTGCTTGGCCCGGGTCATGGCGTCCTTGCGATCAGTCGAGCACCAGACCGCGTCCGCCTTGGCCCAGCTCGACGAGCCCGGGCCCGCGAGCGGCATGAAGACATAGCGCACCGCGATGCCGAGCTTGTTGTACGCGTCGATCTCGCCGTGCAGCTTGCGGCAGTAACCGCAGTCGACGTCGGTGAACACCGTGACAGTGTGCTTCGGCTTCTCGGGCGCGAACACGATCATCCGGGACTCATCGAAATCGTTGGCGAGCGCGCTCACGAAGCGCGCCGACATCACTTCGTCCAGCTCGGCGACACGATCTTCCGTGAGGCTGCGGCTTTCCATCAGGTCGAAGATGTCGCCCCGCAGCAGGTAGCGCCCGTCCTCGCTGACATAGACGATCTGTCGGCCCACCGAGACTTCCCAGATGCCCGGGATGGGGGTCGCCTTGATTTGCTCGGCCTCGACACCCGGGAGTTTCGCTGCCAGCGCTTCCTGGGTCGACATCCCTGCCGCGGCCGAGGCGGGGAACAACGCCACCAGCGCGGCGGTAGCAAGCAGTGAACTCATCGCGGCTCCTGGAGGCGATTGATGGACGGGATGTGCGGTCTGACCCGTGGCGGGACGCAAAGGTTCAGTCTGTCCGCGGATTCCGGCCGGGATTCTAGCCCGGATTGCCTGGCCGGGGCATATCTCAGCCCCGCGGATGATGCCGGGCGTGCAGTTCGCGCAATCGCTCGCGCGCCACGTGCGTATAGATCTGCGTCGTGGACAGGTCGCTGTGGCCGAGCAGCATCTGCACGACGCGCAGGTCGGCGCCGTGGTTCAGCAAGTGGGTCGCAAAAGCGTGCCGCAGTGTATGGGGCGAGAGGGCCTGGCCGATGCCCGCGAGCTCGGTATAGCGCTTGATGATGTGCCAGAACGCCTGGCGCGTCATGCGGTCACCCCGGCGGGTCGGGAAGACGAAATCGGTCTGCCGCTCGAGCAGGATCTCCTCGCGCGGCCCGGCGATGAATTGCTGCAGCCACTCGAGCGACTCCTCGCCGAGCGGGATCAGGCGCTCGCGCCCGCCCTTGCCCGTCACCCTCACGACGCCCTGGTTGAGATTGACCTGGCCGAGCCTGAGATTGACGAGCTCGGTGACCCGCAGCCCGGTGGCGTAGAGCACCTCGAGCATGGTGCGGTCCCTGTGGCCAAGCGCCTCGCTGGTGTTCGGCGCGCCCAGCAGCGACTCGACCTCGTCCTCGCTCAGCGACTTCGGCAATGGCCGGCCGATCTTGGGCATCGAGATCTGCGCGGTGGGATCCTCCCCGCTGCCGCGCTCGCGCACCAGCCAGCGGAAGAAGCGTCGATAACTGGACAACTGGCGGGCGGAGGACCGCGGCCGGGCGCCGCCTTCCACGCGGTCTGCGATGAAGGCGAGCACGTCGCTCCGCTGCGCCGCCATGATCGGCCGACCCTCCTTCGCGACCCAGCGCGCCAGCGCCATCAGGTCGGTGCGATAGGCGGACAGCGTGTTCTTGGACAGGCCGCGCTCCATCCAGGCGGCATCGAGAAAGCGGTCGATCGCCTGCGCGGACGCCTCGAGGTGCTCTTGGCTCCCCCGCGCTCCATTCAGGCTCCCGTTGCTGGACTCTCGACTCATGTTCTCCGCCTGGCTGCCGCCGACCCGTCACGCGATCGCCGGCCAGAATTCCCGGAGCCATTCTCGACACAACGGCATGGATGCGATGCGACGACCGTCACATATCCAGGCGTGATTAACATAACGTGAATCAGATCACATAATGCCGCGCCCGCGCCCTCGGCGTCGCGGCTGGCGGCGGAATCAGGGCTGGCGACGGGTCAGCTCGGCCACCTGGATCCGGTCCTCGACGAAACGCTGCCACTCCCGCGCCTGGCGCCGGGTGTCCGCGTCGTAGTCCTGCGCGCGCTGGAAGGCCTGGCGGGACTCGTGCAGCTCGCCCAGCTCCATGAGGGCGATGCCGATCATCAGCCACGCGCCGCCGGGCTGGTCGACGTTGCCGAGTTCCAGCGCCTGGCGGGCTGCTTCCCGGGTCGCCTGCCACCGGTTCTGCTCCATCATGAGGCGGGCCTTGCGGATCAACAGGTCGCCATCGCCCGTCAGCGGCGCAAGGCGGTCGATCACTTCGGCCGCGCGCTCGAATTCGCGCGCCGCGGTCCACGCCTCCAGCAACAGCTCGAGGTTGGCGCGGCTGGCCTCGACCTGCCCGGCCGACATGGCCTGCTCGAGGATCCGGGCGCCCTGGTACGGCAGCCCGAGGTACAGGTTCATGCGCACCAGGTTGAGCAGCTTGGGCGCCTTGGTGACCAGCCCCCCGTTGTACGCCGCCATCAGCGCGGCCAGCGCGTCGGCATCCTGGTTCAACTCCTGGTGCGCGCCGGCCATCATCTCCCAGTAACGGAGCCGCTCCGGCCAGCGCGCCACCAGCGTGTTCAGCACCCGTAGCGCGGCGCGATGGTCCCCGAGCTCGAAGTGGATGGCCAGTTCGAGCTGGTACCAGCTCTCGAGGGCCTTCTCGCCGGCCTGCGCGATCGCGCCGCGCACCCACGGCAACGCCTCGCGGTGCCGGCCGAGCTGGACATGGGCCTGGCCCATCATGAGCCGGTCCTCGGCCGTGGCCTCGGGCTGGTAGGCAAGGTACCGGGTCATTGTGTCGATGGCTTGCTGCCACTGGTCCAGCGCGGCCTGGAGCTGGGCCAGGGCCCGCAGCAGGTTGAAGTGCGCGGCGTTGGGCAGCGCGTCGAGGGCGATCGCCCGCTCGAAACGCGGCACGGCCTCCGCGAGCCGGTCCAGCGCCACCAGCGCATAGCCGGCAAGCTGCTCCCCCATGGCGCGCTCGTAGTCGTTGAGGTCCGACTCGAGGTAGGCCTCGGCCGCCGCCAGCGCCTCCGCTTGGCGGCCCTCGCCATACAGCGTGCTGATGGTCTCGAAGCGCCGGAAGCCGCGCTCGCTCATCAGCAAGCCGGGATCGCTGCGCTGGCGCTCGGCGGCCGCAGGACCCTGGGCTGCGCCCGGCACGGCGAACCCGGCCAGCAACAGTGCGACCCAGCAGACCGCCAGGCCGAATCGCCAACGATGTGCGCGGCTCCGGGTCATGACGCGTTCGGGTTGATTTTGAACTCGATGACCTGTTCCGCCTCGCGCGAGACGGCCTGGCCGTCCACGATCCGAGGGCGGAATTTCCAGCGCAGGATGGCCCGCACGGCCTCCCGGTTGAATATGCGCGGCGGCTCGGCGGCAATCACCACCGGGTCGGCGACCGTGCCGTCGGGATTGATGGTGAAGCGCAGCCGCACCCAGCCCTCGATGCTGCGCATCAGCGCCTCGCGCGGGAACTGCGGCTCGATGCGCACGATCGGGATCACGTCGGCGTCGCCGCCCACGTCGCCCGGCTGCCAGGAGGTTGCGACCGCCGGCCCGCCGGTGAGTCCGATCGCGATGTCCGGCGTCTCGATATCGAGCACCTGCCGGGCGACGGGCTGTTGCGTCGAGGTCTCCAGTTTCGGCGGCGGGGGCGGCTTGTCCGGCGGCGGCGGCTCGCGCGGCACCTGGCGCTCGCGCGTCCGCACCACCTCATCCGGCCGCACGCGCACGAAATCCACCATTCTCCCGCTGTCCGCGCTGCGCTGGAAGCCGTCGCGACCTCCCACCAGCGCGTGCATCAGCAGGAACAGCAGCAAGGCCACGCACACCCCACCGGCCATGGCGACGAGCAGGCGCATCAGGTGGCGTCGCCCGCGGGCTGCGCCGCGACCGAGATATTGAGCACGCCGCCCAGCCTGACCTGGTCCATCAGGTCGATCACGATCCCGGTCGAGGCGCGCTCGTCCGCGATGATCACCACGGAGCTCTCGGGGCTCTCGTTGCGCGCCTGCTCGACCAGCTGCCGCACCGCGCTGAGCTCGACCGGCCGCTTGTCCATCCAGACCTGGCCGCTCGCCGAGACGCCGATGAGGATGTTGCCCCGCTCCTGCTTCGCCGCCGTGGCCGCCTCGGGACGCTGCGGATCGATGCCCGTCTCCCGGATGAAGGACGTCGTGACGATGAAGAAAATGAGCAGGATGAACACGATGTCCAGCATCGGCGTGATGTTGACCTCGGTCTCGTCCTGGGTGTCGGCATGCCGCTTGGCCACGCTGCTCGCCTCCGCCCTAGCGCGCCATCGCCGCGAGCGAGACCTTGTCCGCGCCGGCCATGCGGGCCTGGTCGATGACGCGCACCATCAGGCCGGAATCAGCCGCGCGATCGGCGATCACGACTACCGGCGTATCGAAGCCGCGGGTCGCCAGTTCGCCCTCTACGTTGGCGCGCACGGCGCGGATGTCGACCGGCCGGTTGCCGACCTCGACCTGGCCGTTCGCCTGGATGCGAATGGTGATGACCTCGGAGATCCGCTTCTCCTCCTGCGGTTCGCTCGACGGCCGGTTGAGGTCCAGCGCGACCTCCTTCACGAACGAGGTCGTGACGATGAAGAAAATCAGCATGATGAACACGATGTCCAGCATCGGCGTGATGTTGATCTCCGCCTCCTCGCCGCCGTGCCTGCGCTTGCGCCTCATGCGGTTGCGCCCCTCACCGGCAGACCAGCAGGTCCGCGACGCCCGCCGTCTCGCGCTCGGCCTTCTTCTGCAGCCAGGTCGCGAAATACAGCCCCGACAGCGCGGCGACCAGGCCTGCCATGGTCGGGATGGTCGCCCTGGACACGCCGGCCGCCATCAGGCGCGCGTTGCCGGTGCCGGACAGCGCCATGACCTCGAACACCGAGATCATCCCCGTCACGGTCCCGAGCAGGCCCAGCAACGGCAGCACCGCCATCAGGGTCTTCACCAGCGGCAGGTAGCGCCGGCACTCCAGCCGGATCCTGGAGATCTCCTCCGCCCTGATCTGCCGCGCGTACCAGGAGGACGTATCGCCACGCCGCTCCCAGGCCTGCCTGACCTGCTCGATGCGTCGCGGCAGCTGGACGAAAAAGAACCCGATGCGCTCGAGGATGAACGTCCACATCAGCACCGTGACGAACAGGATGCCGTACAGCACGTTGCCGCCCGCCTCCATGAAGTCGCGGATGGCTGCGAAGGCTTCGGGCAGCAGGTTCATTCGGTACGTTCCGCCTGGCGGGCGATGATGCCCGCGCTCTGCTCTTCCAGCACCTCGATCAGCGCCTTGCTGCGGCTCGCGACGACGCTGTGCAGCAGCACCAGCGGGATCGCCACCGCGAGCCCCAGCACGGTCGTCACCAGCGCCTGGGAAATGCCGCCGGCCATCAGCTTGGGATCGCCGGTGCCGAACAGCGTGATGGCCTGGAAGGTGGCGATCATCCCGGTGACGGTGCCGAGCAGGCCCAGCAACGGCGCCACCGCGGCAATCACCTTGATCGCGCCCTGCCAGCCCTCGAGACGCGGCACTTCGCGCAGGATCGCCTCGTCCAGCTTGAGCTCCAGCGCCTCCGGCTCCGCGTCCCGGCTGTCCCGGTAGACCGCGAGGATGCGGCCCAGCGGATTGTCGTCGCTGGGATCGCCGCCCTTGAGCTGCTGCCGGATCCTGGCGCCGACGGTCCCGAGGTAAAACCAGCGCGCTACGGCGATCGCGAGGCCGACGAGGCCCAGCAGGATGATCACGGCCCCGACCAGGCCGCCCTGCGCGATGCGCTCGCCGATGTGCGGCTCCTGGATCAGCAGCGCGAGCAGCGAACCACGCGACGGGTCCACCACGGAGGCCACGGTGGCGCCGGGCGCGGCGTCGTAAAGCCTCGCCGCCATGTTCCGGAACCGCGCCTGCGGCTGGCGCGCGAGTTCCTGGAGAGTCTGCGTATCGGGCAGGTAGTGCAGGAAGCGATCGCCCGCGATCACGTTGAACACGCCGACACGCACCACGGTCTCCTGCGCGGCCGTGCCGTCGGGCCGGGTGATGGCGGCGTCGAAGCGGGCGACCTCGCCGCCGCGGACCATCTCCTCGGTCAGCAATGCGCGCAGCGCGTTCAACTCCTCGACCGAGGGTACGCCACGGACCTGCGCGAGCCGCTCGGCCTGCTGCTCGCGCTCCGGGTACTCGGCGGTGACGAGGGAAGTCCGGACCATGCCGACGGTATCGCCGGCCACCTGCCGCACGACCCCGAACAGCTCGCCGAAATTCCCGAGCTGCAGTTGCAGGGTCTCGTTCATCTCCGCGAGCCGGGCCTCGTTTGCATTGAAGCGCGCCCGCAGCTCGTCGCTGCGCCGTTCCTCGGCCGCCAGTTCCTCCCGGGCCTGTTGCAGCAGCGCCCGCTGCTCGTCGCGGTTCTCGACGAAGCGCTGCTCTCGCGCCTGGTCATCGGCGCGCAGCGCGCTGCGGGATTCACGCACCTGCTGCAGCAGGCGATCGAGCGGCTCGACTGCCCGGACGGAGGGCGCGGCCAGGAGCGCGGCCAGCGCGGCCGCGGCGAACACCACCGCCCTCATCGCGACGGCTCCGCGGGCGCCGGGAGCGGCAGGCGCAACAGGTCGGGGGCCGCCTGCTTGCGGGCGATCCGCAGTCCCTCGACGACGTCGTTGCGGTAGTCGTTGGCGACTTCCCACTCCCCCGTGTTGCGGTTCCAGAACCCGGTTTCCGCGCGGTCCGGCGTCTGGTACGCGAGCAGGACGCGCCCCACCCTGAGGAAATCCACGCGCCGGTCCCCGAGCCGCCCGTCATAGGCCTCGGTGCTGCGGCTGAAGTCGGCCTCGATCTGGTAGGCGCCCATGACCTGCCGGTATTTCTCGGAGACGGTGACGTCGGCGCGACCCATCAGGTCGCGCAGCAATTCCACGCGGTCACGCCGCTCCTGCAGCTGGAACGGCATGTCGAGCTCGATGAAGCGCGCCAGGTCGTCGATCATCTCGAGCATCAGCGGGACGATCTCCTGCTGCACGTCCTGGAAGCTGACGAGCTGCCGCTCGATGTCCTGCTGCTCCCGCTCCTGGTCCAGCACCAGCGCGTCGAGGTTGTCGTTGTAGACCCGGACGCGGTCGAGACGCTGGACGGTGACGCGATACTCGCCGAGCAGTTCGCTGGTCTCGTCGGCCAGCTGGACCACCCGGGCCTGGGTGCGGGTCGCTTCCTGCACCGCCGCCTTCTGCTCGGCGAGGGCGGTCTCCAGCACGCGCTCCTGCGCCCCAACCTGCGGCAACGCCATGAGCGCCAGCGACGCAAGCGTGGCCAGCGCCACATGGTGCCGTGTTCGACTGTGTTGCATGTGGTCCCCGTTCATTTGAAATTGCATCAGCCCAGGCCGCGGGCGCCGCCGCGCGCCCGGACCGCTACATGTTGCGACGATACTGGCCGCCGACTTCGTACAGGGCATGGCTGATGCGACCCAGCGAACACCACTTCACGGTGTCCATCAGCGCTGCAAAGACATTGCCGCCGCTGGCCGCCGCGTCCGCCAGCGCGGCCAGCGCCTGCGCCCCCGCCTCGCTGCCCGCCGCGTTGAACGCGCGCGTCGACGCCACCTGCGCCTGCTTTTCCTCTTCGCTGGAACGGATCAGCTGGCCCTCGTCTACCGAAGCCTCGCCGGCGCCGTCCGGCCCGAGGAAGGTGTTGACGCCGATCAGCGGCAGGCTGCCGTCGTGCTTCTTGTGCTCGTAGTAGAGGCTCTCCTCCTGGATCCGGCCGCGCTGGTACATGGACTCCATCGCGCCCAGCACGCCGCCGCGTTCCGCGAGGCGCTCGAATTCCCGGTACACCGCTTCCTCGACCTGGTCGGTGAGGTAATCGATTGCGAACGAGCCCTGCCAGGGGTTCTGGTTGCGGTTCAGGCCCAGCTCGCGGTTGATGATCAGCTGGATCGCGACCGCGCGGCGCACCGAGGCCTCCGTGGGGGTGGTCAGCGCCTCGTCGAAGGCGTTGGTGTGCAGGCTGTTGCAATTGTCGAACAGCGCGTAGAGCGCCTGCAGCGTGGTGCGGATGTCGTTGAACTGCATCTCCTGGGCATGCAGGCTTCGGCCGGAGGTCTGGATGTGATACTTCAGCATCTGGCTGCGCGGCGAGGCGCCGTACAGGCGCTTCATCGCGCGCGCCCAGATGCGGCGCGCCACGCGGCCGATAACCGCGTACTCTGGATCCATGCCGTTCGAGAAGAAGAACGACAGGTTCGGTGCGAAGTCGTCGATCTTCATGCCGCGCGCCAGGTAGTACTCGACGATCGTGAAGCCGTTCGCGAGCGTGAACGCGAGCTGGCTGATCGGGTTCGCCCCAGCCTCGGCGATGTGATACCCGCTGATCGACACCGAGTAGAAGTTCCGGACGCGCTGGTCGACGAAGTACTGCTGCACGTCGCCCATCATGCGCAGCGCGAACTCCGTCGAGAAAATGCAGGTGTTCTGCGCCTGGTCCTCCTTGAGGATGTCCGCCTGCACCGTGCCGCGCACCGTCGCGAGCGTCTCGGCGCGGATCCGCGCGTAGGTCTCGGCGTCCACCAGCTGCTCGCCGGAGACGCCGAGCAGGCCCAGGCCCGAGCCGTCGTGCCCTTCGGGCAGCTCGCCCCGGTACACGGGGCGCTCGCGACCCGCGAGCAGCTCGCCGATGCGGCGCTCGGCCGCGTCCCAGCCACCGGTTGCGCGCAGGTGGCGCTCGACCTGCTGGTCGATGGCGGTCGTCATGAACATCGCCAGGATCATCGGCGCCGGGCCGTTGATGGTCATCGACACCGAGGTCGCGGGGTCGCACAGGTCGAAGCCGGAATACAGCCGCTTCATGTCGTCGAGCGTGGCGATCGAGACGCCCGAGTTGCCGATCCGGCCGTAGACATCGGGCCGCTCGTCCGGGTCCTCGCCGTACAGCGTCACCGAATCGAAGGCCGTCGAGAGGCGCGTCGCCGTGTGCCCGCTCGCGAGGAGGTGGAAGCGGCGGTTGGTGCGTTCGGGCATGCCCTCGCCGGCGAACATCCGGATCGGGTCCTCCGCCTCGCGCCGGTAGGGATAGACGCCGCCGGTGTAGGGATACTCGCCGGGCAGGTTCTCCCGCAGCAGGAACCGGAGCAGCTGGCCCCAGTCATCATAGGTCGGCGGCGACAGCTTCGGCAGGCTCAGGCGGCTCAGCGACTCGGTGTAGTTCTCGCCGGTGACCTCGCGCCCCCGGACCTTGTAGGTGTAGCGCTCCGCCTCGACGCCCGCGCGTCGCGCCGGCCACGCCCTGAGCAGGCCGAGCCCGGCCGCGCCGACCGCGTCGAGCGACTCGTTGTAGCGGCGCCGCAGCGCGGCGAGCGCGTCGTCGCCGGCGACCGCCTCGGCGGGATAGTGCTCGAGCGCCGCGGGGCGCTCCGGGTCCAGGCCCTCGAGGGCGCGCCAGCAGGCGTACGCAAGGCCGGCCGCCGCGGCCCCGGCCGCCGCCTCGTCGTTGGCCCGGCGTCCGTTTTCGGCGATCTCGGCGAGATAGCGGACGCGGCGCGGCGGGAGCAGCGCGCCGTGATCGGTCGAGGCCGGCATGGCGGGCGGCGTCCAGTCCTCCGCGTCGAGACCGCAGCGCGCGACGATCTTCTCGCACAGCGCCGTGAACAGCCGGTTGACGCCGGGATCGTTGAACTGGCTCGCGATGGTCGGGTAGACGGGCACGTCCTCGTCGGCGAGCTGGAAGGCCTTGCGGTTGCGCTTCCATTGCTTGCGGACGTCACGCAGGGCGTCCTCCGCGCCGCGCTTCTCGAACTTGTTCAGCACCACGAGCTCGGCGAAATCGAGCATGTCGATCTTCTCGAGCTGGCTTGCCGCCCCGTATTCGCTGGTCATGATGTAGACCGGCACGTCCACCAGGTCGACGATCTCGGTATCACTCTGGCCGATCCCGGCCGTCTCGACGATCACCAGGCCGAAGCCGGTCGACTTCAGGAAGCGGATCGCGTCCGCCAGCGCCGCGCTCGTGGCGAGGTGCTGGCGCCGGGTCGCCACCGAGCGCATGTAGATGCGCTCGTCCGCCAGCGAGTTCATGCGGATGCGGTCGCCCAGCAACGCCCCGCCGGTGCGGCGCCGGGTCGGATCGACGGCGAGCACCGCGATCGGCAGCGCCGGGAAGGCCCTGAGGAAACGGTTCAGCAGCTCGTCGGTCAGGCTCGACTTGCCGGCGCCGCCGGTCCCCGTGATCCCGATGACGGGCACCGCGTGCCCGGCCCGGTCCGCGTGCAGGGTGTCCACGACCTCGGCGGCATCCGCCGCCTGCTCGATGAGGCTGAGCGTCCGGCCGATGCGCAGGTGGTCCCGCGGGCCTTCGGCGCCCGGCGGCAGCTCCGGGCGGCGCGCGGCCCGGACGCGCTTGAACACGTCCTCGATCATGCCCTCGAGCCCGAGCCTGAGCCCTTCCTCCGGGCCGTAGACACGCTCCACGCCGTACTCTTCCAGCGCGCGGCGCTCCGCAGGCGAGATCGTCCCGCCGCCGCCCACGACCACGCGGATGTGTTCGGCGCCGTGCTCGCGCAGCATGTCCACCATGTAGCGGAAATACTCGTTGTGCCCGCCCTGGTAAGAGGACACGGCGATGCCGTCGGCGTCTTCCTGCAGCGCGGCGCGCACGATGTCGGCGACGCTGCGGTTGTGGCCGAGGTGGACCACCTCGGCGCCGTGCGACTGCAGGATCCTGCGGATGATGTTGATCGCCGCGTCGTGGCCGTCGAACAGGGACGCGGCCGTCACGAAGCGCAACGGCCGATCCTCGTCACCCGGCAGGGTCTCCAGGTTCCTCGCGGCAGTGCTCATGGCTACGCTCCCGTCCCGATCGACGCGCCTAACGGCGAATGATTCTCATTGTAAACTCAAACCCGCGCCGGGCCGAGCGGATGTTGCGATGCCGCATAAGCGTCCGGGAATGCACGGGTTTTGCCCGCCCGCTATAATCACCCGGCCCGATTCGGCCACCCGGCGTGACCCGGAGCGCAAAGCCCTCCGGCCACCCCCGCGGCATGATCAGCGACACCGCAAATTTCCGCGCAGGGCGTTCTCACGGTCTCGCGCGGCGCCGCGTACCAGAATAACGATCACACCGGCGGACGCAATGACCCCGACCCGAACCCAGGAGTCAGAATAAATGAACCTCTTCCAGCAGCTCGAAGGCATGGGCCACGAGCAGGTCGTGTTTTTTCAGCACAAGGAAAGCGGCCTCAAGGCCATCGTCGCCATCCACAACACTGCGCTCGGCCCGGCCCTGGGCGGACTGCGGATGTGGCCCTATGCCAGCGATGAGGAGGCGGTGAAGGACGTATTGCGGCTGTCCCGCGGCATGACCTACAAGGCCGCGGTCTCGGGACTCAATCTCGGCGGCGGCAAGGCCGTGCTGATCGGCAACCCGGAAACCGACAAGAGCGAGGGCCTGTTCCGCGCCTTCGGGCGGTTCATCGGCTCGCTCGGCGGGCGCTACATCACGGCCGAGGACGTCGGCACCACCGTCGACGACATGGACCACATCTTCCAGGAGACCGACCGCGTGGTGGGCGTCCACCGGGTGCACGGGGGCAGCGGGGATCCCTCGCCCTTCACCGCCTTCGGGACCCTGCAGGGCATCAAGGCCTGCCTGCTGAAGAAATACGGCCACGACGACCCGGGCCGGGCCAGCTTCGCGGTCCAGGGCGCCGGGAGCGTCGGCTACTACCTGAGCAAGTTCCTGTCCGAGGCCGGCGCGAAAGTCTTCATCTGCGACATCAACGCCGGCCGGGTGCAGCACATCGTCGACGAGTTCGGCGCCGAGGCGGTCGCCGTGGACCAGATCTACGACGTGGATGCGAACGTGTTCGCGCCCTGCGCGCTCGGCGGCGTGATCAACGAGCAGACCCTGCCGCGACTGAAGTTCGACATCGTCGCGGGCAGCGCCAACAACCAGCTCGAGACCAGCGATTTCGGCACGGCGCTGGAGGAGCGCGGCATCCTCTATGCGCCGGATTACGCCATCAATGCCGGCGGCCTCATGAACGTGGCGATCGAGCTGCAGGGCTACGACCGCGATCGTGCCTACCGGACCGTCTCCAGCATCCGCGACATCATCGGGCGCATCTTCCAGCTCGCCGAGCGCGACGGCATCCCGACCTGGAAGGCCGCGGATCGCCTCGCCGAGGAGCGCATCGCCATGATCACGAAGGTCAAGGTGCCCTACTCCAAGCGATTCAAGGACCGCCTGTCCGGCCGGCGCACCCATACCACCGCCGCCGAAGAATAAGCCGCCATGAGCGTGTTCAACACCGGGCTGGGTGAAGACCTCGACCTGCTGCGGGAATCGGTACGGCGCTTCGCCGAGGAGCGGATCGCGCCGCGCGCCGCACAGATCGACGCCAGCAACGCCTTCCCGCAGGACCTCTGGCCGGAACTCGGCGCCATGGGGCTGCTCGGCATCACGGTCGGCGAGGCCTTCGGCGGCTCGGACCTCGGCTACCTGGCGCACTGCGTCGCGATGGAGGAGATCTCCCGCGCCTCGGCCTCCGTGGGCCTGTCCTACGGCGCGCACTCCAATCTCTGCGTCAACAACCTCTGGCTGAACGGCAACGAGGCGCAGCGGCAGAAATACCTGCCGAAACTCTGTTCGGGCGAGTGGGTCGGCGCGCTGGCGATGTCGGAGCCGGGCGCCGGCTCCGACGTGATCGGCGGGATGAGCTGCCGCGCGGAATTGCGCGGCGACACTTGGGTCGCGAACGGCTCCAAGATGTGGATCACGAACGGGCCGGAGGCGTCCGTGCTGCTGGTCTACATGCGCACGGCCGACCCGGCGGCCGGCTCGCACAGCATCACGGCCTTCATCGTCGAGCAGGGCATGCCGGGCTTTCGCACCGCGCAGAAGCTGGACAAGCTCGGCATGCGCGGCTCGAACACCTGCGAGCTCGTGTTCGAGGACTGCGAAATCCCGGCGGCGAACGTGCTCGGCGAAGTCAATGGCGGCGCCCATATCCTGATGCGCGGCCTCGACTCCGAGCGCCTCGTGCTGTCGGGCGGGCCGATCGGCATCATGCAGGCCTGCATGGACGTCGTCCTGCCCTACCTGCACGAGCGGAAACAGTTCGGCCAGCCGATCGGCACCTTCGGCATCATGCAGGCCAAGGTCGCCGACATGTACACGGCGCTGCAGTCGGCGCGCGCCTTCACCTACCGGGTCGCCGGCCAGTTCGACCGCGGTGAGCCGACGCGCTTCGACGCCGCCGCCTGCCTGCTGCTGGCGTCGAAGTCGGCGGTGGCGCTGGCGCTGGAGGCGATCCAGGCGCTCGGCGGCAACGGCTACATCAACGAATACCCCACCGGGCGGCTGCTGCGCGACGCCAAGCTGTACGAGATCGGCGCCGGCACGAGCGAGATCCGCCGCATGCTGATCGGCCGCGAACTGTTTCGCGCCACCGGCGGCGGCGCCTGAACACGCGAGGAGTAGACCATGAGCACTGAATCCATCGTCATCGCGGCCGCGCGCCGCACCCCGATCGGCTCGTTCCAGGGCAGCCTGGAGGCCGTGCCCGCCCCGCAGCTCGGCGCGACCGCGGCGCGGGCCGCGCTGGCCGACGCCGCGCTGTCGCCGGACGAGATCTCGGAGGTCATTTTCGGCTGCGTGCTGCCGGCCGGCCTCGGCCAGGCGCCGGCGCGCCAGGCGTCGCTGGCGGCGGGCATCCCCGACTCGGTCGGCTGCACCACGCTCAACAAGGTCTGCGGCTCCGGCATGAAGGCCGTGATGTTCGGCCACGACCTCATCCGGGCCGGCTCGGCCGGGATCGTGCTCGCGGGCGGCATGGAATCCATGAGCAACGCCCCCTACCTGCTGCCGAAGGCCCGCTCGGGCTACCGCATGGGCCACCAGCAGGTGCTCGACCACATGTTCTACGACGGCCTGCAGAATCCCTACGACGGCAACATGATGGGGCACTTCGCGGAACTGACGGCGCAGAAGTACGGCTTCACGCGCGAGGCCCAGGACGAGTTCTCGATCAGCAGCGTGCGCCGCGCCCTGGCGGCGATCGAGGGCGCCTTCGAGGCCGAGGTGACGCCGGTGACGGTGAAGACGCGGCGCGGCGAGCAGGTCGTCAGCGGGGACGAGGAGCCGGGGCGCTGCGAGATCGACAAGGTCCCGACCATGCGCCCCGCCTTCAGCAAGGACGGCACCGTCACCGCCGCGTCGTCTTCGTCGATTTCCGACGGCGCCGCCGCCCTGGTATTGATGACGGAGTCCGAAGCCCACCGGCGCGGCCTCGAGCCGCTGGCGCGGATCGTCGGCCACGGCGGCTTCGCGCACGCGCCCGAGTGGTTCACCACGGCGCCCGTCTCGGCGATGAAGCACCTGCTGGACCGGGTCGGCTGGAACGCGGACCACGTCGACCTGTACGAAATCAACGAGGCCTTTGCGGTGGTCGCGATGGCCGCGATTCATGATCTCGGCCTCGACCGCCACCGGGTCAACGTGAACGGCGGCGCCTGCGCGCTCGGCCACCCGATCGGCGCCACCGGGGCGCGCCTCCTCGTCACGCTCGCGCATGCGTTGCGCGCGCGCGGCCTGAAGCGCGGCGTCGCCTCCCTGTGCATCGGCGGCGGCGAGGCCACCGCCGTCGCCATCGAAGCGATCTGAGCCGATGCCGGCGCTGCCCACCGCCGTCCAGGACTCGAGCGACGCTTTCGTCGCGAACCGCCGCCACATGGAGGCGCTGGTGGCGGACCTCAGGACGCAGCTCGAGCGCGTCGCGCTCGGCGGCGGCGAGCGGGCGCGGGCGCTGCACGCGGAACGCGGCAAGCTGCTGCCCCGCGAGCGGGTGGACGCCCTGCTGGACCCGGGCAGTCCGTTCCTGGAGCTGTCGCCGCTTGCGGCGTACGGGCTGTACGAAGACCAGGCCCCGGCCGCAGGGCTCATCACCGGGATTGGCCGCGTCTCCGGCCGGGAAGTCGTGGTGGTTGCCAACGACGCGACCGTCAAGGGCGGCACCTATTTTCCGCTCACCGTGAAGAAGCACCTGCGCGCGCAGGAGGTGGCGCTCGAGAACCACCTGCCGTGCATCTACCTGGTGGATTCGGGCGGCGCCTTCCTGCCGCTGCAGGACGAGGTGTTCCCGGACCGCGATCACTTCGGCAGGATCTTCTACAACCAGGCCCGCATGTCGGCCGCCAACATCCCGCAGATCGCCGTGGTGATGGGGTCCTGCACGGCCGGCGGCGCCTACGTCCCCGCGATGTGCGACGAGGCCATCATCGTCCGCAACCAGGGCACGATCTTCCTCGGCGGCCCGCCGCTGGTGAAGGCCGCGACCGGCGAGGAGGTCGACGCCGAGACGCTCGGCGGCGGCGACGTGCACAGCAGGATCTCCGGCGTCACGGACCACCTCGCCAACAACGACGCCCATGCGCTGGCAATTGCCCGCGAGCTGGTCGCGTCGCTGCACCGGGTCAAGCCGTCGCACGGCGAGGTCGCGGCACCCGTCGCGCCGCTCTACCCGGCCGAGGAGCTCTACGGCATCGTCCCGCAGGACACCCGCTATCCCTACGAGGTCCGCGAGGTCATCGCGCGCCTCGTGGACGGCTCGGCGCTCACGGAGTTCAAGCCGCTGTACGGCAAGACTCTCGTCTGCGGCTTCGCGCGCATCCACGGCTACCCCGTCGGCATCCTCGCAAACAACGGCATCCTGTTCTCGGAGTCGGCCCTGAAGGGCGCGCATTTCATCCAGCTGTGCAACCGGCGCGGCGTGCCGCTGGTGTTCCTGCAGAACATCACGGGCTTCATGGTGGGGCGCAAGTACGAGCACGCCGGGATCGCGAAGGACGGCGCCAAGATGGTGAACGCCGTCGCCACCGCCACGGTGCCGAAGCTGACGGTCGTCATGGGCGGCTCCTTCGGCGCCGGCAACTACGCGATGTGCGGCCGCGCCTACGGCGGGCGCTTTCTCTGGACGTGGCCGAACGCGCGCATCTCCGTGATGGGCGGCGAGCAGGCCGCCAGCGTGCTGGCGACGGTCCGGCGCGATGGGCTCGCGGCCCGCGGCACGGAGTGGTCCGAGGCCGACGAGGCCCGGTTCCGCGCCGAGATTCACGGCCAGTACGAGACCCAGGGCCATCCCTATTACGCGACCGCCCGGCTCTGGGACGACGGCGTCATCGATCCGGCGGACACCCGCCGGGTGCTCGGGCTCGCCCTCTCCACGGTCAGAAACGCCCCGCCGCCCGGCGAGGGCCCCTACGGCATCTTCAGGATGTAACGCATCGCCATGGCCAAGAATGTCTTGCTGGAAGTCGACCGTCGCGGCATCGCGACCCTCACGCTGAATCGCCCCGAGGTGCACAACGCCTTCGACGCCGCACTCGTGCTGCGGCTCACCGAGCTGCTCATGGAGCTGAAGGCGCGGCCGGACGTCCGGGTCGTCGTGATCACGGGCGCGGGCCGATCGTTCTCCGCCGGCGCCGATGTCAACTGGATGCGCTCGATGGCCGCCTGCGGCGAAGAAGAAAACTTCGAGGATGCGCTGCACCTTGCGGACCTGATGTCCCTGCTGAACTCGCTGCCGCTGCCGACCATCGCGCGCGTGAACGGGCATGCCTATGGCGGCGGCGTCGGGCTGATCGCCTGCTGCGACATCGCGCTCGCCAGCAACGAGGCGCGCTTCGCCCTCTCGGAGGTCCGCCTCGGCATCGTCCCGGCCGTGATCAGCCCCTACGTGGTGGCCGCCGTTGGCGAACGCAATGCGCGCCGCCTGTTCCTCAGCGGCGAGGCCATGAATGCCAAGCTCGCCCGCCGCGTCGGCCTGGTGCACGAGATCGCCAAGCCCAACAAGCTCGACGATGCGCTCGAGGACCAGCTGGGCATGCTGCTGAAAGGCGGACCGAATGCGCTGCGCGAGAGCAAGGCACTGGTCTTCACGGTCCAGGGCGGCGGGATCTCCGCGGACCATGCGCTGAAGCGGCGCACGGCGCAGATCATCGCGCAGCTGCGGGTCTCCGCAGAGGGCCAGGAGGGCCTTGCGGCGTTCCTCGAGAAGCGGGCGCCGGACTGGGCGCGCCAGACGGCGCGCGCAGAGGCGCAGAGGAGCAGAGACGCAGAGGAAAGCAAGTGACGGATGGGTTGAGGATCCGCAGGTTGCTGGTCGCGAATCGCGGCGAGATCGCGTGCCGCATCATGCGCAGCTGCCGGCGCCTGGGGATCGAGACGATGGCGGTGCATTCCTCGGCGGATGCCTGGGCGCGGCACGTGCGCGAGGCGGACACCGCGGTGGCGATCGGCGGCGCGGCCCCGGCCGAGAGCTATCTCGACGGCCGGCGCATCATCGAGGCCGCGCTGGCGGCCGGCGTGGACGCGATCCATCCCGGCTACGGCTTCCTGTCGGAGAACGCGGAGTTTGCGCAGGCCTGTCACGAGGCGGGCCTGGTGTTCGTCGGGCCGCGTGCGCAGACCATCCGCCGCATGGGCTCGAAGAGCGAAGCCAAGGCCATCATGCAGGATGCCGGCGTGCCGGTCGTGCCGGGCTACCACGGCGCCGAGCAGGCGCCGGAGGCGCTCGCGCAGCGGGCCGGGGAGATCGGTTTCCCGCTGCTCATCAAGGCCTCGGCCGGCGGCGGCGGCAAGGGCATGCGCGTGGTGCGCGGGCCGGGCGAGTTCGGCGAGGCGCTGGCGGCGGCGAAGCGCGAGTCCCTGAAGGCCTTCGGCGACGAGCGCGTCATCCTGGAACGCTTCATCGAACGCCCGCGGCACATCGAGGTGCAGGTCTTCGGCGACCGGCACGGGAATGTCGTGCATCTCTGGGAGCGCGAATGCTCCACGCAGCGCCGCTACCAGAAGATCGTCGAGGAAACGCCCTCGCCGCTGCTCGACGAGGCAACGCGCCAGCAGATCACCGAGGCCGCCGTCGAGGCGGCGCGGGCGGTCGAGTACCTGAACGCCGGCACCGTCGAGTTCATCGTCAGCCCGGCGCGGGACTTCTGGTTCATGGAAATGAACACCCGCCTCCAGGTCGAGCACCCGGTCACCGAGATGGTGACGGGTCTCGATCTCGTCGAGTGGCAGCTGCGCATCGCCTCAGGCGAGCCGCTGCCGCTGGCGCAGGCTGAGATCCGCCGGCGCGGCCATGCCATCGAGGCCCGCATCTACGCGGAGAACCCGGCGGCCAATTTCATGCCGTCGACGGGCCGCATCCGGCGCTTCCGCGCCCCCGACCGGCATCCCGCGATCCGGCTCGACTCCGGTTTCGAGGCAGGCGACGAGGTCAGCCATCACTACGACCCGATGCTGGCGAAACTGGTCGTCCACGGCCTGGATCGTCGCGAGTGCGTGGAGCGCCTGCGCGAGGCGCTCGCCCAGACCGCGATCGCCGGGGTCACGACGAACCTGCCGCTGTTGCGCGCGCTCGCCGCGCACCCGGTCTTCGCGGCCGGCGAGGTGGACACGGGGTTCCTCGACCGCGACCTCGACGAGGTGCTCTGGAACGTCCCTGCGCCGCCGTTGACGGTGCTGGCGGTGGCGGCGTGGCGGATTGCGCGCGACCTGCCCCACCCGGCTGACAGCGCGGATCCCTGGTCGCCCTGGGCGACCGGCGACGGCTGGCGCCCGGCGGGCGCCGGCGGGATCCCGGTCCGGCTGCTCGATGCGGCCGGCCGGCGCCACGAGCTACGCCTCGAGGTCCGCGGCGGGGGGTTCCGCGTTCACTCCGGCAGCCATCACCTCGATGCCACCCTCGAGGAGCTCGGCGGGGGCCGCCTGAGGATCGACTGCAAGGGCCTCGCCGGCGAGGCGCTCGTCACGGCCGACACCGGGCGCGTGTATGTCGGCTTCGGCGATCACGGATGGGATTTCATCGTGGAGCCGTTGCATGCTGACGAGAGCGGCCACGGCGAGCAGGACACGCGCCCCGTCGCACCGATGCCCGGCACGATCGTGGCGCTCAAGGTCCAGGCCGGCGATCGCGTCGAAGCCGGCCAGCCGCTGCTGATCATGGAAGGGATGAAGATGGAACTGACCCTCACGGCGCCGGCCGCCGGCATCGTCGCGCGCGTCCTGTGCGCGGCGGGCGACAGCGTGGAGGCCGAGGTCGTGCTGGTGGACATTCGCCCGGACGAGGCCCGCTGACATGTCGTTGCCGGCCCGCGTCAGGATCGTCGAGGTCGGGCCGCGCGACGGCCTGCAGAATGAGTCCGTCACGGTACCGGCGGCGGTCAAGATCGAGCTCATCGAGCGCCTCGCGGCCGCCGGCCTGCCCGCCGTGGAGGCCACCAGCTTCGTCAGCCCGCGCTGGATCCCGCAGCTCGCGGATGCCGCCGAGGTGTTCCGCGGCCTGGCACGCACGCCCGGCGTCGCCTACCCGGTGCTGGTGCCAAACCTGCAGGGGCTCGAGCGCGCCATCGAGGCGGGCGCCGAGGAGATCGCGGTGTTCACGGCCGCCTCCGAGACCTTCAACCGGAAGAACATCAACGCCTCCATCGCCGACAGCCTGGCGCGTATCCGCGAGCTCGCCGCGCCGGCACGGGCGCGCGGGATGCGTATCCGCGGCTACATTTCATGCATGCTCGGCTGCCCCTACGAGGGCGCGGTCAGCGAAGACAAGGTCGTCGAGGTCGCGCAGGCGCTGTTCGCACTCGGCTGCTACGAGGTGTCACTGGGCGACACCATCGGCGTCGGCACGCCCGTGGCGGCCCGGCGCGTCCTGTGGGCGGTGGCCGGCGAGTGCGGCATGGAGCGCCTCGCGGTGCATTTCCACGACACGCGCGGCCAGGCGCTGGCGAACATCTTCGCCTGCCTCGAGGCGGGCGTGAGCGTGGTCGACGCCTCCGTCGCCGGGCTGGGCGGCTGTCCCTACGCGCCGGGCGCCTCCGGCAACGTGGCGACCGAGGACCTGGTCTACCTGTTGCACGGCCTCGGCATCGAGACCGGCGTCGACCTGCGTGCGCTGGTCGCCGCGGGGCATTTCATCTGCGGGCAGCTGGGGCGCGAGCCCGGCAGCCGGCTCGGCCGGCTGCCCGAGTACCGCCCAGGCTGATCACGGGCGGCCATCCAATTCAAATCCATCTACGATAAGCAGGAAACATCATGGAACTCTCCAAGCTCAAAGCCGTCGTCTCCGGCGGCGCCTCCGGCCTCGGCAACGCGGTTGCCAGGCGCATCGTGGCCGAGGGCGGCCAGGTCGCCATCCTCGACGTCAACGCAACCCAGGGACAGGAGGCCGCCACCGCGCTCGGCGAGCGCGCCCGGTTCTTCCGTGCCGACGTCAGCAACGAGGCCGAGGTCAATGCGGGCGTGGACGCCGCCGCCGAGGCCTTCGGCGGGATCAACCTCGCGGTGAGCTGCGCGGGCATCCTCGGCGCGGGCCGGGTACTCGGGCGCGACGGGCCGATGGCCGGGGACTATTTCGCCAAGGTCATCATGGTGAACCTGGTGGGGACCTTCCTGCTCGCCAAGGCGGCCGCCGCGAAGATGCAGGCCAACGAGCCCAACGCCGAGGGCGAACGCGGCGTCATCGTCAACACCGCGTCCGTGGCGGCCTTCGAGGGCCAGATCGGCCAGGCGGCCTACTCCGCCTCCAAGGCGGGCGTGGCAGGCATGGCGCTGCCGCTGGCGCGCGAGTTCTCGCGCATCGGCATCCGCGTCAACACCATCGCCCCGGGGCTGTTCCTGACGCCGATGATGGAAGGTATGCCCGAGCACATCCAGGCCTCGCTGGCTGCCCAGGTGCCGTTCCCCTCGCGCCTCGGCCGGCCGGAGGAGTACGCGGACCTGGTCGCGTACATCTGCACCAACACCATGCTCAACGCGGAAACGATCCGGCTCGACGGTGCCATCCGCATGCAGCCCAAGTAGAGGCGTACCACGATGAGAAAACTGCGCCGCGCTCTTGCGGCAGCGACGCTCGCGGCCCTCGCAGCCGGCTGCGCCCAGCCGGCCCGGACGCCCGATGCCGCTGCCGCCGGCGACGCCCCGGCAACCGCATTCCCGCTGCCGGTGCACTACCACACGCTCAACAACGGCCTGAAGGTCGTGCTGTCCGAAGACACCACCGCGCCGGTCGCCACCGTGGCGGTCTACTACCACATCGGCTTCCGCAACGAGCCGCAGGACCGCACGGGCTTTGCGCACCTGTTCGAGCACATGATGTTCCAGGGCTCCGACAATCTCGGCAAGATGGAATTCATCAAGCTGGTGCAGAGCGCGGGCGGTTCGCTCAACGGCTCGACACGCTTCGATTTCACCAACTACTTCCAGGTTGTCCCTGCGCACGTGGTCGAAACCGTGCTGTGGGCGGAGGCCGACCGGATGCGCAGCCTCGCGGTCACGCAGGACAACCTGGTGAACCAGCAGGAAGTGGTGAAGAACGAGGTCAAGGTCAACGTGCTGAACCAGCCCTACGGTGGCTTTCCGTGGCTGGACATGCCGCAGTACGCCAACGAGAACTGGTTCAACGCGCACAACTTCTACGGCGATCTCGCCGACCTCGACGCCGCCACGCTCGAGGACGTGCGGGCTTTCTACCAGACCTATTACCCGCCCTCGAATGCCGTGGTGGTGGTGGTCGGCGACATCGACCCCGAGCAGATCCTGGCCCTGGTTAAAAAGCATTTCGGCGATATCCGCACGGCGCCCAAGCCCTCGCAGCCCGACATCAGCGAGCCGAGGCAGGAAGCCGCGAAGCGCTTCAGCCGCACCGACCCGCTGGCGCCCCGGCCGGGGCTGGCATTCGCCTACCACGTGCCGCCGAGGGGCACGCCGGAGCATTACGCGATGACGCTGCTGTCGACCATCCTCGCCGGTGGCGAGGACAGCTTGCTGCATCGCAAGCTGGTCAACGAGCGCGGCTACGCCTCGGGCGTGGGCGCTGCCGTCAACATGCTCGGCAACCCCTTCAACTACGAAGGGCCGATGCTCTGGACCGGCTACCTGATCCACGACCCGGAGCACTCCGCGGACGACATCATCGCCGACATCGACAGCGTCATCGAGCAACTGCGCAGCGCCCCGGTGGACGCCGCGGTGCTGGAGCGGGCCAAGGTGCGCTTCCGCAGCGAGCATTACGACACGCTGGCGAGCGGGTTCGGCCGTGCGGATCTGCTGGCCGCCTATGCGCTGTTCGACGACAACCCGGCCGGCATTCGCGACATCGAGGCCGGGATACTCTCGGTCACGCCCGAACTGCTGCTCGCCACGGCGCGGGAATACCTTCGCCCGACCAATCGCACGCTGCTGACACTCGAAGCGGGGGCAGAATAATGGAATCCGGAATCACGGCACGCAAGGCCGTACTTGTCGGCTGCCTGGCCATGCTGGGCGTCTGCGGCGTTGCTGCGGCAGCCTCCTCCACGCCACCGCCGGGCGGCGAACCGCGCGATCTCGTGTTGTCCGACCCGGCGCGCGGCGCCCTCGACAACGGCCTGCGCTATGCATTCATCGACTTCGGCCAGGCGCCCAAGGCCACCGTGATGGTGCGGGTCCGCGCCGGGGCGCTCGACGAGCAGGGCCGCACCTGGCTCGCCTCGCTGACCGGCGACATGATGAAGGAAGGCACGCTGAACTCCAGCTCGGCCGAGCTCGCGGCGCGGGCCGCCGCGATGGGCGGCGAACTGTCGGTCAATACCGGCGAAGAGTTCACCACGGTGTCGATCGATGTCCTTGGGGAATTCGCCGCGGAAGGCGTGGCGCTGATCGCGGAGCTGCTGCGCCGCCCGTTATTCCCCGCCGCCGAACTGGACCGCGTCAAGCGCGACTACCAGCGTAACCTCGCCGTGCAGCAGAGCCAGGCGCAATCCCAGGCGCAGGCCGCCTTCCAGCGGCAGCTCTACGGCGATCACCCGTTCGGCACGTTGTTCCCGGAACCCGCGCAGCTGGCCGGTTACACCATCGATGATGTGAAGGGCTTCCATGACGACAACTTCGGCGCGGCCCGCACCACGGTGTATGTCGGCGGACGATTCGACGCGGCAGCCGTCGAGGCGGCGCTGCGTGCAGGTTTCGGCGACTGGGCAACCGGTCCCGCAGCGCGGGTGGACATCCCGCCCCCGGCCGGCGGCATGGACATCGCGCTGATCGAGCGCCCGGGCGCGCCGCAGTCGACCCTGCGCCTCGGCCTACGCACCATCGACCCTTCGCACCCCGACTGGACCCGCCTGGCGCTGACGAACACGCTGTTGGGCGGTTATTTCTCTTCGCGGATCATCGCCAACATCCGCGAGGACAAGGGCTACAGCTATTCTCCGCGCAGCTTGCTTTCGCCCCGCCACGGCGACGCCTACTGGGCCCAGCAGGCCGATGTCACGGCGGAGTTCACCGGCGCTTCCCTGCAGGAGATCTTCGCCGAGCTGGACCAGCTGCGCGCCGAGCCGCCGGGCGCAGCGGAGCTCTCGCGGGTGCGCAACTTCATGATCGGCAGCTTCACGCTCAGCAACGCATCGCGCTTCGGCATTCTCGGCCAGATTGCCTTCATCGATGCGCACGAGCTGCCGCGCGAGTACCTGACGACCTACGTCGAGCGAATCGGGGCGATCACGCCAGAGCAGGTCAGGGAAACGGCACAGCGGTACCTGGTGCCGGAGCAGATGTCTCTCGTGGTCGTCGGCGACCTGGAGCAGGTGCGTCCGCAGCTCGAGGTTCTTCCGCAGCTGCAGGGTCAATTACAATAGCGGCTGAAGCCGAATGGGAACCGCATTCATGAGCGAGCTGGAAAACCTCCCTGAACGCGACGTGATGGCGTACGACTACGCCATCGTCGGCGGCGGCCCTGCGGGGCTCGCCTGCGCCATCCGTCTGAAGGAAAAGCTCCCGGACGCCAGCATCTGCCTGCTGGAAAAAGGCTCGGAGATCGGCGCGCACATCCTGTCGGGCTGTGTGATGGAGCCGGGGCCGCTGGATGAGCTGCTGCCGTCCTGGCGGGACAACCCGCCGGCCATCTGCGTGCCCGCGGGGCGCGACGAGTTCCGCCTGTTCACCCGGACGCGCTCGTTCCGCCTGCCGACGCCGCCGCAGATGCACAACGCCGGCAACTTCATCGTGGCGCTGGGTGAGCTGTGCAAGCAGCTGGCGGAGCATGCCGAGTCACTGGGCGTCGAGGTGTTCCCGGGCTTCCCGGGCCGCCACCCGCTGATCGAGGGCGAAGGCGAGCAGGCGCGCGTCATCGGAGTACGCTGCGGCGACATGGGCATGGAGGCCGACGGTACACCCGACGGCCGGCCCGGCGACAACTTCGCGCCCGGCGTCGACATCCACGCGAAGACGACCATCCTGGCGGAGGGCTGCCGCGGCAGCCTGTCGAAGCAGCTGATCGCGCGTTTTCACCTGGACCGTGACGCCACGCCGCAGACTTATGGGCTGGGCTTCAAGGAGCTCTGGCAACTGCCCGCGGGCCGGGCGACGCCGGGCCTCATCCAGCACAGCGTCGGCTGGCCGCTGGATAACAAGACCTACGGCGGCAGCTTCCTGTACCACCTCGACCAGGACCGCGTGTACATCGGCTACGTGGTCGGACTGGACTACGCGGACCCGCGCTTCTCACCCTTCGAGGCCTTCCAGCAGTTCAAGCATCACCCGGACATGCTCAAGCTGCTCGAGGGCGGCGAGATCATTTCCTCCGGCGCGCGCACCCTCATCGAGGGCGGCCTGCAGGCCGTGCCGCGCATGGACATGCCCGGCGCCGTGCTGATTGGCGACGCGGCGGGCACGCTGAACGTGCCGAAGATCAAGGGCGTGCATCTCGCGCTGCGCTCCGGGATGCTGGCGGCGGAGCACCTCGCGGACCAGGGCTCGCCGGCGGGCTACGACGCGGCGTTCCGCGCCTCGGCGGCCGGCCGCGAATTGCACAAGGTGCGCAACATCCGGGCCGGCTTCCACCGCGGCCTGTGGCTGGGAATGGCGAACGGCGCGCTCGAGACCGTCCTCGGTGGGCGCAGCCCGTGGACGCTGAAGACGCACGCCGACTGGGACAGCCTGGAGACGCAGGCGAACGCAACGGCGCACAGTGAGCAGGCCGCGATGGCTGCTGACTGGCTGGCCGAGCGCAGCCTGCCGCCGCGCGACCGGCTCGCCAGCGTGTACTTCGCCAACACCGCGCACGAGGAAGGCCAGCCGGTGCACCTGCGCGTGGCCGACACCTCGATCTGCGCCACGCGCTGTGCCGAGGAATACGGCAATCCCTGCACCCGCTTCTGCCCGGTCGGCGTCTACGAGATGGTGGATGACGGCGCCGGCGGCCGGCGGCTGCAGATCAACGCCTCCAACTGCGTCCACTGCAAGGCCTGCGATATCAAGGATCCGTACCAGATCATCGACTGGGTCACGCCCGAGGGCGGCAGCGGGCCCAACTACCAGACACTGTGATACCCCCGTTCCGGCGCCAGCCCGGCGCCGGCAAAGACAAGGAGACGAGATGAGAATTCTGGTCGGCATCAAGCGCGTCATCGACTACAACGTCCGGGTCCAGGTGAACCGCGACGGCACGGGCGTCGTCAAGGACGGCGTCAAGATGAGCATCAATCCCTTCGACGAGATCGCGATCGAGGAAGCGCTGCGCATGAAGGAGCGCGGCGACGCCTCCGAGGTGATCGTGGTCTCGATCGGCCCGGACGCCGCGCAGCAGCAGCTGCGCACCGCCCTCGCGATGGGCGCCGACCGCGCCATCCTCTACCTGGCCGACGAGGAGATCCAGCCGCTCGCCGCGGCGCGTGCGCTGCTCGCACTCGCCAAGGAAATCGATCCGGGCCTCGTGCTGCTCGGCAAGCAGGCCATCGACGACGACTCGAACCAGGTGGGCCAGATGCTGGCCGCGCTGTGGGACCGGCCGCAGGCCACCTTCGTGTCCCGGCTGGAGTTCACCGACGGCAAGGCAAAGGCCACCCGCGAAGTCGATGCCGGCCTGGAGAACATCGAGGTCGACCTGCCGGCGGTCATCACCGTGGACCTGCGCCTCAACGAGCCGCGCTTTGTGAAGATGCCCGACATCATGAAGGCCAAGCGCAAGCCGCTCGACGTGAAGCCTTTTGCCGAGCTTGGGGTGGAGATGCCGCCGCAGCTCGAGACGGGGCTGCATGCGCCGCCGCCCAAGCGGCAGGGCGGGACGAAAGTGGATTCGGTCGCAGCGCTGGTCAAGGCGCTGCAGGACAAGGGAGTGCTGTCATGAGCCGGGTATTGTTGATTGCCGACCACGACGGCAGGACGCTGAACACGGGGATCGCGCGCTCGGTGGCGTGCGCCCGCCAGCTGGGCAACGTGCACGTCGCGGTGTTCCATGCGCCCGGTGAGGACGCGCCCTGCGCCGGCGCGGCGAAGCTCGACGGCGTGTCGCGGGTGCTGTCGGTCAGCAACCCCGCGAACACCGCGCCGCTGGCCGCGGTGCTCGCGCCGCAGATCGCGAAGCTCGCGGCCGAGCACGAGGGCGGCTACGACTACGTGCTCGCGCCCTCCACGACCTTCGGCAAGGACGTCCTGCCGCGGGTGGCGGCGCTGCTCGGCGTGCCGCAGGTCTCGGACCTGATGGAAGTCGTCGATGCGCGCACCTTCAAGCGGCCGATCTACGCCGGCAACGTCATCACCACCGTCAAGGTACCGGAGGGGATCCCGGTGCTGGCCACCGTGCGCATCGCGTCGTTCCCGTCGGTCGGCGAAGGCGCCGGCGCGACCATCATCGCGGCCACCGTCGAGGCGGAGTTGCCGACGCACACCCGCTACCTGGGTCTCGAGGACTCAGGCGGCGGCGACCGCCCGGACCTGCAGAGCGCGGCGCGCGTGGTGGCCGGCGGCCGCGGCGTGGGCAGCAAGGAAGGCTTCGAGATCATCTTCAAGCTCGCCGGCAAGCTCGGCGCCGCCGTGGGCGCCAGCCGCGCGGCGGTGGATGCCGGCTACGTCCCCAACGACATGCAGGTCGGCCAGACCGGCAAGATCATCGCGCCGGATCTCTACATTGCCGTCGGCATCTCGGGCGCGATCCAGCACATGACGGGCATCAAGGACGCGGGCTGCATCGTCGCCATCAACAAGGACGGCGATGCGCCGATCTTCGAGGCCGCGGACTTCGGCCTGGTGGGCGATTTGTTCCAGCTCTTGCCGGAGCTCGAGAAGGCGCTGGACGCGTCGGGCTGAGTGATGCGACCGAGTGATCGCCCTGTCGGCCCGAGGGCGATCTACGCGATTTGCAGGGTACGTGTCGTCTGGACGCGGCTGCCGCCCCATCCCGGGATCGGCCACGCCTGACGCTGGGCGCGGGGGATGCAGGGACTTGTCAGGTCTTTCGGTCCGATTTGCGTTGTTGCCGATTTGTATCAAGAATCATAAGCCAGCGAGGACGCTGGCCGGAGAACTGCCGCGAGATGGTTCGACCAGAAGCTGCTACACGTATTGCGGCCTACAAGCTTTTTGCGCCTCCTGAATTGCCGGGATCGGTGCCCCGTAGTGCGATCCTGCAAAAAATCTTCACGACAAACCGTCCGCGCGCGGTAGTGATCCAGGGACCAGCGGGACATGGCAAGTCCACGCTGCTGCAACAGGTCAAGTCCACCATCGATGCCACCGGGGCGTTGACCGCCTGGTTCACCCTTGACGAGAGCGATAACGATGTCAGTCGGTTTTTCACCGGGATGCAGGTGCTATTGGCCAACCTCGCACGGGCTGCTGGTGAGCCGACCACGACGAGGGGTCCACGAGATCACACGCTTCCAGCGGACTGGTTCATCGAGCGACTTCTGGCGCTCGACAGCCCTGTAGCACTGATTTTCGACGAGTTTCAGACACTGACAAATCGCGCCACGGTGTCTTTTTTTCGTAATCTGTTCGAACACTTGCCGGAGCCACTAAGCGTATTCATCAGTTCGCGCACGGTTCCCGACATCGGACTTGCTCGTCTGGTCGTCAACAACCAGGCGTTACTGCTGCGGGCGGAAGACCTGAGGTTTTCGCGCCACGAGGTCGCTGCGTTTTTTTCCCAGGCAGACGAACTGGAGATCAGCGGCGAGGAACTCAATGCAATCTATGGCAAGACCGAAGGCTGGCCCGCGGCAGTACAACTCTATCGCCTGTCACTAGCGCGTCCCGCAGTGCGCCAGTCTCTGTGTGACCTGGCGTCATTCCGACCCCGGCAGCTGGCGGAGTATCTCGCGGATAACGTACTGTCGCTCCAGTCGCCTGAAGCCCAGTCTTTCCTGCTGCGCACCTCGCCTCTGCTACGGATGTCAGGGGAGTTATGCGATGAGGTACTCGGGCGGCAGAACTCCCAGGAGATGCTGGAGACCCTCGAGCATTCCGGACTGTTCGTACGCAGCCTTGACGCCGGGATGCAGTGGTTCAGTTATCACACGTTGTTCTCATCGTTCCTGATGGAACAGCTCCGTGATCAGGAACCAGCGGCAGTGGCGCTGGCGCATCAATGCGCGGCGCGTTGGTTCGGGGAACACGGCTATTTCGAGGAAGCGATCCATCATGCCCTTGCCAACAGGGACTTCCGCCTCGCAGCCGAGCTTCTTGACGAGTGGGCCACACAGCTCGTGATGGACGGCAACCTCGCTACGGTTGAACGCTGGTACGATCGCCTGCCGCTCGACGAGGTTGCCCGGCATCCGGAACTGGTCATCAAGGTAGCGTGGGCGTTGGCGTTCCTGCGACGTCGCCAGAAGCTCGCGCCGATCCTGGAATTGCTGGAGCGTCAGCGCAGCCAGTCGACCCTGCCGGGCGAGGCGCGCGAAGACGTGGTGCGTTCGATGGTGGCGATCATCGACGATGACATCCCAACGGCTTTTGAGATCGTGCGTCCGGTGAATGCGCGGGATACGAGCGCTACCGGATTCCGGGCCTTCGAACTGGGTGCGGCTGCTAACCTCAAGGGTTACCTGGAGATCACCAGCGGCGATTTCGAGCGGGCGCGTGAATACCTGTTGCTGGCACGCGCGCACGGCGATCGTGCGAATGCGGGCTTCAGCTGGGGGTACTCGATCGGCACCGCCGGCATGAATCTGCTCTGCCAGGGCCGGCTGCAGGAAGCCCTGGAGCTCGCGCGCGACGGAGTATCCCAGCCCCGCGTCATGCTCGACGACTCGGTCGCATCGGCTTCACTGGCCGCGTGCTTCATACCAATGCTGTACGAGGTGAACGACCTCGAGGGTGCGCGCACACAATTCAAGCGCTTCCAGGATGCCATCGCCAATGCGGCCATGCACGATTATCTCGGTATCGCTTATCTCAGCATGGCGCGTCTGTATGACGCCGAGGGTCGGCCGGAGAAGGCACAGTTGATACTTGAGGAAGCTGAAAGCATCGGTCACATGAGCCGATGCCCGCGGCTGTCGCGCCTCATCGCGTGGGAACGGGTTCGTCGTGCCCTTGTCAATGGCGAAGGTGATCGGGCGCAGTCGATCGCCAGCCGTATTCCACCGATTGAACGCCCGCTGCCGGAAGGCTGGATTCCGTTTTCAGAGTGCACCGAAGGCGACACGATCAACCGCATCAGGCTCGCAATACACGAACAAGCCCCCGACCTTGCCTTGAGGACGATCGCCACAGAGCTGGCAGTAGCAATCCGGCAGGGCCGCGTTCGCCGCCAGATCAAACTCCGAATCCTGGAGGCAATGGCCTACCACGTGAAGGGTATCGACGGAGCTGCCGGCAGGAGCCTGCGTACCGCCCTCCAGCTTGCCGCGCCGGGTGGATTCGTGAGGATCTTCCTTGACGAGGGACCAATCGCCTCGGAAATGCTGCGCGCCGAGCTGCGGCGCATCCATGCTACGCGAACTCCCGACTCGAGTGCGGCTACGCAACTCGTCGAGGTGCTGGTCCAGGCCTCGGGCGATGACCTGCAGAAGGCACTGGTCCTTCCCGGTGAGGAGTTCCAGCCGCTGGAAGCGCTATCCGTCCGCGAGGAAACGATCCTGCGGTTCCTGGCTCAAGGCCTCTCGAATCGGGACATTGCGGCCTGCGTTCATGTTTCCGAAAATACCGTGAAGTTTCACCTGAAAAATATCTATTCGAAGCTGGGCGTCCACAGCCGAGGGCAGGCGACCAGTGCAGCCCGTGAGATGCGGCTGATATGACCTCTCTTGGTAGAGTCAGGCCAATGCGTAGACGTCGTAGCGCACGGTGAAGGTCTCCAGGTCAGCCTCCCCGACCGCAACGCACTGCAGTCTGTTCAGCCAGGCAAAATCAGGGTGAGCCGTACTCAGCCGTGGCGTGGTCCGTAGCTCGAGTCGCGGCGGCAATTTCCCCTTCAGAAACGCCTCGTACCCGCCACTCCCGAAATCCGTCACGCCGTTGTATGCGAGAAAGATCAAGGCGCCGTCAGTCGTTTCCAGGGTGGCGCGCACGTCAAGAATTCCGATGCCGTCCGACCGTATCGTCAACCAATCGGCACCGACCGGGCGCAATTTGCCCCGTAGTCTGGGACCCGCGAATTCACCCCCGGTCACGTAGAAATTCACCCGTATTCCTTCAGGTACCGGCCCGATCACTTCGGGTGGGTTGGCCAGCGTGGCGCTGTAAGAGCAGATGTGCTCCAGGTGGCAATCAAACATCGAGGCCCTCCTTTGAGCACACGGGCTAGTTTGGCGTCACTTCCCAGGTTAGATGGCCACACTCCGCGGTTGCCGCGGCGAGTTCCCGGTGACCAAACGCCGTGCAGGGCGAAACGAACCCTACAGTCCTCAGGTGCCCCGTCAGGATCCGGCGTACCGACTCGGCGGCCCAGACACCGGCCTGAATATAAGGACTATTACCCCGCAATACCACGTTCGCGCCGGCGACGTCGCCGCGGCCAAAACAGGAAATCGTGGACCGATTCAGCGCTCGAACCTCTCGTGGTGGCTCCTCTGCGACCATGCCTCGTCCCCAGGAGTTTGTCGCTTCTTCCTGCTGGTCGCGAGGCAGGTGGCGCAACGAGTCGTGCCAATCCTGCATCCGCCCCACCACCCAATCCATGATTTCCGGACGCCGGAATGCAACCAGCACACTGCAGTTATTCACCCGGTCGTCGCCACGGTACCAAGCAGGTTCACCGCCACCGCCCCACGGTAACGCCCTGTAGATTTGATGCTCGCCGGGTATCGACACATCGTATGAAGTCGCGTGTGGCCATACCTCGAGTACGTTGTTTTTAAGGTAGTGCTGGTCACCGCAGCACATGCGCAGGAACGACATCGTTGAAGCCACGCTCGTATTACTATCGGCGACGTAGACCAGGTCGAGGGTATCGATACCCGGCGTCTCTAGCGCGAACTCAGCCGCAATATTGCCCGCTGTCCACATCCAGCCGTTGGCTGGACACAGTAACAGTTCCCGCGCCCGGAATTGCTCGCCATAACGCTCCTCCAGCATCAACATCCAGTCCTGCTCGCCGGTCGTGTCCAGGTAATGCACCCCAGCGTCCAGGCACGCCTGAACGACCGGTTCGGAAAGCTGCATGAACGGGCCGACAACGTTGTAGACGACCTTGGCTCCCACAAACAGTGCCGCGAGCGCCTTACGGTCTCTCTCCACGGCGACACACTGGTACTGAGCATGTTCGAGTTCCGGTACCAGTCGCATCTGTTCCTCGAGTCGTTGCTGGTCACGGCCGGCAGCGATGAACGGAATGCCGCGCTCCGCCAGATGCCAGGCAATCAACTTGCCCGTGTAGCCACTGGCACCATAGATCACTACTTGTGGCTTGCTCATGGAAAGTCCCTCGCTGCGAAAACATAATCCCGACGCTCGTGCAGGAGCCGTCGGCAGAAGCGCTTCATTGGTTTCTCGGAAGCGGTTTTTGGAATTTCCTCCAGAACCTGCAGGTAGGCCGGCACGCTGCTCCGCTCCAGGTGGGCGCGACACCACGTGTACAACGCAACGGGGTCTGGTGGATGCTCGCTACGCAACACGACTGCCGCGACCACGTCGCTCTCCCCTGGCACCTTGGAGGCAGCTTCGACGCCATAGACGAACACGTCGTCCACGTCCGGATGCTCTGCGATCTCCTTCTCAATATAAGTGGGATTGATAAAATCCCCGTTGCAGCGAATCGCATCGCCATCACGGTAGTCGAAATACAACCAACCCTCGGAGTCCGTGTGGCAGATGTCGCCGGTGCGGAACCATCCACCCCTGATCTTCGCACGGGATGCTGCCTCGTTCTTGTAATACGCGACGGGCGGACAGCTGCCGTCAGCATTGCGGAACACCAACTCACCCTGCACACCCGGCGGACACTCTTGGTCCCGCTCGTCGAAAATTCTCGCGACCATCGAAGGCGGTGGCCGGCCGATGCTGCCGATGGGGCCGGTACTGGACGGGTTCATCGACAGGCCGCCCTCGGCAGTGGCGTAAAATTCAAATATCTGCAGGTCAAATCGCCGACTGAATTTTTCCCAGATTGCCGCAGGCATTCCCGCAGCAAGCACGTAACGCACCGGGTTCTCAGCGTCGTCGGCGCGCTCCGGTTCACTGTAGATCGCGGTAGTCATGCCGCCCAGCAAGTTGAACGTCGTGCAACCGTAGGCGCGCGTGATGTCCCACAGCCTCGATTTGGTAAATCGCCGGCTGAACGTGCCATACAATCCCATTTTCAGCACGTTGCCGAGGGTGATCAGCTGGGCATTCGCGTGCGTAAGTGAGAGGCCGGAGTATGGCCGATCCTCGGGCGTCAGCCCGATCGCCGGGCCGAGGGCAGCGACCCCGCCGAAGCGTGCATGAGGTGACAGAATCGCTTTCGGATCTCCAGTAGTCCCGGATGTGTACAGCATTTGCATCGGCAAGACGGAGTCCTGTGACAGGATGGGCAGGTCTGGCACAGGCTCAGCCAGCACCGTGGCAAAATCGAGCAGCGGAAACGGCGCCGCCGGAAGCACCGCCGGCCTGCTGCAGAGCACCCAGGCCCAGCGCAACTTGGGCAGTTCCGCCGCGACGGCCAGCAGACGCGGCAGTGCATAGTCTGCAATGAATACACCGCTGCACTCCGCGAAATCCAGCATGTACTGCAGCTTGCGGCCCTGGGTCCGCGGGTCGATTGGTACGAAAATCGTCGCTGCAATGCTGCTGCCGACCATTGCGTCGACGAACTCCGGGTGATTCTGCATCATGATCGCAAAGCGGTCGCCCTGCGCCATCCCTGCGGCAGCGAGTGCAGCTGCCACTCGCTGGCCGTTGTCCCATAGCTCCCGATAATTGCGATACGATTCCAAGAATGAGCCGTCCTCGGCGATGTCGACAAAGGTCAACACGCGCCGGTCGGGATCACGCTCACGCCAGTCGGCAATCATATGGCTCAGAATCGAACTGTCTCGTGCGCTCATCAGGATATCCCTCAGCGGGTGAGTACGCTGACCACGAGCGCAGCGGCGTCCTCGCCGATATAGCCTCCCCCGTTCTCCGCCAGCCCGACGCGCGCGCCTGGTACCTGTCGCGCGCCTGCAGAACCTCGCAATTGCTCGGTGAGCTCAACGATCTGCGCGATCCCGGTAGCGCCGATGGGATGCCCTTTTCGGAGTAGTCCCCCGGACGTATTCACCGGAATACGCCCACCGAGGCGGGTGTGGCCGGCGGCCACAAATGGCCCGCCTTCACCTTTGGGACAGAGACCGAGGTGCTCATAGTAGAGAATCTCGGACGGCGCCGAAGCATCATGCAGCTCGACGCAGCTCAAGTCCTCGGGACCGATACCGGCTTCTTCATATGCCTGGCGGGCGACGACCTCCGGAAGTTTCAGCGTTTCCCCGGCTTCATAGTCCCAGCCGCTTGCCAGGACCGAGGACGCGACTCGAACTCCGTCGGCGATCCCGAGTTCGCGCGCCTTCCGCTCGCTGACGATTACCACTGCCGCAGCACCGTCGCCAATGGGCGAACACATGGGCAGCGTAAGCGGCCAGGCGATCTGGCGAGCGGCAAGCACATCCTCAACGGTCAGCACATCCTGATACTGGGCACGCGGGTTCAGGCTCCCGTGAAACGAGTTCTTCGCGGATACCGCTGCGAAGTGCTCGCGGGTAGTCCCATAGTCACGCATGTGCCTTACCGCCCATGCGACGTACACGTCCATGAACATCGAGCGCGTGCTGCCCGCCCCCTCCAGGTCTGCTTTCATTCCCGTGGACTCGATTGCCGCCTGGATGCCGTGCATCACGTTGTCCATATCCTCAACGTCCGCCGCCCCGCTGAACACAGCGAAGGTGCGCGCCTTGTCAGCGTGGTACAACTTCTCGAATCCGCAAGCCAGGACCACATCGTATACTCCGGCAGTGACCATCGCGCAGGCCTGGTGAAACGCCGTCGAGGCGGTTGCACAGGCGTTCTCGACATTGACTACCGGAATGCGTCCGATGCCAAGCGGCCGCAACACCATCTGCCCCGGGACACAGACCTGGCCTGTGATCAGGCCAGCCGCTGCGTTCCCCATCCAGGCGGCCTCCAGGTCCTTTCCATCGATGCCGGCGTCCCTCAGCGCCGCACTCACCGCTTCGCCGGCGAGTGACTTCAGGCCACGGTCCAGGTGCTTGCCGAAATTCGTCATACCGACGCCAGCCACGTATGCACGCTGTCTCACAGCCGGTCCTCATCCAGCAGGTAATAACCACCTTTCAATGCCAGCACGTAGTTGCAGCCATCCTCAATCAGTGATGCGCGGGCATCGCGCAGGATCTTCTCGATCGGATACTCGTGTGTCAGCCCATTGCCGCCAAAGATCTGCAGGGCCTCCGAAGCGACGTCGAATGAAGTCTGGGTCGCCTGGACCTTGGCCGCCATCGCAATCTGGATCGCCGGCACGGAGGCCGCCTGGTTGTAGTGAGCGGCCCTGCGTGTAAGTGCACACGAAGCTTCCACCTGGCGGAACATGTGGAACAGTCGCCAAGCCACGAGCTGATGCTTGCAGATCGGCACGCCACCCTGCTTTCGCTCATGCGCATAATCATGCGCAAGGTCATAGGCTGACCGCGCCACGCCAGTCCAGGTCGCACCCATGAGCACATTGGCCTCGGCATGGATGCAATACACAGCGCGCTGGAAATCCTCTGGGCCGGCGAGAACATACTCCAGCGGAACCTCGACGTCCGCGAAGAACACCTCACCCTGGGGATCACCCCGCTGCCCGAGTTTCTCTAGCGGCTTACCTTGCGTGATTCCCGGCAAATCCATCGGTATCACGAGCACGCAACCGCGCTCCGGATCCGGCCCATCCCCCGTATCCGCGGCGCAGTAGAGGATACAGACATCTGCGATCGTCGCGTTGGAGACCCAGGCCGCCTTCTGGCCGTTGATGACCACGCGGTCCTTGTAGAACCTGGCGGTCGTGTTCGGCCTGCCGAATTTGCTTTGCGGATGACGGATCTTGCCATTCGGGTCAAGCATGTCGCTGCCATGGTCCGGTTCGGTGATAGCCCAACAGCCCATCAGTTCCTGCGGAAAACGCTCCATCAGGAACTTGTTGCCGAATAACGCCGAAAGGTACTGGGGAAGAATCGAGGCTCCCGCTGAAATCGCGAGCCCGCCGTCACCGTAACCGAGTTCCTCAAAAATGATGCAAAACATCCTCGAGCGAACCTCAGGCGGCATTTCGGAAAGCGCTCCGAGGTCGATGCCGAGATCGAGGTACTTGCGACGAAACTCCCAGAATGGGGACTCCGGGGCAATGATATCCGCTGCGCTCATGCGGTCGAGTTGCTGGCCGATCGGTCGCATGACCTTCAGCGCAAACTTGCGCAGGATGTCCTGGAACTCGGCCTCCACGTCGGTCAGCGGCGGGTCGGCGCCAAACTCGCCGAGCTTCGCCTTCGGGCTGACAGGCCATGAATAGATCGGGCTGCTGCGGTCGACCTGAGTGTCGATCACCTTATTCTCCTGGGTGGACATGATGCGTTACTCCTTTGAATCGAGTCAGGCTGCGTTTACACGGACGATCAACTTGCCGAAGTTGCGGCCCTCGAGAAGGCCGATGAATGCCTGGGGCGCCGCTTCGAGCCCAGTGACCATATCCTGGCGGTAATGCACCTTCCCGGCACGCAGCCATTCGCTCATGGCCTGGCTGAACTCCTCGAAGCTCTCACCGTAGTGATCGAAGATGAGGAACCCTTGCATGCGGATGCGCTTGACCACCAGGTTCGCCAAGAGCAACGGCGTTCGGTCCGGCCCCGGCGCCAGGAAACCGCTGTTGTAATGAGCAATCAAGCCGCAAACCGGCACGCGTGCGCCACGATTCAGCAATGGAAGTGCAGCCTCGAATACGCGGCCGCCGACATTTTCGAAGTAGATGTCCACCCCTTGAGGACATGCGGCGCGGAGCCGCGCCGGAAGATCGTCCCCGCGGTGGTCGATGCATGCGTCATAGGCCAACTGCTCGACTGCATAGCCACACTTCTCCGGCCCGCCAGCGATGCCAATGACACGACAACCGAGCATTTTGCCAATCTGCCCCACGACGGATCCGACGGCACCGGTGGCCGCAGATACCAGCAGGGTCTCACCCGCACGTGGCTTGCCGATGTCGAGCAGCCCGATATAAGCCGTGAAACCCGGCATGCCAAGCACTCCCAGTGCATATGCGGCCTCTTCGAGGTCCGGGGGGACGCGCAATAGTCCGGTACCATCGGAGATCGCCCAGGACTGCCAGCCGGCATTCGCGACAACCCTGTCTCCGACAGCGTAATTCGAGTTGCGGGACCTTGCGACCCAGGAGACGGTTTGACCTGTCATCACACCGCCAAGAGGCACCGGCTCCGAGTACGATGGTCCGTCATTCATGCGCCCTCGCATGTAGGGATCAAGCGACAGGTACTCCGTATGCAAGAGCACTTCGCCGTCCCCAGGCTCGGGGACATCCGTTTCCTCCAGGCGGAAGCAATCCCGAGACGGGGCCCCCTCCGGCCGGCGAGCAAGCACGACACGCAGGTTCCTGCGCCCGGTGACAGCGGTTGCGACTACTTCAGGCACCGTACCTCCTCAATGCGGCCGTCGTCAGGTAGCGATCATAGATCTCTGGATCATTGACTCTCAGCCGGTGTCCCCCGCGTACCTCCCGGACTTGTTCCAGTCGGGTCATGTGAGAAGTCTGTATATCGAAGGCATGCACGTGCGACCACGACCAATAGGGATCTGAACCATCCATGACGGTCATGTCGTCATGTTCATAAAGCGCGTAGGCACCGTCGAACGAACGGTAGACTTCGCCGCGACGGTCGTAGGAAACCATGCCGATCGGCAATAGGGTGCGCGCATCGAACCAGACACGCTTCCGGCTGACCGGAGCCCGCGGGAATCTCAGCGGCTCGGCCTCGACACAGATTGCTTCCGGAACCAGCTCCACGGTCGTATCCCAGAAAGTCTCACCCTGTGGACCGCCATGGGTCGGGTGCTGCCAGTTGGGATGCTCGTGGTGCCAACCACCCGACACCGCTGCCAGCATCGGTCCTCGATCGACAATTCGGTAGTTGCCCCAGGTGTGGAGGGGATCGCCCGCTGCCCACGCATCTGAAAGGTACAATGACGAGCCCGGCACGAGCGGTTCGAAGCGCTGCGACGTTGGAAACTGGCGAATCCGCCGGAAGGCCGGCAGGTATCCGTGCAACTCCGGAAACAAGTTCTGGTCGTAGGGCCAGATATTCAGGTACGAAGTGCCTCGGACATCAGCCGGTGCTTCGAAGATTACGCTCTGAAACCGGAGCGTGTTCTTATGTTCGGGCCACCACGGCTTCGGCTCCATGGATACACGTCCGACCGGGTGCATCTCGGCCCAGACGGACTCATATTCGTAGTTGACGGCACCGACCGACGAGATGTTGTACTGCTTCACGGGATACAACACGGCATCGTGCCGGCCCCAACTCATGGTGAGGCCGGCGAACAGCTCCAGCCCCGACTGCGGGTCTGGAAACGGATGACCGCCGATCCATGGTTCACCTCCGCCGGTGACCACGTTGCCGAGCGAATCAAAGCGCGCGCGACCACGGTTGCGAAAGGTTGCTTCAAGGTATGGCCGAGGGCTGAGCCGGAAAAGATCTGTGGTGGTCGGCCGCAGCTTGAGCCGTCGGCCCATGGTGGCAATCTGCTCGTAGCGAATCGGGTCAAGCAGCTCGCGAACCAGTTCAACGTTGTCGGCGCTGATCTCATCACCAGGTGCAAGCCGACCACCGCTCCATTCCTCGATCGATAACAGTTCATCCGGATAGGCCGCTGCGGCATCGCCATGCTGCGCCATCACCCGCCACAGTGGAGCAAGCACGCCGGTAGCCAGCACCCCACGGGCCATCTGGCCCAGGAAGTGCCGCCGGCTGAATCCCCTGTTGTAGCGAGCCAGGTGCATGACGACTAGAACTGGTAGCCGACCCGCAGAGTGACTTCGTCGGCCCACTCGACAGTAGACAAGGCGTTGAAGTTGCCATTTCGTCCGCGCGTGTTGCCGTCAAGCCGAGTATAAAAAGCCTCCACTGTCCAGGGGCCGCGAGGCCGCCAACGCACTCCTGTCTGCGACAGCAATCCGCCCTCCATGTCGTATAGCAACGACAGATCGAACCGCCAGACCAGGTTCGGAAAGGGTTGCTGGACGGCAAACGCGAGATAGTTGGCGCTGCTGGGGACGCGAGCGTCGAGTGCGGAGACGTCGTTGCTGCCACCCATACCACTGAGATGCCTGCCAAACATGTCGCTCTCAGTCTTGCGCATGCCTTGGGCGACAAAGTAGGTCGCGGGGAAGCCTTGACTGAAACGGTGGTACTTTTCGAGGACCAACGCGATGGTCCACTCGTCTTCCTCAAGGTATTCCTGACTCAAGCTCGGGTTGGTAAAAGCACGGCCGTCGGCGTATTGGACCTCGATGTTCGCAATCAACTGGTCGAGCAGCGAATCCGGCTTGCCCTCGAACACGTAGCTAAGGCCGCCGCCCAGCACAGTTTCGCGGTGATATTCGCGTGCAATGTGCCCCCGCAATCCGCCGGACAACTGGAAAAAAGTGTCCAGCGTGATACGCGCACCAAGGTCACTGTCCACCGGCGCGGCGCCAAGCAAGGCTGACGCCGGGAATTCGATGATTGATGAATTCAGCCCATCGCGGGCGTCCAGCCGCACAAGTGCCGCATAGGTATACCACTCCTCCGCCGAAACGATGCCGGACGGGTCTACCTCGAACGCCGTCTGCTCGAACACGAACCCCGTACCTGGCAAGCCGGGAATGTCCCGGTTGACGCCACTTTCAGTCCAGCGAAAGGTGCCCTCCGGACCATAGCGTCGCGCCGCGATCAGCTGCGCGGTGAACGGTCCGGCAGGCCCTCGAATCCTCGCGCCGAAGTTGAGCTCCCGATCCACATCGCCATACTTGTCATGCACAGTGAAGGCTGTGCCGATGACGTTGTAGGGGGTGTTCGGGTTGCCATAGATAGATGGCCGGAAATGCTGGACGAAGCTGTCCAATTCCCAGGCGCCGAGTGTGTAGGAAACACGTAACGCCGGTGCTGGCACACGCTTGTCGGCGAACTCCTCCGGCACATAGTCCAACAGGCCGTGACGACGCAAGTCGAGCCCATTGGGCACATCAAGCACTCGGAAGAACAGCGACTGCCCCCATGCGATCTGCTGGTTTCCGAAGCGGATGTTCAGGGGACCGCTCTGGTAATCCAGGTAAAGCGATGGGAAATCTATCAGGTATTTTTCCCCCGCAAACTCGAGTGAACTCGGCGACTTCCTGGCTTGCAGCATCCCTCCCGAGCTCACGCGATACTCGAACAGGTTAGGCTCACCCTGCAGGCGTCCTGCCGGATCGCTGCCTGCCGTGCGCGCAGGGTCGAAGCTCGAATACGAGTTTGGATCAAACACCCCGCGTGCCTGCACGCGCAGTTGAAGCTTGTCACTGAAACGCGCATTCACCCCGAGTTCTCCGCGCAACAATTTCATGTTGAACTCGTTGTTGGCGCTCGGGACATCACGTGTCACCGTATCCGGCACGAGCTCGCCAGTGGCGAGATTGATCCCGAGCCGGTCAACACTGCGGCCATTGAACAGATTGCCGCGCTGGTTGAAGACATTCTCGTCCGAGGTCGTCTTCGCCGCGATCTCGGTGCGGATGAAGCCATCAAAGTCGACGCTGAATCCGTCTGCCTGCGGCACACCGACCGGCGCCATCAAGATGGCGAAGGCCACTCCGACAGGCATCAACTTCCAGTTCCTGAGCGCTTTCATCTCTATTCTCCTCGCTTCTGCTTTCGAGCAGGGGATCTATGGACCCCTAGTTGATGCCCTTGATAATCCTGATTCGCCCGCCATGACCGAACAACAGGAATCCGCCCAGCCGTTCCGACCAGATCGCATCCCCATACCACCCGCGGCTGAAGTCCCCATCAATCAGCTCGCGCCAGGAGTCGCCACTGTCACCGCTGTACAGGACACTCCGCATTCCCGGCACCAGCAACTGGCGTCGCATCGGACCTCTTGTCGCCCCCAGCAGGTTGGCACTCACCCCCGTATCCAGTTCTTGCCAGCTCGCACCTTCGTCCTGGGAGCGCAGCACCGTACCGTCCTGCCCGACGGCGAAAGCATTACTGCCGTCCACCTTCAGAGCGAACAGGGATGCATCCCCCCTGCGTAGCAGTCGCCAGCTTTGACCAGCGTCGTCCGACCGCAACACCATGCCGAACTCACCGGCCAGGGTGATCCGGTTGTGCTCATCGATGTGGACGTCGTAAACATGCGGCTCATCGCCCGACGGGAAGAATGTTTCCCAGTCGATGTCGACCCTCTGCCAGCCCAATCCGCCGTCCTCCGAGCGAAGCACGGTTCCAAAGGCGCCGACCGCAATCCCCTGCCCACGTGTGTTCAGTGCCACCCCGAGAAGTCGCTCTTCTGTCGGCGCCCGCACTGTCACCCAGTTGCCGCCATCCTGTACCGCTATCAGCCCGAGCTGCCCTATGGCGACTGCGCGCTCGCCGGAAATCGCGACGGCCAGCATTGCCAGCGGCTCATGTAGCGACTTGTCGGACCAACTCTGGCCTCCGTCACGAGTTTCCAGCACCGTACCGAGCGCGCCGACCGCAACGCCGTAATCGCCTTGCATGTCGGCAGCGTAGATGTGGCGGTGCGGGCTGACCGCTGCCAGCAATTCCACCTGGGACACTGCAGGAGCTGTGGCAGTGGATCCCGTGGCAATCAGCGCTACGGGAACCGCAAGCATGACCGCGATGATGCGAAGTGACTTGTTCATCCGCGACCGAGGCGCTGCAATGCCTGGCTGGTGAAGAAGTCGTTGTAGACGTCCCGGCTTCCGGGGCTGTATGCGGTCTGGAAACCTCCGGTGACCCGCCTGGCCGGCACAAAACGACTCATGCGGTTGGCCTGGTAGTCGTAGCTCATCACGTGCGTCCATGACCAGGCCGGATGATCGCCGTCAAGGAATACCTCGCGGTCGTTGGCGAACTGCGCGTACGAGGGCTCGAACGACTTCCAGATGTCACCCCGCCGGTCGAGGGTGTTATATGCGACGTACATCTGGTTGCGCACATCGATCCAGACTCGCTTCTTGCCCACCGGCGCACGTGGGTAGCCTACCGGTTCCGCCTCGACCACCAGGCACTCCGGCACCAGTTCCATCCAGGTATCAAAGAACGTCTGGTCGCGCGGACCGCCATGCACCGGCTTCTCCCAGTTGTCGTGGTAGCCGCCCATGAAGTTGCGGCCACCCACTGCGCCAAGCATGGGCTGGCGGCCCACGATCTGGTAATTCCCCCAGGTAAGCATCGGGTCGCCCGCTGCCCATGCATCCGAAAGGTATAGCGTCATGCCCGGCACGAGCGGCTCAAAACGCTGGTTGGTCGGGAACTGTCGAACCCGGCGGAATTGCGGAAGGTAGCCGAGCAGCTCGGGGAACTGCCGCTGATCGTAGCTCCAGGTGTTCATGAACGAAGTACCGGCCACGTCATACGGGGCCGTGAACCACACCGACTGATAGCGCAGCAGATCGTCACGATCCCGCCAGATCGTGCCATCGACCCGGGAAGTGGTGTTCGCCTCCGCCCACACGAAGTCATACTGGTACGCCAACTCACCATTCGGGCCGATATCCCAGTCGCGCACGGCGTACATTGAATAATCGTGACGTCCCCAGCTCATGGTGAGGTTGGCAATTGCCTCGACTCCGTTCGCAGGTTCCTGGAACGGATTCCCACCAATCCATGGTCCACCGTTGGGGGTGACGACATTGCCGTCCCCGTCCAGCCTGGCGAGACCATGATTGCGGAGCGTGGCCTCCAGATATTCGTGCGGAAACAATTTCGTGATGTCCCGGGTCGACTCCACGATGTTGATCCGCCGGCCCATGGTCCGCACCTGCTCGTAGGCCACAGGGTCGAGCAACTCCTTGACGTGCTCGACATTCTCGGCGGTGATGACATCTCCGGGCTTGATCCTGCCCTTCGTGTAGGCCTCGATGTACAAGAGCTCATCCGGATATGCCTTGCTAATGTCTTCGATTCCAGCCTTTGCAGCCAGTGACCACAGCGGCGCGAGCACGCCTGCCGATGCGACGCCATAAAGCGTCTTTTCCATCAGCTTCCGGCGACCGTAGTCGAAGTCATATTTCTTGATGCGCATGGAACTCCTCCTCAGGGCTGGCGAGATTGCCTACGCCAACGCGGTTTGCCCGGACACCGGGTAGATCTCCTCAGTAACTAACAAGTCCGTGCGGCCGATAAACTTCGGCCGCAGGAACCAGATGAGCAACGGCAAAACGAGCAGCGCCATAGCCATGTTGATAACCATCACCATGGAGAGCAGCAGGCCCATGTCGGCAAGGAATTTGAGCCCCGACAGGAAGTACCAGGGCATGATGCCGATGAGCATGATCGTCGCCGTGAACATGATCGCGCGGCCGGTGGTCGTGACCGCCTTGTCGATCGTGGCGCCGACGTCGCGATCGTGCTGCCGGTACTCCTCGCAGATCCGGCTCAGCAGGTAGATTCCGTAGTCGATACCGACGCCGACCCCGACCGAGGCGACAAGCAGCGAATTGATATCCAGCCCAATTCCCAGCACCGACATGCACGCAGTGATTACGAAATTGGACAGGTTGACCGGTACCAGAAGAATCAAGCCCGCCAGGAGCGAGCGATAGGCGAAACCGCAAATCAAGAAGATGACTGCATTCAACGTGCCGAGGATGACCCAGTAGTGTTCCGCCACGACATCGTTCATCGCCTGCTGCAGGGCGATCGTGCCGGTCGCCATGCGGATGCTATAGTTCTCGTGCTCCAGTCCGACCGCCTCGACTACGCTGCGAGCCTGTGCGAGTGCATGGTCCACGGTCTCCTGCCGATTGTCTCGATACCACATTGAGACAGTGGCGTTGCGCTGCTCAAAATCGATCACGTGCGAAAACGCCACCGGACTGGTGTTCATCATGGCTGCGGAGGCTGCTGCATTGACTGCTTCCCGGGTCGGATCCAGGGGCGCCCACTTCGCGTGTCCGCCAGCAAACAAGCGATTGCCCTCCATCAGGTAGTCAGCAAACGAGAGCGTCGCCGTGGGCGGCTGGTAGCCACGCTCGATCAGGTCCTGAATGCGCAGCATCGTCATCACCGCCTCGGCCTGCCGCGCGATTCGATTGGGTTCCCCGTCGACGTCGGCCCGGCCTTCGAGCACGATCTCGAGCGTATTGACGCCGGGGAAGTGATCGTTGATGGCGCGTACCGAGCGGTTGAACTCGGAGTCCTGCCAAAGCAAGTTGCTGCCTTCGACCGGATTGCCAATCTTTATCTGTAGCGCGAGAGCCACCGCGACCACGGACAGGATCACCATCGCCGTCCCGGTAACTCGCGCGCGCCGGCCATGGCTGAGCCTCGCGACCCGGAGCAACACCCGGTGCTCGAATGTCCCGCCAACCCGTGCTTTCCCCGGGACGATGCGCCTCGGGTTCCTCGGTGCCGGCAGGAAGGTGAGCAGAACGGGTGCAAGGAACACCGAAGTGGGAATCAGCATGAGCGTCCAGAAGCCGCAGAACAGCGCAAAGCGCTCCATGGCGGGAATCGGCGCAAGCGCAATGAGGACGATGGCCGCCGCGTCGGTAACGACACCGAGTATGCCGGGACCCATCATGACTCGCAGGGCAGTTTGCGCCGCTTCAACCTTGTCACCGACCTCTGCCTTGACCTCGTAATATCGCTCGGCAAACTGCACGGTATGGCTGAACGCCCGCGCGACAAGCAGCAGTGGGACCAGCAGCAGCAATGGCTCGATCGGCGCACCAAGCCAGCCCATCAGTCCAAAGCCCCAGATCGCCGAAACAAACCCGGTGATGATCGGCGTGAGCACACCCGAAACATTGCGCATATACCCGACCAGCGCCAGCACCAGGGCGACCAGGGTCACACCAAAGATCACCAGCATCTGTCGTTGGTATTGGAAAACCCACCCGGTGAGCGCAGGCTGCCCCGCAAGATAGACCTCGTGACGCTCATCCCGTGCCGCTTCCACCAGCGCCTGGACGTAGTTGAACGACTGGCGATAGTCGAGGCGATGTTCGATAAACGTGGCATTGACGATTGTTGCGCTTTCATCGACCGACACCAGGAAATCACGCACCAGGGGTGAGGCCTCGACACGACGGCGAAACTCCCCCACTTCCGCGTCAGTAGCCGGCACCCTGTCGTCCATGAGGGGCCGTACATCAACGCCGTATGGCGTGGCTTCCGCGTAGCGGGCCTTCTCAGTTGTTATCGAAACGACCTGATCGTGATCGACCGCCGGTGCCAGGTCGATATCACGCGTGAATCTCCAGACCTTGTCGAGAGTTTCCGGGTTGTAGATCGTGCCATCACGAACCTTGATCATCACTGACATCGTCAGCGGATTCCCGAAATTCGGGTGGTCCCGGTAGGTCTCTGCGTAGGGATGCCCCTTAGGCAGCAGGTCCGAGAAGACCGTCTTGATCTGAACATGCGGCAGGCCGGCGGCGAAGAATGCCGTCACCACGCCCAACACGATCAAGGCAATCATACGATTGCCTAATACCAGGCTGGCCAAGCGATGCCGCATCTCAGACCGCCTGCCCGCTACGCGTCGAATCCTTTCCCCGTCTGCCATCGCGGCTGAAAAGGTCTACGAATGCTCGTCCGTTGAGCAGACTCCAAGGCACCAGGAGTCCGGTACGCGCCTTATAGGCCAGCCAACCCGGATGCCGGGACAATGAAACATCCTTGCGGTACAGGCGCGGCAGGAATCCGAAAAAAGTCATGTAGCCGATCAGGAGCCATGCAAGCCAGTGATCAGCGAGGTAGGCGTAGGAGGAATACAACAACACTTCGCCGAAGTAGTTCGGGTTGCGCGTGTAGCGGAACATGCCCCCGCTGATCAGCCCCTGGCGATACTTGAGCGTGAAATGCCGCTGGCAGTCTGCAGCAATCATCGTGACCACGCCGATCGTGTGCAGTACGACCGCGAAGAACAATTCGAAGTTAGTCGGCACTATGTGGCGTGAAATGAAAAGCCACGGGATGATCCAGTACAGCCCGATCAGCCCGACGTAAAGCCCAATCGTCCCCAGCAAGCTGATCCCCGCCTCAAGCTGGTGATCACGAAACCCGAAGTCCTTGATCAGCCAGCAGTAACCGTAAACACCATGAAGCGCGAGATAAACCCAGGCACCCGTCGACCAGTTGTCGTAGACGTACATCATCCCGAGGATGAGGAGGGCCGTAAAAATCTTGTGGAAGTTGACGGCGTGATACACCTTCAGGATCTTTTTGCCGGGCGCGTTGAACGACACCCCGTCCACGATTCTCAGCGCCAGCGCAGCCCACGCTGGCATCGTGTCCAGATGCTTCTGATCCATGGCTCCTCCTGGTTCGATCGGGTGAAGAGCGGCACGCCCGTCGCGCGTTGCCGTCAACCTCCCTGTTGTTCTGACGTCGAACCTAGTTGGACTGCAGCGCAGCATTCACTACACGAACGGGTAGTTTTGCAGTCCCCTTCCATGCGCTGACGATCCTGGGGAGTCTGCAGCCTCGGTAATCCGCGCGAAGAGAACACGCATCCGGATGAGAACGCGCAGCAGCATAAAACGCAGGAGTTGCGGGCTCTGCAAGCCGCACAAGCGCGACCTTGCGAAACGCTGGAAGCCCAGGCAGGAGGCCCGGTTATCAGCGGCGGCGGAATGATGCTGCGGTCCCCCGGCGGCGGCCCATCGCCGAACAGGAGGGCGAACAGCTCATCGAGGCCCAGGTAGACATACGGCATCAGCGGCAGGTACCGCGCCTTCAACCCCGCCGGGCCGAGAAACGCATCGAAGTGGCTCGCGCGGATGCTCGCCCGCGCCACCGCGAACGGCGAACGTTTCACGCCGCGCGACGACGACCCGGAGAGCGGCCGCATCGACCTCCCTCACCCGGCGTTGTCGCTACTTCCGCTGGCGCTCGTACTCGGCTTCGCCCTGATGTTTCACGACAACCTGGGCACCTCGGCGCTCATCGTCGCGCTCCTCGCCGGTTGCTTCGGTGCTGCGCTCGCCAATCCGCGCCGCCTGCGGTGAGACCCACGGCGCCGCCTATCCCGCGATGGCTGCGCCCACGGTGGTCGTGCCAACGCTTGGGTTGATCCTGTGCCTCGTGCTGTTCGCCCTTGCCCTTTGACGGGCTGGAACGCGGGACCGGACCGTCATAGGCCCGTTTCGCTCGGGAAGTCTTATCTCGCTCAACGGGCCTATGACGTCCCGATCCCGCTACGCCATTGACGGGGCCGGCCTCGACAGCGCCAGCTCAGTCGATGCCGCAGCGGGGACGGGACGGCACAGGTCCACCGAGCGATATTGAAATTTTTTGAGCGAGGGGGACCTGTGCCGGCGCGTCACCGCGGTCCTCACAAGCCGCTGCAGTCAGCCTGGCGGGCAAGTAGCTCATGATAGTCTTTGCGTACAGGCAGGCTGGATCATGAAATGAACGACGAACCCCTCTGGCGACCGTCCGCGGAACGCATCGAAAACGCGCAGCTCACCTATTTCATCGCGGCCGTGAGCGGCGTGCTGGCGCCCACGATCCACGACTGGGACGAACTCTGGCGCTGGAGCGTGGACCACCCTGAGCACTTCTGGCCGGCGGTGTGGAAGTTCTGCGAGGTGAAATCCTCGCGCCGCTGGGACGTGGTGCTCGAGAACCCCCGGGCGATGCCCGGCGCGCAGTGGTTCAGCGGGGCGCGGCTGAACTTCGCCGAGAACCTGCTGCGCTTCGACGACGATCGGGCCGCGCTGGTCTGGCGCGGCGAGCACGGCCGGCGCCGCGTGCATACCTACGCGCAGCTGCATCGCGAGGTGGCGCGCCTCGCCGGGGCGCTGCGTGCGCTCGGCGTCGGCCCGGGCGACCGCGTTGCAGGGTTCCTGCCGAACTGCCCGGAGGCGGTGATCGCGATGCTCGCCGCGGCCAGCCTGGGCGCGACCTGGTCGTCCTGTTCTCCCGACTTCGGCATCCAGGGCGTGCTGGACCGCTTCGGGCAGATCCGGCCGAAGGTGCTGTTCACCGCCGACGGGTACCAGTACAGCGGCAAGCGCATCGACTCACTCGGCCGCATCCGCGGCGTGCTCGAGCAGCTGGACGGCCTCGAGCGCGTGGTGCTCGTGCCCTTCCTCGACGCCGCGCCGGACGTAGGCGCGCTGCCCGGCGCGATTCGCTGGGACGACTTCCTGTCGGACGAGACCACGCTTGAGTTCGCGCAGCTGCCCTTCGATCACCCGCTCTACATCCTCTATTCCTCGGGCACGACGGGCGTGCCGAAGTGCATCGTCCACGGCGCCGGCGGCACGCTGCTGCAGCACCTCAAGGAACACCGCCTGCACACCGACATCGGCCGCGACGACGTGCTGTTCTACTTCACGACCTGCGGCTGGATGATGTGGAACTGGCTGGTGTCCGGCCTCGCCACCGGCGCCACGCTGGTGCTCTACGACGGCAATCCGTTCCACCCGGGCCCGGAGGCGCTGTGGAAGATGGCCGAGGAGGAAGGCATCACGGTGTTCGGCACCAGCGCCAAGTACCTCGCGGCCGTGGAGAAGGCCGGCTACGCGCCGCGCGATCGCTTCGAGCTCGCGCCGCTGCGCGCGGTGCTCTCCACCGGCTCGCCGCTGATGCCGGCTTCCTTCGACTTCGTCTACCGGGACATCAAGACGGACGTGCAGCTGGCCTCGATCTCCGGAGGGACCGACATCGTGAGCTGCTTCGCCCTCGGCTGCCCGATCCTGCCCGTGTACCGCGGCGAGCTGCAATGCCGCGGCCTCGGCATGGCGGTGGAGATCTTCGACGACGCCGGCCACTCGCACACCGACGAGCCCGGCGAACTCGTGTGCACCCGCCCGTTCCCCGCCATGCCGGTGGGCTTCTGGAATGATCCCGACGGCAGCAGGTATCGCGCTGCCTACTTCGAGCGCTTCCCGGGGGCCTGGCACCACGGCGACTGGGCGCGCCTCACGCCGCGCGGCGGGCTGGTCATTTACGGGCGCAGCGACGCGGTGCTGAATCCGGGCGGCGTGCGCATCGGCACCGCCGAGATCTACCGCCAGGTGGAAAAGCTGGACGAGATCGTCGAGTCGCTCGCCATCGGCCAGGACTGGCGCGACGACCAGCGCATCGTGCTGTTCGTGCGCCTGCGCGACGGCGTCGCGCTCGACGAGGCGCTGCAGGCGAAGATCCGCACGACCATTCGCGACCACACCACGCCGCGCCACGTCCCGGCCAAGATCCTGCAGGTGCACGACATCCCGCGCACGCTCAGCGGCAAGATCGTCGAGCTCGCCGTGCGCAACGTGGTGCACGGAAGGCCCGTGAAGAACACCGACGCGCTCGCCAACCCCGGGGCGCTGGAAGAATTCCGCGCCCGGCCGGAACTCGCCGAGGACTGATGGATTCCGCCGACAGCGCCAACCTGCCGGTGACGCCGCTGGCCCGCTACCGCGCCGAGATCGCGCGCCTCGGCTGGACGCCCGACGCCGCGCAGGAAAACGTCGCCGCGCGCCTGGACGTTCTGTATGGGGCCCTGCTGGCATGGCGCCCCCCGCGGCGTCGGCTGCTTGTCCGGCCGCGGCCCGTCGCGCCGGTGCGCGGCCTGTATCTCTGGGGTGACACGGGGCGCGGCAAGACCTGGCTCGTCGACCTGTTCTACAAGTGCCTGCCGTTCCCGGAGAAGAAGCGGCGGCATTTCCATCGTTTCATGGCGGGGGTGCACGCCGACCTCAACACGCACCGCGAGCACGCCGATCCGCTGGCGCGGGTCGCGGACGGCCTCGCGCAACGAGCGCGGGTGATCTGCTTCGACGAGTTCTTCGTCTCGGACATCGCCGACGCCATGATCCTCGGCACGCTGTTCGAGCGGCTGTTCGCGCGCGGCGTGACGCTCGTGGCGACCTCTAACGTGCCGCCGCAGATGCTGTACCGCGACGGCCTGCAGCGCGCCCGCTTCCTCCCGGCGATCGCGCAGCTCGAGCAGCACACGGACGTGGTGCACGTGGGCGGCGAGGTGGATTACCGCTTGCGGCTGCTGGAGCGCGCGGAGATCTACCATGCGCCACTGGACGCGGCCGCCGAAGACGGCCTGGCCGCGCTGTTCGCCGCCGCCGCGCCCGAGGACACGCACAACGGCGGCCCGCTGCGCATCCTGGGCCGGGATATTCCCGTGCGTTGCCGCGCCGACGGCGTCGCCTGGTTCGACTTCGCGGCGATCTGCGACGGACCGCGCAGCCAGGCCGATTACATCGAGATCGCCCGCAGCTTCCACACGGTGCTCGTGGCAGGCGTGCCGCAGTTCACGCCGGAGAACGAGAACGCGGCGCGCAGGTTCATCGCGCTGGTGGACGAGTTCTACGATCGCAGCGTGAAGCTCGTCCTGTCCGCCGCGGTGCCCGTCGAAGACCTGTACGCGGGAGCGCGCCTCGCGTTCGAGTTCCGTCGCACCACCAGCCGCCTCGAGGAAATGCGTAGCCACGCTTACCTGGCCTCCCCCCACCTGCCCTGACACCGTGCGGTTCGCGAACCGGTTCCCTTCAGCTTGTCTTAAGCACGAATGGTTACCGTGCGCACATGCTGAAACGCTTGCCCCCCATGACGCCAGCCACATTGACGCTGCTGGTCAGCATTGCGCTCGTGCTGGTCTACAACGGGCAGTTCTGGACGACGCTGCTGGCGGAGCTCCCCGGGCACTCGGGGCGGGCCCTGCTTTTCACGGCGTCCTTCGGGGTTCTGCTGGTCGTCGTGTTCAACCTCTTCCTGCAGTTGCTCCCTGCACGGGCGGTCCTGAAGCCCGTCCTCATGCTCACAGTCATCTCCGCCGCACTGGTGTCGCACTTCGCCAGCAGCTACGGCGCGATCATCGACCGGCACATGATTGCCAGTCTCTTGCAGACGGATTTCCGGGAAGCGCGCGATCTGCTCGGGTTCGGACTCGTCGCACGGACCTGCCTGCTCGGCGTGCTGCCGGCCGTGCTTATCTGGTTCACGCCGCTCAAGCGACAGTCGTGGCGGCGCGCCGCCCTTGTCCGCGGCGGCACCATCGTCTCGAGCGGGGTCGTGCTTGCGCTGATCCTGTCGAGCCTCTACCAGGACTACGCGTTCATGCTGCGGGAGCACCGTGAGCTCGGGCAGATGGTGAACCCGGGCGCAGCGATACTGTCGGCCGCGCTGTATGCACTCGATGAACCGTTAGCCGCCGTGCCGATCAAGACGGTCGCCGGCGATGTCAGGCGAACGGTGCCCGCTAATGCCGGCCGGAAGCCGATGGTCATCGTGCTCATACTCGGCGAGACCGCACGGGCAGACAATTTTTCCCTGAATGGATACCCGCGGACAACGAATCCCGAGCTGGCGGCGCTACCGGTCATCAGTTTCAGTAACGTGCATTCTTGTGGCACCTCGACGGCCGAGTCCGTCCCATGCATGTTCTCCCACCTTGGCCAGTCGGACTTTTCGGTCAAGGCCGCGCGGACCTCCGAAAACCTGCTCGATATCCTCAAACGCGCAGGGCTGGATATTCTCTGGATCGAAAACAACTCGGGCTGCAAGGGTGTCTGCGACCGGGTCGCGACCGATAAAACGTCGCACGCCGCCGACGACGCCCTGTGCCCGGACGGAGAATGCCAGGACGAGATCATGCTGGAGCCGCTCCGGCAGGCGCTCAGCCGGGCCGACGACGACCTGGTCGTCGTCATGCACCAGAACGGCAGTCACGGGCCTGCCTACTTCCGGCGCTATCCTCCGCGTTTTCGGGCGTTTCTACCGGCGTGCGAGACCAGCAACATTCAGTCCTGTTCTACCGATGAAATCAGGAGCGCCTACGACAACACGATCCTCTACACGGACCATGTCCTGGCCCAGGTCATCGCTACCCTGGAGGCGCGTTCGGAGGACATCGATGCCGCCATGGTCTATGTGTCCGATCATGGAGAATCGCTCGGCGAGGCCAATACCTGGTTGCACGGACTGCCCTACCGGATCGCACCAGACGTCCAGAAGCACGTGCCTATGATCATGTGGTCTTCGGGCAGCTACCGGACCCGCCAACACCTGGATCAGAATTGCCTGTGGGCGGCGCGCAAGGATGCGATCACGCATGACCACCTGTTCCATTCGGTGCTGGGCATGCTGAATGTCCAGACGGACGTTTATGAACCGCGGCTCGATATTTTTGCGCAGTGCCGGCCAACCATCCCGCCCGCGCTCATGGCCGCGTCCGGCGGCTGAATCGCTCAGCGAGCGCATAGCCGGACCAGACGGCGAATAGCCATGCGGCCAGCGAGACACCCGCCAGCCATGCGGCCAGGCCGGGCAGGCCAGCGCCCACATAATGCAGCGTCTCCAGGCTGAACATCGAGAACGTCGTGTAGCCACCGCAAAACCCGGTCATGAAGAACAACCTTTGCCCCAGGCCGGCGGACCAGCGCCCGCCCGGCGCAACGAGGCCCGCGTAGGCGCCGATCAGGAACGAGCCGCTGGTGTTCACCCACAGCGTGCCCCAGGGAAAGCCGAGGCCCGGCTCGGCCTGGAGCAGGTCTGAAAGCAGCCAGCGGGCCACGCCCCCGAGCGCGCTGCCGAGCCCCACGAGCATGTAGATCGCCCAGCGCGGCGGGACGGGCTGCAGGCTCATGCCAGCGCCCCCGCCAGCCAGCGGCCCGCCAGCAGGCCAACGGCTGTGGCCGGCAGGCAGAGGCCGAGCGACAGGACGACATTGGCGGCGGCGCGACGCCACGCGCGGTCGTGCGCCAGCGCAAGGGTCTGCAGGCTGAAGGACGAGACGGTGGTGTAGCTGCCGAGGAAGCCGAACACCGCGAAGTGCCAGGCCGCGGTCCCTGTGCCGCTGCCTGAGTGGCCCAGGAGCAGGGCCGCGAGCACGCCGATGGCCAGCGCGCCGCTCGCATTGACGGCCAGCGTGCCCCAGGGAAACCGCTCGCCCAGCCGCCGGCCGATGGCATCCGCCAGCCAGAAGCGGGCCATGCCCCCGAGGGCGCTGCCGACAATGACTGCTACCGGCTCCATCGGCCGACAGTGTAGGGCAGGACGACCTTAGCACCGAATGGCATGAGCACATGCCATCAAGTTCGTTCACCTGCGGACCGGCCCCTTGTTCCAATACATGGCAATCACTGTGGTAAACGGATCCTGATCAATGCGACGAATCCTCCTTCCCGCGGCCGTTCTCGCCCTGGCGCTGGCCTCGTCCGCCAGCTGGGCGACCAACGGTTATTTCGCCCACGGCTACGGCACGATCAGCCAGGGTATGGCCGGCGCCGGCGCAGCGTTCTCCCAGGACGCGCTGGCGACGGCCACCAACCCGGCCGGGATGGCCTTCGTCGGCACGCGCCTCGATGCCGGGCTCCAGCTGTTCTCGCCGCGGCGGGAGTACACGGTTTCGGGGAGCGGCACGCCGCAGCCGGGCACCTTCTTCCTGGCCCAGGGGCGCCGGAGCAGCGCCCGCGAATATTTCCTGATCCCTGATTTCGGCTACAACCACGTGCTGAACGAGACCCACACCGTCGGCGTCACCGTGTTCGGCAACGGCGGTATGAACACCGTCTGGGACGGCGACAACGGCGGGCCGTTCTTCGCCGGCAAGGCCGGCGTGGACCTGGCGCAGCTGTTCGTGGCGCCGAGCTGGACCTGGCGCGCGCACCCGGACCATGCCTTCGGCATCGCGCCGATCCTCGCCTGGCAGCGCTTCGAGGTGAAAGGCGTCGGCAGCTTCGCGCCCTTCTCCGCCGACCCTGCCGCCCTGTCGAACAACGGCCACGACACGGCCTTTGGCTATGGCGCGCAGCTCGGCTGGCAGGGACGGCTCGGCCCGACCCTGCGCGGCGGCCTCAGCTGGCGCAGCCGGATCCGGATGGACGAGTTCGACCGCTACCGCGGCCTGTTCGCGGAACAGGGCGACTTCGACGTCCCGCAGATGATCAACGCGGGCCTGTCGTGGACCGGCCTCGCCGACCACACGCTGCTGCTCGACCTCCAGCACATCCGCTACAGCGAAATTGACAGCGTCGGCAACCCGCTGCTGCCGAATCTCGCGACCGCGCGCCTCGGCGACGACGCCGGGGCGGGCTTCGGCTGGGAGGACGTAACCGTGGTCAAGCTCGGCTGGCAGTGGCAGCAGGACCCGCGGCAGACCTGGCGCGCCGGGCTGAGTTATGCCGAGCAGCCAATCCCGTCCTCCGAGGTGCTGTTCAACATCCTGGCCCCCGGCGTGCAGGAGTGGCACTTCACCGGCGGCTTCAGCCGCGCGCTCGGCAACGACGTGACCCTGTCCGGCATGGCATTCTACTCGCCCGCCAAGACCGTGCGCGGCGACAATCCGCTCGGCCCGGGACAGGAGATCGCCCTGCGCATGTATCAGCTCGGCGCCTCACTGAGCGTGGCGTGGCAATTCTGAACGGGAGCTCGATGCGATGACCGAATTCACCCCCTGGAGCGCGCTGCTCGGCGGCGCCCTCATCGGCCTCGCCTCCGCCGCCCTGTTGCTCATGAGCGGCCGGGTCGCGGGCGTCTCAAGCATCGCCGCCGGCGCGCTGCGTCTCGAGCGCGGCGCCACGGGCTGGCGGCTCGCGTTCCTGGCGGGGCTGGTGATCGGCGTGTTGATCTACGGCGCGCTCGGCGGCGGCCTGGACGAAATCCGCGTCACGGCCGGCTGGCCGGTGATCATCATCGGCGGACTGCTGGTCGGCTTCGGCACCCAGCTCGGCAGCGGCTGCACCAGCGGGCACGGCGTCTGCGGGCTCAGCCGCCTCTCGCCGCGCTCGATCGTCGCCACGCTGCTGTTCATGGGCGGCGCAGGCGTGACCGTCTACCTGGTCCGCCACGTCTTTGGAGGTGGCGCATGAACCGGCAGATCCTGGTGGCGCTCGGCAGCGGCGTGGTGTTCGGCCTCGGCCTCGCGGTCAGCCAGATGATCAACCCCGCCAAGGTGCTGGGTTTCCTGGACGTCGCGGGGGCCTGGGACCCCAGCCTCGCCTTCGTCATGGCCGGGGCACTGCTGGTGATGGGCATCGCGTGGCGCATCCAGGCGCGGCGCGTGGTCGTGGCGGTGCAGCCGGGGTTGCCGCCGGCCCCGGAGCGGGGCATCGACAGGCCACTGGTCGCCGGCGCGCTGGTGTTCGGCGCCGGCTGGGGCCTGGTCGGCTACTGCCCCGGGCCGGCCATCGCCTCGCTCGCGCTGCTGAGCGCCGAGCCGGTGCTGTTCGTGCTCGCGATGCTCGCCGGCATGCAGCTGTATCGCTTCTGGGACCGCTGGCAGGCCCGCCGGCCCGGTTCATCGGCCCGCGAGGCCGAAGCCCGCGCCTCCTGACACGCGCGTCTCGGCCGGCGCCGGCGCCCGCCCCGGACGCCCCGGATTCCGGGCCAGTCGGCCGTCAAATCTGTGCGTTATGTCACCCTGCAGGGCAGTCGCCCCGGGGTAGGATTTGCGTGTAGACGGGGCTAAGGACGACCATGCGGGCCCTGAAATCCGGCGCCTTCCGCCCGATTGGCCAACTTGAATCAGGTTGGTACCATTTCCCCGCTTTGTGACGAAAGTCGCATTGTCGCTTTCAGCGACAGGTAGACTCACGCTATGAAAGTGTGCCGAGGCTTTACGCTGCTCGAATTGATGGTCGCCATCGCGGTTTTGGCGATCCTTGCGACGGTGGGCGTGCCCAGTTTCCGTGACCTGATTCAGAACAACCGGGTGACGACGCAGACGAATGAACTGGTGACGGCGCTCAATTTTGCCCGGGCAGAGGCCGTCAAACGCGGGCGGACCGTCCGTGTCACCGTTACACAGGCTGCTCCGGGCTGGACGGCCACCGTGTTTCTTGATCCTGCCGGAGACAATGAGACGCTGCGGGTCGTCAATCGCCAGGGCAGCATCGTCTCGCTCGATGCCGACGGCGAGGTGTATTTTCTGGGCACAGGCGTACCGGTCGCGGTGGCAACCTTCAATCTTGAGCCAGGCCCCAGCTGCACCGGGCAAAAGCGGCGCCAGATCGCCATCGCGCCGTCCGGCCAGGCCACGACCACCCGGGAAGCGTGCGGGGGCTAAGCCATGAGCAACGGTTTCTTTCACATGAATTACCCAAGGCGTTCCCGCGGCTTCACGCTGCTGGAGGTGATGATCGCCCTGCTGGTGCTGTCGATCGGGCTGCTCGGCATCGCGGCGCTCCAGGGCGTGGGGCTCAGGAGCAGCCATGGCGCCTACCTGACCTCGCAGGCCAGCTTGCTGGCCTACGACATGGCGGACCGGATCCGCACCAATCCCCAGACGCCGGCGACCTACAACGGCTTCGACACCGCGACGGTGAACTGCAGCGCCGCGCTGCCCGCCACGCCGCTGGCGGACGCCGACCTCAGCCAGTGGGCCTGCGCGGTCCAGCAGCTCTTGCCGAACGGCAGCGCCGGGATCTTCGGCGCGGCGGGAGCCAACGGCATCGCCACCTACACCATCACTGTCGAATGGGAAGACCTGCAGGTCGAGGGCGCGGAGAATCCGTGGAGCTTCGTCCTGACGATAGACATATGAAGCACCCATCAGCAAACAACGCTCCACTGAACCAGCGCGGCGTCTCGCTCATCGAACTGATGATCGCGCTGCTCGTCGGCTTGCTGGTAGTCGGTGGCCTGCTGCAGGTCTACCTGAGCAGCAAGCAGGGCTACAACGCCCAGGAACAGCTCGCGCGCATGCAGGAAAGCGGGCGCTTCGGCATGGACCTGATCACTACCGACCTGCGGCGCTCCGGCTACTGGGGCGGCAGCGTGTCTTTGCCGCTGCTCGAGCAGGGCAATCCGGGACCCGTGGCGCCGGCGCATGCCTGCGTGGCGGACAACAGCTGGGGACGGATGATCCGCTGGCGAGTCAGCGGCCGCAACAACACCAACGCCGGCTACGGCTGCGCCGCCGGCTACGACGCAGCCATCGCCTCAGACATCCTTACGCTGAGATACGCCGGGCCAAACCCGGTGGCGCCGGCGTACGCGAACGGCCTCTACCTGCGGGACAACACCGAGTCTGGCGCCATCATGACTGGCGCGACGGCAGGCGACCCCGACAACCTGCCACAGCCCGTGGCCGGCGACAATGTCGATCCCGTGGTGCGCGCGCTGGTGTCGAATGCTTACTACGTCGGCGACAGCGGCCGGACCTGCCAGGGCGGCGGCGCCATCCCGGCGCTGATGCGGGTGCGCCTGGACCCGGCCAGCGGCCTGCCGGTGGCCGAAGAAATCGCGTCCGGCGTCGAGCGTTTCGAGGTGCTGTACCTGCTCGATGGCGCGTATGTGAACGCCGCCGCGGTGGACGCCGCGGCTGGCGATGGTTGGATGCGTGTCCGCGCGGTGCGCATCTGGCTGCTGGTCCGGGGCGAGTGCCCAGAGCAGGGGCTGACGGACGGCGGCACCTACACCCTGGCTGATGCGGCGCCCTTCACGCCGAACGACAACTTCCGGCGCCAGCTCTACGTCAGCACGGTGATGTTGCGCAACACGGTGGTCGGCGATGTGGTCAACTGATATGAAAGCTCGTCGACACAATTTCCTCCGTGGGTCGCGGAATCAGCGTGGCGCCGCGCTGGTTGTCGCCCTGATACTCCTGCTGGTCATGACCCTGCTCGGCGTTACCGCGATGAACTCCTCCATCCTGCAGGGCTTCATGTCCTCCAGCTACCGGCAGCAAACCGAGGCGCTGGCGACGGCCGAGAACATCCTGCGGGCCGGGGAACTCGACGTGGAGGACCTGGTGGCATTCGGAGTTGGTGCCGACCGCGACGCCTACTACATCAACCTCGTGACCAATCCCGGCGACCAGTTTGATCCGACAGCATATGCCGCCAACTGGCCCGCTAACCAGTTTGTGATCGAGTACCTCGGCCAGCGAATCATTCCCGGCGAATCCATCGTGATAGGCGGCGGGCTGGAGGACAGCCTGGTGCACGTGTTCCGCGTCTCGGCGCGTGAAGTGCAGTCGGTGGACGAGCGCGAAGCCCTCAGGATCGTGCAGTCCCTGTACCTCACTCTCGATAGCCCGGACGAATAACGGAGAGCGACCATGAGACAGTTCCAAATGCCTGCCCTGCGGTCACTTGCGGTCCGATTCGTCGCGGTATCGTCCGGATGCCTGCTCGCCATTACGTCCCATGGCCAAGCGGTCATCGACCCGGGCAGCCAGCCCACCTACACCCTGGCGCCCTACGTGCTCGAGAGCACCAACCTCGAAGCGCGCGTCGGCAACGAGGCGGGCGGCACGCTGGCCTATCGCCCCTGGTTCGAGAACGGCGCCTGGACCGGCGACCTGATCCAGTACCGCATCGAGCCGGACGGCCGGCGCCAGTTTGTCGGCGGCACGATTGGCCTGTACCCGAGGGACGGCATCGGCTGGAACACCATGGGCAGCCTGTGGTCGGCGCGCTACGTGTTCCCCGACTATCAGCCGTATCTGGTCGACGAAGAGACCGATGGCACCTGGGTGTGCGTCGAAGAGGACGCGGGATACTGGCAGGACCGGAACATCTTCACCGTGCAGGGCGGCGCCGTGGTCGATTTCCTGTGGCCGAACCTCAGCAGCGGCCAGCAGCTCGCGGTCGACCCGGTCACTGCAGGCAGCGAGAAGCTGCAGTCCGACCCATACGCAAGCCCGGTGCTGAATTTTGTTCGCGGCGACCGGAGCCTCGAGCGCTGCAAGGAATCAGGCATCTTCCGCTGGCGCTACAGCGTGCTGGGCGCGATTATCAATTCGCGTCCGGCCTACGTTCCGGCCGGTGATCACGGGCTGGTGGTGGTCGGCGCCAATGACGGGATGCTGCACGGCTTCCAGGCCGGCGACGTAGCCAACGGCGGCGGCCGAGAACTCTGGGCTTACGTGCCCTCGATGCTGCTGGACCGGGTGGGATTGCTGCGCGTGTCCCCATATCGGCCGACTTACTTCGTCGATGGTGATCTCCGGGCCGCGAATATTGGCACGATGAGCAACCCGCAGCACATCGTGGCCGGCGGCCTGGGCGCCGGCGGCAAGGGCCTGTTCGTCCTGGACGTAACCGACCCGGAGAATCCGCAGCTGATGCTTGAGCTCTCCGGCCTCAACGACGACCATGTGGGCAGCGCCTACGACAGCCGCATCGGGCACATCCATAATCGCCCGACCATCGCGCAGCTGCCCGACGGCGGCTGGTATCTCGTGAGCGGCAACGGCTACGGTAGCGATGCCGGCACCGCGCAACTGGTTGTCATCCCACTGAACTCGGACGGGTCCACCGGAGTGCCGATTTTCATGCCGACCGATACAGCGGCCGGCAACGGCCTGTCCGGGCCGGCGCTCGTGGATACGACCGGCGACGGGCAGGCGGACTATGCCTGGGCAGGCGATCTCAAGGGCAACATGTGGCGCTTCAAGCTCAAAGACGCCACCGCGACAGTCCGGTTGTTCAATACGGCTGGAAACGGCAGCAAGCCCATCACGGCCGAGCCCGACGTCACGCGTCATCCCGAAACAGACACCGGCTACATGGTCTACTTCGGTACCGGCAGCCTGCTCAGCGCAGCCGACGGGCAGAACACCGTGCAGCAGTCCGTGTACGGCGTCTGGGACCGCCTCGGGCCGGACACCGTGGCCGCCAATCGCCTGGTGACCCAGACACTGGTAACATCCACGCAGGAATGGACGGTGCCGACGGATACTACCTTCTGTCCCACCGCACCCTTGGGCAATGTGAACCAGGCAACCATTCGACTGGTGACAGGGTCGGCCGCACCTGTATGGACAGGGACGAATCCGAACCTCGGCTGGCAGGTCAACTTGCCGCGCACCGGGGAACGACTCATCGGCCGCCCGCAGGTACGCGCAGAGCGCCTGCAGTTCATTACCACGAATCCTTACGACATGGCCGACCTCGAGCGCATGCAGGATGTCGATGCGGGCAGCTGGATACTGCAGCTCGACCTGGCCTCCGGCGGTAACGCCAGGAACGCGCGCCCGCTGTTCGACCTGAACGACAACTGCGCTCTGGACGCGGACGACGGCATCCCGACGGCGATTACCGGTGTCACGCCTATTCCCGCGGGGGCGTTCCCGGTCGGTGTGCACATCGGCCCGTTTAACGTGGCGCAGCCGGCGTTTGCGCGGGTTGCCTTCGATCCGCAGCTCGGCTCGGTAGTGGACGGCGTCTACATCAACGCCCTGCAGCTGCCGCCCGACGACCCGGTCAACCGGAGCCAGGGCCCGATTGATGTCACCACCGACAGCCCGAACGGGCCGGCGCATCGGTTCGTGCAATACGAGCCGCTCAAGGAGCCGTTCACCAGCCGCCTCTTCCCGGAGGCCAGCGGGCCCACCAAGCCCTTCATCCAGGCGGACGGACTGGGCCATCGCGTCGACGGGCATTCCTTCGGCTACAACAAGCACCATGGCGTCGACTACGTCGATTTCTTCGAGCTTGAGCCGCAACGGGGCTTCAACGATGACGACAAGGGATTTCGCCTCGACATCGGTGCGACCTACCTGGATCCGGCGGACAGCAAGTACAAAATGATTCCACCCCAGACCCTGTCTGAGCAAGAACTCAACCGGGTCACCGAGGTCGGCATCGATCCGGCGAAGGAATTCATCGTTGTGCTTGCCAACGCGGATCTCTCGCGCGAGAACCTGATCCAGATCGGCTGTAGGATCTGGCCGGTGTACCAGTACCAGACCCTTATGATGCAGCACCTGCGCATCGTGGATCCCGTTGCCCGGCTGAACAGCCTCCGGGCCGCGAACCTGGTGTTCACCCTCGACGGGATCCGCGGCAGCGGCACCTGCTCGTCGTCCGTTTACCGCCTCGCCCTGTCGACTACGCCCACCATCCGGATTACCCCGTCCGAACGGATCGGCACCTACGATGCGACGGTGGCCTCCATGCCCGGGTGCGTGAACAACACCGACTTGTATGTCGCGCCGAGCGGCCGCCTGATTCACCAGACCCGCAAGCCCCAGCTGTTGCCCTCGGGTGAATTTGTCGTCGACGCAACGCCGGCGGACTTGTACCGCACGGATCCCCATCCGACCAAGGCTTTCACGCCTCAGGGCGCCAACCCGCCGGAGTGGGCTGGCTACCGGTGGCGCAATGGGGCGCTGACGGTCCAATTGCTGGCGGCAAACGACTTCACCCTGCAGGACGCCGTGCACCTGCCGCGGGGAACCGGCCAGGAAGGCATCGATATAGGCTTTGGCGGCGCGTATGCGAAGGCCTTCAATGTCGTGGACGGCGTGGTCGTGCCGCTGAATGACGGTAGCTCTCCGCCCACCGCCGGCGCGGCCACCAGCGGGCTGCTGTATGAGCTCAGCATGTTCTGGAACTACGGCGATCTCGCCCGATTTCAGACCCAGGGCGTGGGCCAGGCCGTATACCCGGTCTGCGTCGGCGCGAGAGGGTATCAGCCGTCGGTGATGTTCGAGAGCGAGTTCCTGACGCCGGGCTCGTACAAAGAGCTCACGGCGGGCTTCACGGAGGACTTGCAACGGGAGTACCTGCGCCTGCTCAACGAAGTCGCCAACAAGAATCCCGAGGCGCTGGTGGATCTGGCCAAGTTCTTTGCAGAAAACCCGAACATCGCCGACTACAATCGCCTTCGGCACTACGTGGCAACGTCCAAGCAGCTGAATGACAGCAACCTGCTAGCCATCGACCGGGGCGATCTGAATTTCGACCTCGCGGTCGACGGTACGCCAGCGGCGGTCATCGACATCGAGGCCGACCTGCTGCCCTCGCTGGGCCCGAACTACCAGCCCGGTCGCCGCTCGTGGGCTGACATCACGCCGGACTGAGTTAGGAGGTCAGAGGAACATGCACGGCATGAGAAAGCTTAACGGCGGGTTCACGCTCATCGAAGTGATGATCGTGGTGGTCATCATCGGCATCCTGGCGGCGATCGCGTACCCTTCGTACACGAGCTACGTGGAGAAAGCGCGGCGCGCGGACGGCAAGGCCGCGTTGCTAGCCGCCGCACAGCGACTGGAGCGCTGCTACACCCAAAACAACTCCTACGCAGGTTGCGCTGTGGCGGCAGCATCGCCGGACGGGTTCTACATAATCGCCGCTCCCATCCAGACCGCGACCACATTCACGCTGACTGCGACACCGCAGGGCGCGCAGGCCAACAGCCCGTGCGGCATTTACACGCTGCAGAGCGATGGCATTCGCGATGATGAAGGCTCTGCATCCGACCGCTGCTGGTAGCTGATCACAACAGCAAGGCAGCCACACAGCGGCCGGACCGTGGCAGGTCCGACCGCCATCATTCATCTAGGCACGCGTTCGCCGCTCGCGCGTGGCACTGTCTAGGGCAGCGGCACCGGCCGGCTCGCCCCCATCCCCGGACCCAGCACCAGCGCGTTCTCCAGTACGCGCATGGTGCCGAGCTGCGCCGCCCTGAACGCCGGCGGATGCGCGAACAGGATCACCTGGCCCCGCCCGATGCTCTCGCGCGTCACCCAGGCCGAGGACGCGATGCGTTCGCGCGCCTCGGGCCAGAGCAGCCCTGCCATGCGCACCCGCAGCTCGTGCTTGTCGGGCACGGGGGCCCAGTTGAGCCTCCCCCCCGCCTCGCCTGCCGGGGTGTAGACACCGATCCGGATCGGTGCCTCCACAGACGGCGCGGCCATCAGCACCGGCGAATTCGAGAACAGCACCGGCAGTACCGGGCCTGTGCCCGCGGCCAGCCAGTGCGTGGTGTCCACGCGGGCGCCGACGAGGGCGCCGGAGGGCATGAACAGCGCCTGCCAGGCATCTATGCGCTTGCGCTCTTCCGGCTTCGGGGCGTCGCCTTCCCTGCTCCACGGATATTCCGTGGCGGGCGCGGCCACGTGGCCCCAGGTGGCCTCTTCCGCCAACAGGGGCTGCCCTGCCAGCCACTCGCGGTGGATCGCGTCCTCGTAGGGCGCGAGATCTTCGCCGATGACGTCCTCGATCACGCGCGTCGCGACCAGCGGCTTCTCCCCGCTCGTCAACGCGCGGGCCGCGTTGCCGACTGCGATCAGTGTCCCTCCGGCGCGCACCCACTCGGCGAGCGCGTCGAGCAGCGCCTGCGGGTAGGCGGCGTCGCGCGTGCGCTCCGGCAGGTAAATCACGTTATAGCGGCGCAGGTCGACCCCGCCGGCGCGGTCCTCGTCGAGGTGACTGTGGCGGATCCCGATGCGGTGATCGAGCAGGTGCCAGGTCGCGCCAAAATCCAGCGTGCTGTTCATGCCCCGGGCGAGCAGCGCGATGTTCGGCTTGGCCAGCAGCTGCCAGTGCTGCCCGCCGAGATCGGCGAGCTTCCCGGGCGCGCGGCCGTGGGTGATCGTGCGCAACGGGAGGCCGAGTTGCTGCGCGACTTCGCGCGCCGTGGCCAGCCAGTCGGCGTGGTGGCGGTTGTCGTCGCGCGTGACCGCGATCGAGCCGACGGGCAGCGCGTGGCCGTCCAGCCGCGAGGGTTCGTCGTTGGCGCGCACGAAGTAGCCGCGCTCCAGCAGGCGCGCGGCAAACGCCGTGGCGCGGTCGTCTGCGCCCGAGACCGCCAGCGCGATCACCTGGGCGCCCGCGGCCGGTGCCGGCGGCGGCGCCCGTGGGCCCTGCAGGTCCAGCGGCTCCAGCCCCGCGTCGAGATATTGCGGCACGGTGAGCGTCTCGAGGCCGAACATCATCGAGATGTTCCAGCCCGTGGTGTCGTAGATGCCGCTGTTGCCGTCCTTGAGCACGCCTTCGCGTTCCTTGGCGAGCGCCTCGTCCGACATGCGCGGATCGAAGTCGAACATGGCGGCGAGCAGGCGCGCCTCCGGCTGGCGGTTGCGCAGCACGATGCTGCCCGCCGGCAGCTCCTGGTTGCGCAGCTCGCGGCCCAGCTGGTCGACCGCCGTGCCGACGCGCTGGTTGCGGACCAGGCGGTGGGCCTCGAACCCCTGGATGTGCAGCAGCTCGAGCAGGACCTCGAGCCGGCCGCGGTTGTCGGTGGGCAGGATGACGAAGCTGCGGTTGGCGTAGGGACCGCGCGCAGAACTCACGTCGGCGCGATCGCTGCTGAAGGCGGCCAGCATCGCCTTGCGCTCGCGCCGCAGGGTGTCGAGGTTGGCGAACGACGAGAGGACCTGGTGATGCACCGCTCGCTGGTAGCCCAGCAGGTTGGAGTGGCGCTGCACGCCGTCCTCCGCGACGCGCGCCTGCTCGTAGAGGATGCCGTGCGCGCCGCGCAGGGCCGCCCAGGAATCGCTGTAGCCCGGGAACCAGTTTTCGTTCCATTCACCCGCGTAATAGGGATAACCGTAGCGGTCGAAGGCCCGCGCCTGGTCGTCGGCAAATTGCTCGCCCTGCTCCCATCGGTAGGGCGGCAGGTGCGGGTTGAACGGCTCACGCGGCGGCGAGAACAGGTAAGTATCCTGTGCGCCCATCTCGTGGGCATCGACGAACAGTAGCGGTCGCCAGGCCGAGATTGCGCGAATGCGTCCGCGGGTTTCAGGGTGGCGCGCATATAGCCAGTCGCGGTTGAGGTCGAAAAAGTAATGGTTGCCGCGCCCGTATGGCCAGTCGCCGGTATGCAGCATGGACTGGTCGTCCACGTTCGGCTGTGTGCCGCGATGCTCGCCCAGGCTCTTGATGAAGCGCGCGCGCCCGTCGGGGTTCATGTTCGGATCGACGATCACGACGAGCTCGTCGAGCAGCTGGCGCGTGGCCTCGGAGCGGTCGGCGGCGAGGTGGTGGATCACGGCGAAGGACGCATCGGAGCCCGAGGTCTCGTTGCCATGAATCGAGTAACCCAGCCAGGCGACGCCCGGCAGGCTCTCGACGAGCTGCGCGCGGCGTCCGGCCTCCAGGCCGCGGGGGTCCGCGAGGGCGGCCATGCCTGCCTTGATCTCCTCGCCGCGCGCCAGGTTCTCGGGGCTCGAGATCACCAGGTAAACCAGCGGGCGGCCTTCGTAGCTGCGGGCGTATTCGACCAGCTGCACCCGGGGCGACGCGGCCGCAACGGCTTCGGCGTAGGCGACGACCTGCTCTGCGGTGGCGGCCCGCCGGCCCAGCTCGAAACCGAGGACCTCTTCAGGCCGCGGGATCGCCGGGTCGTGGTCGGTAGCCGCCGGATAGATCGACTCGGCGTATTCGAGGCCAGCGAGAGGGGACGGCTGTGGCGGCAGGTCAGTGCTCTGCGCGAGCGCGACAGCAGGCAAAAGCACGCCGCTCAGGGCGAGCATGAAAATGCGCATAGGGGTTCCTTACGAAGTAGCCGCGGGTCGGACCACGGTATCGTCATGTTTTAAAAAGAATTTATAGAGAACAATCCGCGACAGTTTGCCTTAGAACGGGGATTTCGGCCGCGAATTTTCGTTCTAAGACGCCTATCCAGATCCTGCGCGTGGCGCCATTAGAACGCATTTTTCGGGCAAAAATCATGTCTCTAAGGCCTAATAGAAGTCGAAATTTCGCAATAATTGCTTATTGTTCAGTTGCTTCGTATGGTCCGACCCCGCCTACGATTCAACGAAACCAAGAAATGCAGTCAAGAGAAAACCCCGGAAAAGCCTGCCCGCAAATTACGCCTCGCGGCCGGCAGCGACAAGCCCCGCCACGCTGGCCTCGAGCGCCGCGCGCCAGCGCACGAAGCGCCCTCGCAGGACCTGATCCGGCCGCGGGACAAAGCGCGAGGAGCGCCCATCCCCGGCCGCTCCCCTGACCCCGAGCAGCCACGCGACGCCTCGCGCCGTAGCCTCGATGTCGGCCGGCCGCTCGACCGGCACCCCGGCCAGGTCGGCGAGCCGCTGGCAGAGTCCATCGAGTCGTGCGACCCCACCGCTGACGATAATCCGACGCACTGCGCCGGCCCCCGCGGCGGAAGCCGCCTCAATGGCCTCGATGTTCACCTGCAACAGGAACACGATGCTCTCGAGCACGGCGACGGTCTCCTCGGCGAGCCCGCCTGCCCCGCTGAAGCGGGCCGTGCAATCGGCGACCCAGTAGGGGGCGCCCAGCCCGCCGACCCCGTTGATGAACAGCGGCGGAGCGTGAATCTTCTTAAGCCAGCGCGCCGCACCCGAGATGAGCGCCTCGACCGCAACGCCACGCTCATTCGCCAGCCACGCCAGCGCCGCCCCCGCGCCGTTCACCGTGCCCTCGAGCACGCCGATGCTGCGCTCCGCGTCCTGCCAGGCGATCCCGCGCAGCAGGCCCGGCGCATCGGGCGGCTCGCCCGCGAAGACCCGCTGCACGAACGCGCCCGTGCCGATATTCACGAACAGCGTGCCGGCATCCGGCGCACCCCAGGCGAACAGCGCCGCCGGCTGGTCGCCGGTCATCACCTCGAGTGGCACGCGGCAATCACCGAGCACCAGCGTCCCGAATGCGTGCCGACTGGGCACGGAGGCCGGCAGGCATGCACGCGGGATCCCGCAGGCCTCGAGCAGTTCCACCGACCAGTCGTGCGCCCGCACGTCCCACAGCAGGGTGCGCGAGGCATTCGCCGGATCGGCCAGGCAGGGCCGCTCGTCGAGCAGGCGATGCAGCACGAAGCTCGCCAGCGGACCGCAGCACAAGCGCCCCTCCGCCAGCGCGCGCCGCACCTCCGGCAGGTGATCCAGGCACCAGCGCAGCTTGCTGGCGCCATAATGCGGGGACGCGACCAGGCCGGTGATCTCGCGCAGGTGATCCCCGTCCAGCTGCTGCGCCCGAAGCCAGTCGGCATTGCGCCGGTCCTGCCAGGACAACACCGGCGACAGCGCCGCACCGTTCTCCCGGTCCCAGCACACGATGCTGGAGCGCTGGATCGCGAGTCCCGCCGCGGCGAAACCTGCGGCGCCAGCTTCGATCGCCCCGAGCGCAGCCGCGATTGCATCGTGCAGCGACGCCACGATCTCGTCCGGGTCGTGCTCCACCCAGCCGGGCTGCGGCTGGTGCGTCCGGATCGGCGCCTCGCCGGACGCGATGACCCGCCCGTCGGCGGCAAACACCAGCGCCTTGCTGGCGTGGCTGCCCTGGTCGAGAACTAGATAGTTTGCGCCGCCCATCGTGCGCTCAGGTAACCCGATTCCGGGTGAGCGCGTCAAATGCTGCGCCGATCGCACCGGGACAGGCGCCTGCACGGAGCAGGCAAAAAAAGACCCGCCCGGCCGCGTTGACTGGGCGGGTCCTGGTTGACCGCGGCTCGCGCCTCAGCGCTGGCCCACGAGCCGTTCGCGATTGATGCGGAAAATCGTGGTTGTGCCACTGACCTCGTTCGCCACCACCAGCAGCGGCACGCCCGGGATCGGGCTATGCGCCGCCTCGATGACGACCAGCCCCTCGGCGCCGAGGTCACCGGCCTCCGGCGTGCCGGGCTCCGCGCCGAAGTCGCGATTGTTGAGGTACTGCACGAACGCTGCGTTGTACGGGTCGGAGACGTCGTACACCATCACGCCGCCGATCCGCTCCAGTCCGATGAAGGCATAAGTGCGGCCCCACAACTTCGCGACCGTGACGCCCTCGGGTTCCGGGCCCTTGTTGTCGCTGCGATTGTCGCGGCCATTTTGCGTGTGGTTCGAATTGAAGTCCTCGGGATAACGCTCGGCCGTGATGCGCTCAAACTCGGCGCCGCTGTCCCACACCTGCTGCAGGTCCGCGTTCCAGATCGAGAACGAGCGGGCGCCGAAGGCATAGATGTCCTCGTAGCACGTGCCGTCGGCGCGCAGGCCGTTCGCTCTCGTGACGGTCAGGCGGCCCATGTTCGCGTTGTCGCGCAGCTGCGCCAGGTTGCTGATACCCATCCCGTTGCTCGCGTAGAACTGTTGCAACCGGGGCGAATCCTCGCACGGCATGATCTCGCCGCTGAGCGCCCGGAAGCGCGACTCCTCGCTGAAGCCGTCATAATCGCGCGCATCGCCCTCGTTCGCCGTCACGATGTAGGTCCGCCCCTGGTAATCGAAGCTGGCGATCGAATCCGGCTGATAGATGCCAAATACCGGCCAGCTGGCGATATTGATGCCGCCGTCGCGGTCGCTGACGTCGAGCTCGTTGCCCGAGCGCAAGTGATCCTTGAAACCAAGACCACGAATTGCAGTGAATTCACCGGCGGTAATGTCGAGCACGGCGATGGCGTTGTTTTCCTGCAGGGCCACCCACGCGGTCTGCGAATCCTTCGACACCGTGATGTACTCGGGCTCCATGTCCTGGGCGACCGTCGCGCCGGGCCCGAACACGCGGACCGACGGGTCGAGCTCGGCATCGTTGAACTTGTCGAAGCTGGCGGTGCGGACATGCGCCTCGGTCAGCGCACCGATGTCCGCCGGCAGGTCGATGATGCTGACCGTGCCTTCGGGATCCACGTCGTAGGCATCGTTCGGTTCGCCTTCATTGGCCACCAGCACGCGCTTGCCGTCCGGCGTGAACGTGACCATGTCGGGCAGCGCGCCGACCTGCACGGAGGCCAGCACCGTGCCCTGGGCGTCGAAGAACACCGCCCTGCCCGGATCCGTCTTCGGACTGGCCTCGACCGCAGCCACGGCCAGGCCTCCGTGCACTGCCACGCTGTTGACGATGCCGCCGAGATCCAGGCTGAACAGCTTCGCCGGCGCCGCGGGCACGCGGATGTCCAGGACATCGATATTGCCGCTCTGGGCATTGACGACGAACAGCCGCTGGGTCTGCGGGTCGTGCGCCACGATCTCGGCAGCGGACTCGGCAAACACACCCGTGGCGTAGGTGCCGAGCGGCGCGAGGCTGATCGCGAACGGCGAGGCGGCGGGTGCGGCGTGAGCGCTCAGGCTCGTGCCGATCGCCAGCGCCATGCCGGCGAGCAGGTGTGCGGAATTCTTTCTGGGCATTTGCGGGATCTCCCTCCAAGTGTAAGAACCCGCGATGTTGGGACTCCTGCGTTGCACGCAGGTGACAGATTGATGATGAGAAAAAGGGCCGGGGCAACAACTGCCCCGGCCCGGTTGACGTGACGGCCGATCCCCCGGATCAGTCGTCGGTGATCGTAATCTCGCCCTGCGGCAGCACGTTCGCGGCGATTTCCGCTTCCGTGAACCAGAACTGCCGGAAGTCCTTGTCGGAGTAGCGACGGTTCTGGTCGTCGAAGAACGGCGAATCGGGATCCGTCGACTGCGAGTAACTCAGCAGGCCGAACGCCCTGGGGCCCGCCGCCGTGAACTCGAGACCGAAATGGAAGCTCGTGCCGCGCGCCATCCGCCAGCCCTCGCCCGGCGTGGCGGACAGCCCCGCCGTGGTCGGGATCTGCGGCGGGTTCAGGCGCGGCAGGCGCGTGTCCTCGGCAACGGACGAGTTGACCACGGCGATGGCATTGAATGTGCCATCGATGATGCCGTCCCCGCCATGCCACGGATACTCGGTTCCCAGCGCCACGGGTGCGCCACCCGGAGGCGCCCCGCCGGACGGCTGGAACGTCTGCACGTCGCCGAGCCTCGCGTCATACGGAATCGCGGCGGCATCGAGCCGCTCCAGACCGGCCGCGAGCGAGACCAGCAAGGGATCGGCCGCGAGGTTGTTGAGGTCGATCGGCTGCGGGGTGGACGGCGTGAACACCGGGTTCGCCGGGTCGAACGGCACCGTCAGGGTGCTGCCGAACTTGCTGCGGTAATCCGCGATGAACACGCGGAATACGTGCGCGCCGACGCTGTCCTGCTCGTAGACACCGTCCCAGGTCTTGAGGACGGCGCATGCGCTGTCGACGGTGCGGCTGCCGCCGCCGGCCAGGTTGACCTGGCCCGCGCCGATCGCGTCGCAGCGCGCGACGAGCTCGGCCTGGAATTGCTCGGCATACCAGCTGCGGTTGTTGTGAATGACATTGATCAGCTCGGCGGCGCTGAACTTGCCGTCCTGGCCGGCGGGCGCCGTGCTCGCGGGACCGGGATCGGTCGGGTTCTGCAGCATGAACAGGCCGACGCGGGTGCGCGGACTCAGCGCGGACCGCTCCGGGCCGTACAGCGGCGAGAAACCCTCGATCGGCGCCGCCGGGTTGGTCGACCAGTAGCTGTCGTTCGAGTTCTGCACGAAGTCGCGCCGCGCCAGCTTCGGCTTGCCGTCGAACGGCACGAGCCCGTTGCACTCGCCCTCGACCCAGTCGTCGCGCGAGGTGTTGCCGTCGAGCAGCGTCAGGCCGGCGTTGAACAGCGAGTTATAGCCCGCGCTCGAGCTCCTCTTGAACTCGATCACGCTGTGCGCCAGCAGCGACAGGTTCGGCACCGAGGAGCTGTCGATGTAAAACGCGTTGCCGTCGGCGTCCGCATAGGTCGAGTTGACCCACAGCGTGCTGCCGCAGTTCTTGAACACTTCCTGGAACTCGTCCAGCGTGCTCGCGCGGCCCATCTGCAGCCAGGTGTCGAGCAGGTTGTTCGTGTTGGCGTTCGCATCACGGTAGGTGTAGGCCTTGCCCGTGACGCCCCAGGCCGGCAGCCCACCGCCGGTCACGGCATCGGCGGCCAGCATCGGGCCGTACTCCGAGAAGTAGAAATCGCGCTGGACACGGATCGGCTCGGGGCCACCGACGTTGACCTCGATTTCGAAAGTCTCCTTGGTGATCGGCTTCTCCGCGAAATCCTTGATGTAGGTGAGATTGTCCCCGCTCTTAAGCGTGAGTTCGTACAGCATGAACCGCCGGCTCGTGCTGACCGTGTGCGACCAGCCCAGCCTCTCGTTGAAGCCGATCAGCGGCAGGGGGGTGCCCAGCAGGCCCGCACCACGCAGGTTCAGGTACCCGGGCACGGTGACCTGGCTCTCGTAGAAGCGTCGCATCCCGGTGTACGGGAAGTGCGGGTTGGCCAGCAGCGCGCCGCTGCCGCCCTCGCTCATCTCGCTGCCGATGCCCCAGGCATTGCTGGCGAGACCCGTATCCACGTAGTCCTCACGCGCGCCCGCCGCATTCCTCGCAAACATCACGGTGTCCTCGAGCACGCCGAGCTGCCCGGGGTCGAGGTTTGCCATCACCGGGACAGGCGAGGGATCCACGCCCGGCGGCACCGCGATGAACACCGCGCCGGTCGAGAACAAGTCACCGCTCGCGAACTGCGCGACGATGCGGAAATACGCCACCAGGTCCTCCGGGGCGATCTCTTTGACCCAGGGGCCGTTCCGGCACTCCGGCGGCAGGTCGCCCGGGGCCGTATCGCGCACGTACTTGTTGTAGCCGGCGGTGAAGCCCGTCACCATCGCGCGGCTCTCGGGCGACATCTGCGCCAATTCGGCCGCCGCGCCACTGCGAATGCGCTGCGCGATGAAGCTGAAGTCGTTGATGATGTGGATATTGCCCGGTCCCGGGCCGAAGTACCTGGCGCGCTCGCTGCGCGCCTTCACGAAGGCGTCGGCGAGGTAGCACACGAGGTCCTGCGCCTGCGCGTAACCCATGCCGAACGTCGCAGACTCGAGGTCGGCGGCGGCAATATGCGGCACGCCGTTGGTGGTGCGGCGAATCGTAGCCTCAGGCCCGCCGGCAGGGGCGTTGATGAAGTCCGGCGGCGGCACGACCACCGGCGGCTCGTTGTTGTTGTTGGAGCTGCTGCCGCAACCGACGAGCAGCGCTGCGGCCACCATGTGCACTGCAGCAAGAATATTGCGCCGCCAGCGCAACTTAGAATTGTTCGAGCCTGGCTGGATCATGTTAAGCATCCTGTTGTTTTGGTATGGAAACTGCGACTCCCCCATGAGGGACCTCAGGGATTTCTTGGGCATGGGAACGGTTAATGTACGCTGCGCCCCGATCAAATGGAATGTCACTCGAGCGCGGCGAGCACGCGCTCGACGACCCCGGCCAGGTCGGGAATCCAGCGCAGCACGACGACGAGGTCGTGCTCCTCATCGACGTAGATGTAATGGCCGCCGAAGCCCGCCGCGTGGAAGGCGCGCTCGGGCGCCGCCGGCACCTGCTCGCGCCCGGTGTTGAGCCACCACAGGTAGCCATAGTCGGGCCGGCCCGGCGCGGGCGTGCGGAGCGCCTCGAGCCAGTCGGCGGAGAACAGCCGCGCGCCGCCCCATTCGCCACCGCGCAGGAACAGCAGGCCGAAGCGGGCGTGGTCCTCGGTGGAGATGAACAGCCCGCCGCCGAAGTGGCCGCCGCCGGACACCGACTGCATCTTCAGGCCGTCGAGCTCGACCCAGGAATTCTCGTAGCCGTGCCAGCGCCAGGTGGTGCTCGCGCCGACCGGATCCATGATGCGGCGCCTGAATACCTGCGGCAGCGGCTCGCGGAACACCTCCAGCAGGCTCAAGGCCAGCAGGTTCACGCGCACGTCGTTGTACTTGTAGCGTGTGCCCGGCGGGTAGAGCGGGCGATGCTGGGGATCCTCGCCTTCCGGGCGATCGGCCCAGTCGGGGATGTCCCACAGTGTGCCCGACCAGTCCGAGCTCTGGTTCAACAGGTGGCGCCAGGTGATCGCGCCGTTGTGTTCGCCCTCGAACTGGCCGCCGGTCACGTAGCGCGCGACCGGGTCATCGAGATCGGCGATCAGCCCGTCGTCGAGCGCAAGCACCGCCAGGGTGGACAGGTAGCTCTTCGCGACGCTGAAGGTCATGTCAACGCGCCGCGTGTCGCCCCACTGCGCGACGATCCGGCCGTGGCGCAGGATCATGCCGCTGTCGCCCGCCCGCGTGCCGGTCGGGCCGAGAATGCGGAAGCCGGGTTCCCTCGGCGCGAAATGCGCGCTGATGACCTCGTGCAGGTCCGCCGGCTCGGTGACCGCCTTCGAGCGGGCGTAGTCGACGGCCGCCTGCAGGCGCTCGGTCGCGAACCCCGCCTCGGCGGGCGCGAGCGTGTCCCACTGGCCGCGCGGCGGGACGTAGTCGGCCGCGAGGGCGGCCTGCGCCAGCAGCAGCGACAGCGCCCCTGCGGCCAGCCGGACGGCAAGCGCGAGCCTCATGTCCGCCACGCGAAACGACCGTGCGCCTCCCGGGCGCCGCGCAAGGCGATCCGAAGCGGCAGGGGCAGGCGCTCCTCGTCGAGCCCGTCCAGAAAATTCTTCACCCCCAGGCCGAGCTCGGTGTCGCCCTCGATCACCAGGCGGCGCTGGAAGAACAGCGTGTCGGGATCCTCGAGCCGGCTGGCCATGATGAGGAAGGCGGGGGACTGGCCGCGGATCGTGACGTCCGCGGGATGGTCGCGCTCCAGCACCCTGAGCCGCCCATGCGCCAGCGTGACGGGCCAGCGCCAGCCCGTGTCCTCGATCTCGATGGCGAGGCAGCGCTGGTCGAGGAACTCGAGCTCTCCCGCCGCGACGCTCGCCTGGAAAATTGTCTCCAGCGCGAGTTGCAGCGGCGCCCGCTGCAGGGGATGCGGCACCCGCCTGAGCGGCCGCGCGAGGACCGGCAGGACCTGCTCGATGGTGGACAAACTCAGCATGTTTTCCTCCCCTGAAGCTGTCGGAGATAACGAATCGCAGCGCGGCGGGATTGACTTCGATCAAGTCCCCGGCCGGACCGGCTGGCTATCCTGCGCACTCCTCATGTCGACCCGGGAGCCCACGTGGAACTGCTCTGCCCTGCCGGCAACCTGCCCTCGCTGCGCGCCGCCGTGGATGCCGGCGCGGACTCAGTCTATCTCGGCTTTCGGGATGCGACCAATGCGCGGCACTTCGCCGGCCTGAATTTCACCGACCAGGACATCGTGCGCGGCATTCGCTATGCGCACGACCGGCGCTGCAAGGTGCTGATCGCCCTGAACACCTTCCCGCAGCCCCGCGGCTGGGCGCAATGGACGCAGGCGGTCGATCGCGCTGCCGAGCTCGGCGCGGACGCGCTGATCCTCGCCGATACCGGGCTGCTCGACTACGCGGCGGAGCGCTGGCCGGACCTGGACCGCCATCTCTCGGTGCAGGCCTCCGCGACCAACCCGGAGGCGATCAGCCTGTACCACCGGCTGTTCGGCATCACCCGCGCCGTGCTGCCGCGCGTGCTCTCGCTCAGGCAGGTCGCCCAGGTGGCGGCGCAGTCGCCGGTGCCGGTCGAGGTGTTCGGCTTCGGCAGCCTGTGCGTGATGGTCGAGGGCCGCTGCCTGCTGTCCAGCTACCTGACCGGGCGCTCGCCCAATACTTACGGCGCCTGCTCGCCCGGTTCGCACGTGCGCTGGCAGGAGACGCCGCAGGGGCTGGAGTCACGCCTCAACGGCATGCTGATCGACCGCTACGCGCCCGGCGAGAAGGCCGCCTACCCGACGCTCTGCAAGGGCCGCTTCCAGGTCGGGGAGCACACCTATTACGCGCTGGAGGAGCCGAGCAGCCTGAATTCCATCGAGCTACTGCCGGAGCTGTATCGCGCGGGCATCGCCGCCATCAAGGTCGAGGGCCGGCAGCGCAGCCCGGCCTACGTGGCGCAGGTCACGGCCGTGATGCGCGCCGCCATCGACGCATGCATCGCCGACCCGGACAACTTCCGCCCCACGCCGGCCTGGCAGAAGACGCTCGCCGCGGTCTCGGAGGGCACGCAGACCACCCTCGGCGCCTATCACAGGTCATGGCAATGAAGCTGTCGCTCGGGCCGTTGCAGTATTTCTGGCCGCGCGCGCGGGTGTTGTCGTTCTACGCCGAGGCGGCGGACTGGCCGGTGGACATTGTCTACCTCGGCGAGGTGGTGTGCCCGAAGCGACGCGAGGTCCGGCTGGAGGACTGGCTGGAGATCGGCGCGCGACTGGCGGACGCCGGCAAGGAAGTCGTGCTGTCGAGCCTCACCCTCCTCGAGGCGGGCTCGGAGCTGGGCGTACTGAAGCGGCAATGCCGCAACGGCCGGTTCATGGTCGAGGCGAACGACATGGCCGCGGTGGGCGCGCTGGCGCAGGATGGACTGCCGTTCGTGGGCGGGCCGACGCTGAACATCTACAACTCGCGCACCCTCGAGGTGCTCGCGCGCCAGGGCATGACGCGCTGGGTGCTGCCCTTCGAGCTCTCGGGCGTGACGGCCGCGGAGCTCGTCGCGGCCGCCCCGGCGGAGTGTCCGTGCGAGGTATTCGCCTGGGGCCGGTTGCCGCTGGCGTGGTCCGCGCGCTGCTACACTGCGCGGGCCGAGGATCTGCCGAAGGACCGCTGCGAGCTCGCCTGCCTCGCCGATCCGGACGGCCGGCTGATGCGCACGCGCGAGGATACGCCATTCCTCGTGCTGAACGGCATCCAGACGCAGTCCGCCTTGACGCAAGACCTGGCGCCCTGGATCGCCGAGATGCACGCCGCGGGGGTCGCGGTGTTGCGCCTGAGTCCGCAGTCGGAGGGCATGGCCGGGGTGGTCGAGCGCTTCGACGCGGTGCGCCGGGGCGATGCGGACCGGGCAGTGCTCGAGGAACTCACCGCGCTCGCGCCCATCGGCACCTGCGACGGCTACTGGCGTGGCGCGCCCGGCTTCGAAACTGGGGACACTGCTCAAAACGCGCTTTGAGCAGTGTCCCCAGTTTCAGCCTTTGAGCAGTGTCCCCGGCCGCCAGCCCGTCGCCATCGCCTGCACCAGGATCTGCGCGCAAGCCGCCGCATCGGAGGCCGCGTCGTGATGCTTCAGGGGGATGTCGAGGGCGCGGCACACCAGCGGCAGCTTGGTGGGATGAATCCCCCAGACCCGGCGCGCGACCTGCACGGTGCAGATGAACGGCGTGTCCACCGCGGCGAGCCGGTAGGTCCGGCAGCACGCGTTGAGCACCCCCCGGTCGAACGGCGCGTTGTGCGCCGCGAGCCAGTCGGCGCCTTCGAGCCACGGCTGGAGCCGGTCCCAGGACTGGTCGAAGGTGGGTGAGTCCGCGACATCTTCCCAGCGCAGGCCGTGCACCCAGGTGAACACGAAGTCGCGCTCGGGCGGACGGATCAGGAACGCGTCCTCGGCCACGAGGCGGCCGTCCTCGACGAGCGCGAGGCCAAGCGCGCACGCGCTGTCCGGCGCATGGCTGGCGGTCTCGAAATCCAGCGCGAGGATGCGGGTCATGCGTGGCGGCGCTTGCGCCCCTATTCGACGCGTTTCCGCATGATCATCCGGAACGGCATGTCCTCACCCTCGGGCGGGAGCAACTCCAGCGTGTCGCCGTCCACGACGGCCGACACCGTATCCGACTGCTCGCCCTCGGTCATCCGGATGGTGAGGCTGTCGCCGTCCTGCGACCAGGTGCCGTGCACGGTCTGGCTCTCGTCCAGCAGGCGGGTCGTGCTGGACGCCGTGCCATCGGGATTCAGCACCAGGGTCATGTTCATCGCGTCGAGCATCCCGGCGCCGATCATGGCCATGCCGAGTTCCATGGCCTGGCGCTCGGCGGGATCCTCGATGCGCGCGATCTCGGCCTCCATGGCATCCTTGACGACCTGGATGTCGAGCTCCCAGGTCCCCGCATGCGTCATTGCCGGGGACTTGCCGCAGGCCAGCAGCCCGCCGGCAAGGAGCATGACAGCCGCGAGCATGGCGATCGCCTGGAAGTGTCTCTTCATGGTCGTGCGGCCCCTTGCCTGGAAGGAAGATGGGGGCAAGCATAACGGCCCGGGCGGCGCGCGGGAAACGACGGGCCCGCGGCCAGCCCCGGGAGCGCCACCCCGCGACTCAACTCTCGACCGTCTCCCGCCGCAACAACGCGCGCACTTCTTCGTCGCTCAGCTGGCGAAAGTCGCGGTACCAGGGCCCGATGGCGAAAAATGGCTCCGGCGTCGCGAGGCACACCAACTCGTCGGCGTCTTCCTCCAGCTGCTCGACGACCTCGGGCGGCGCCACGGCCAGCGCCAGCACGACCCGATCCGGACCGAGCTGTCGCGCCGCCTCGATGGCCGCACGCATGGTCGCCCCGGTGGCGGCCCCATCGTCGACAAGGATCACGCATCGGTGCATGAGCACCGGGCGCGCCCGATCCCCGCGATACGCGCGTTCCCGGCGCTCGAGTTCGCGTGTCTCCATCGAGATCACTTCCTCGAGCATGTCGTGATCGACACCAGCGCGGCGGATGACCTCGGAATTCAGCACGCGGATTCCGCCGCTGGCGATCGCGCCCATGGCCAGCTCGGGCTGGAAAGGCACGCCGAGCTTGCGGATGTTCAGCACATCGAGCGGCGCGTCCAGCGCCGCCGCGATCTCCGCGGCGACCGGCACGCCGCCACGCGGCAGCGCGAGCACGATGACATCCTGGTCGCGGTAACGGTCCACCAGCAGGCCGGCGAGCGCGCGGCCGGCGGCTGTGCGGTCCTGGATCGGCAGTTTCATGACACACCTCCGCGTCGTTCCGGACTCACGTACGGCGACGACGGGCAGGCCCTCGGTATGGGCCATCCCTGCCCGTCCCTGCCTGCTCCAAGCATGGACCCTGGCGCCCCGAATTGACAGGGTCGCGGGCCGGAACTGCGCCTCCCCGCATGCGATAATGCGCAACCATGAAAATCATTGCGTGGGCGCTGCTGGCCGTCTTCGTCGTGGCGCTCGTGCTCTCAGCCCTGTGGGTTGCCGACCACGCGCGTCCCAGGCATGAGGAGTTTGTCGAGCGCCGCGGTACCCTCGCCTCGGTGGAGCCCGGGGAGATTGCCCTTGAGCCCGGCGGATTCACCAGCCAGGCCGTCCGGCTCGCCTCGGATTCCGGGCTGAGTGTCGATACGCGCGTCCTGCGTCCGGCCGCGCAGGATGCGCCGCTGCCCGTATTCGTGATGCTCGCCGGCCACAGGACGGGCCGCGACGCAGTCAAGCTCGTGGGCAACCCCGGCCGGGCCATCATGGTCGCCATCGATTATCCCTATCATGGGCCGGTGGAGATCGACTCCGCCGCGAGCTTCTTCCGCGGCATCCGTGCAATCCAGGACGCATTGCTCGACACACCCCCGGCTGCCTCCCTCGTGCTCGACTGGCTGGCGACCCAACCCTGGGCCGACACGGGTCGCGCGGAACTCGTGGGGGTCAGCTTCGGCGTGCCGTTCGGCGCGGTGGCCGGCGCGCTGGATGCGCGCTTCAACCGCGTATGGCTCATCCACGGCGGCGCCGGCAACCGCGGCTGGATCGAGCACAATCTCGGCGAGCGAATTCCGCAGGACTGGCTCCGGCCGCTCGTCGCCTCGCTGGTCCACCTGCTGGTCTACGGCAACTCGTTCGACACGGAAGCCTGGGTGGCGCGGATCGCGCCGCGCCCGGTGGTGGTCATCGGCGCCCGGGACGACGAGCGCCTGCCGGAACACAAGGTGAAGCGGCTGTATGCGGCTGCCCGGCAGCCCAAGGCACTGCTTTGGACCGAGGGTGGGCATGTGGATCCGCGGCGCCCCGACCTGGTCCAGGCGCTGCTGGAGATCGTGCGGAGTCGTTCCGATGAGTCTCCTTCGAGGCCCGAGACGCGCTGAACGGTGCATTGTGGAAAACCCCTAGGGACACCCGCTTCGCCCTCGCCTATGTTCAGGCTGTACGCGGACGGATTCAAAGGCAGCGCGCAGCCCGGCGAGTCGCCGGTAGCAGGGCCCCATTCGAGCCCCGGCGTGCGCTTAAGGCCTGGAGCGCCTTGCGCTGATCCGCTCGCGGCACCGGTGCACCGCCATGCACCCGGGTATCGCGCCGAGCAAAGCCGCGCAGCGGCCTCGGGCGCACCGCGGCAAGACACCGCGACATGAAACCCGGAGACACGCCTGGGTCCCGTGCACCGCAAGCGAAAGGGGTCGGTCTGCCGGCCCCTTTCTTTTTGCGCGTCTCAAATGCCTGCGGTATTTCGGTATCCTGTGAGCAGTGTCCCCATGCGGCGGTTTGAGCAGTGTCCCCAATCGAGCGACTGGAATCGAAACTCGCCTTCCTGGAGCGCGCCAGCCAGGATCTCGGCGACGTGGTGTATCGCCAGCAGCAGGAACTCGACGCGCTCAAGGCGCGCGTCGAGCGGCTGGTCCAGCGCCTGGAGGCAGCCGAGGAGCGGTCGCGGGATTACACGGCCGAGGACGAGAGGCCCCCGCACTACTGACGCGAGGTCAGCAAGGGCGAGGTCAGCGCGCCGGGCTCGCCGTCAGCGCGGCCTGGCGCTCCTCGAGATGCAGCCAGCGTTCCGTCAGGCGATTGTGGGCAGAGTTTTTCTCCGCCAGCGCGTCGAGCACCGGCTGGGTCCGTTCCCACGGCTGGGCATAGAAGTCCGGCGCGGCGATGCGCGCCTCGAGGGCCGCGATCTCGGCCTCCAGCGCCTCGATCCTGCCGGGCAAGGCGTTGAGCTCGCGCTGCTCGAGGTAGCCGAGCTTGGTCGGCTGCTGCGGCGCGCGCTCCGCACCGCGTGAGGCGCCGGGCGCCCGCGCCGGCGCAGCCTCCCGCGCCACCGCATCCATCTGCGCCAGCGCGTGGCCGCGTCGCGCCCAGTCGCTGTAACCGCCCGCATACTCCACGATCCGTCCGCCGGCCTCGAACACCAGGATCTTGTTGACGACGTTGTCAAGGAATTCACGGTCATGGCTGACGACGAGCAGCGTGCCGGCATACTCGGCCAGCCGTTCCTCCAGCACTTCCAGCGTCTCGACATCGAGGTCGTTGGTCGGCTCGTCGAGCACCAGCAGGTTGCTCGGCTGGGTGAAGAGCTTTGCCAGGATGACCCGGTTGCGTTCGCCGCCCGACAGCGAGCTGACCGGCGTGAGGGCGCGCTTGGCGCTGAACAGGAAGCCGCACAGGTAGCCGACCACGTGCTGCGGCTTGCCGTTGATGGTGACGTGATCGCGGCCCTCGCCGACGTTGTGCGCCACGCTCTTGTCCAGTTCGAGCAGCTGGCGCATCTGGTCGAAGTACGCGACCTCGAGGTGCGTGCCGTGCTTGATGGTCCCGGTCTGCGGCTCCAGCTCGCCGAGCAGCAGCTTCAGCAGCGTGCTCTTGCCGACGCCGTTGTTGCCGACGAGGCCGATGCGATCGCCGCGCATCACCTTGAGGTCCAGCCCTGCGATCAGCGGCTTCCCTCCGTAGCCGTAGCTGACGTTCTTCGCCTGCACGACCTTGCGGCCGGAGCTGTCCGCCTCGCCGATCGTGATGCGCGCGCTGCCGGGGCGCTTGACGCGCTGCGCACGGATCTCGCGCAGCTCGAGCAGCGCCCGGACCCGGCCCTCATTGCGGGTCCTGCGTGCCTTGATGCCCTGCCGGATCCAGGCCTCTTCCTCGGCGAGCTTGCGATCGAACTCGGCGTTGTGCCGCTCCTCTTCCTCGATCGCATCCGCCTTGCGGCGCAGGTAGTCGCGGTAGTTGCCGGGCCAGCTGACGAGCTTGCCGCGGTCGATCTCGATGATGCGCGTCGCAAGGCGTTGCAGGAACGCGCGGTCATGGGTGATGAACAGCACCGCGCCCGGCCAGCTGACGATGCGTTGTTCCAGCCACTGGATCGATGACAGGTCGAGGTGGTTCGTGGGCTCATCGAGCAGCAGCAGGTCCGGCTTGCTGACCAGGGCGCGCGCCAGGGCGACGCGCCGGCGCCAGCCGCCGGACAGCTCACCGACCTGCTGTCCGCCGGGCAGGCCCATGTCGGTGATGATCGTGTCGACCGCGCGGTCCACGTGCCAGCCGTCCACGGCATCGATGCGCCGGTGCAGCTCCTCGAGCGCCTTCAGCCCGTGCGCCCCGAGCTCGGCGGCCGCGAGCCGCTCGTACTCGTCTACCAGCGCGCGCACCGGTGCGAGGCCGCTCATCACCGACTCGCGCACCGTCAGCTGGAGGTCGTCGGGCAGGGCCTGCTCCAGCCGGCTGATCCTCAGGTCCGCGCGCGCCTGGATGTCGCCCTCGTCGGGCACCAGGGTGCCGGAGATCAGCTTCAGCAACGAGGTCTTGCCGGCGCCATTGCGGCCGATCAGGCACACGCGCTCGCCCGGCTCGATGACGAGATCGGCCGCGGTGAGGATGTCCTGGTCGCCGAAGCGCAGCGAGACCTGGTCGAAACGAAGCAGCATGGTGGGTTCTTCGGGGTCGGGTCGGGAAAATCGAGGATCGATTCTATCGCGCCGGCTACCCCGGGGTCTGTTTATCCCGTAGGCTGGACAGCGAACGATACGACCCCACGGAGAAGACTCGTGCGCACCGAACTGACCCCCCTCGAAGCCCGCGTCATCGGCTGCCTGATCGAGAAAGAGCACACCACGCCCGACCAGTACCCGCTGTCGCTGAACGCCCTGACGGCGGCGTGCAACCAGAAGAGCAACCGGGATCCCGTGCTCGAACTGAGCAGCAGCGAGGTCCAGGACGCGGTCGACGCGCTGATGAAGAAGCACCTCCTCACGGACCGCAGTGGCGGCGTGGGCGGGCGCGTCACGCGCTATCGTCATCGCTTCTGCAACACCCAGTTCGGCAACCTGCACCTCGCGCCGCGGGAGCTGGCCATCATCTGCGAGCTGCTGCTGCGCGGCCCGCAGACCCCGGGCGAGTTGCGCAGCCGCGCCAATCGCATTGAGCCGCTGCACGATGTCAGCGAGGTCGAGGCCGCGCTCAGGGACCTGGCCGGGCGCGAGGAACCGCTGGTCGCGCAGCTGCCGCGCGAGCCCGGCAAGCGCGAATCCCGCTGGATGCAGCTGTTCACCGGGGACGCCCCGCCGGCGGCGGAGGCGCTCGCGGCCACCGGCTCGCGGGCGCTGTCGCGTGACGAGCGGATCGAGGACCTGGAGGGCCGGATCGACGCGCTGGAACACCAGCTGGCGGTGCTGCAGCGGAGGATCGACGCGCTGTCGGAGCCCGGGAACGACGGGGACTGAATCGCGCCGCCGCCTCGCTACAGGGGCACAAGGTTTGTTAGCATTGCGGCGTTTGCAGGTAGCGGAGTTTCCGGGATGCCCACGGCAGCACTACCCTTGCTCGCGCTAGCGCTGGCGTTGACCGCTTTGGCGGGCTGCGGGCGCAGCGAAGTGCCCTCGACGCCACGGCCCGCCGTGCAACCGCCGGCGGCGGAATCGCGCCAGGACGCGGCCGAGCCGCCTGCAGACCTCGAGGACGTCGTCCAGCGCGATCCCCCGGCGGGCGGTTCCTTCAGCTTCGAGGCCTACGCTTATGTCTGCGACGGGCGCGAGATCGTGGTGCGACCCGGCGACGCCGAGCTCACGCTCATCACGGCCGACGGTTCCATCGTGATGCCGCAAGTGGAAGCCGCCTCGGGCGCCAAGTACGGCGATGACGTCAACGGATTCTGGGGCAAGGGCATCGACAGCGCATTGTTGACGCTCGACGGCGAGGACATCCCCTGCACGCTCAACCGGCGCGAGACCCCCTGGGCGGATGCACGCGCGCGCGGCGCGCTGTTCCGCGGCCTCGGCCAGGAACCCGGCTGGCATCTCGAGATCCATCCCGAGCGGATCGTCATCGTCTACCAGTACGGCGAACGGCGTGTCGTGGTGCCGAATCCCGGGGCGATCGCCGACCTGGACAAGCAGCAGCGGCGCTGGCAGGCCACGACCGAGGCACACGAACTGGTGGTCGTCATCGAGGACCGCGCCTGCACTGATGTCATGAGTGGCGAGATTTACCCGGCAAAGGTCACGGCCACGCTCGATGGCCGCGACTACACCGGTTGCGGCCGGGACCTCGAGTAGGCCGCCCGGGCATGCAGGAATCCGCCGCCGCGCTGCCCGAAACCATCACCATCGCCGCACGCTTCTGCGGCCCGCCGGAGTCCGGCAACGGCGGCTACACCTGCGGCCGGCTCGCGGCGCGCCTGGCGGGACCCGTCGAGGTCACGCTCCGGCGGCCCCCGCCGCTCAATCTCCCCCTCGCGGTGCTCCGCAGCGGGGACGGCCTCGTGCTCGCCGACGACGGGGCGTCGGTCGCGGAAGCCCGCCCCACGCGTTTCGAACTCGAGCCGCCCCACTGTCCGGGACTCGGCGCCGCGACGGAAGCCGCGAGCCATTACCACGGGCTCGACGAGCACGCCTTCCCCACCTGTTTCGTGTGCGGTCCCGGGCGCGCGCCGGAGGACGGGCTGCGCATCTTCGCGGGCGAGGTGGCCGGTGACGGCCTGGTCGCCTGCCCGTGGACGCCTGGCGCCGGGCTGGCGGGCGCGGATGGCCACGTGGGCACCGAATTCATGTGGGCGGCGCTCGACTGTCCCGGCGCGTGGGCCTGGCTCGCCGGGCTGGAGAACCCGCTGGTGCTCGGACGGCTCGCCGTCATCCTGGATGCACCGGTGATCGCGGGCCGGCCGCATATCGTCGGCGGCTGGCGCCTCGGGCACCAGGGCCGCAAGTATTACTCCGGGACCGCGATCTGGCGTGCCGACGGCACGGTCTGCGCGCGCGCCCGGGCGACATGGATCGAGGTGGACCCGGCGCGCTTCGCGGCGACCGGTTGAATTGAGAACAATAAACCAGGGGACCGGAATATGGGTGCTGTCACGCTGTTGCTGTTCGGGCTCGCCATGTTGGCGGGGGGCTACCTGTTCTATTCGAAATTCATCGCGGAGCGCATTTATCGGCTGGACCCGGATTTCCGCACGCCCGCACACGAGTTCCGCGATGGCGTCGACTACGTGCCGACCAACAAGTACGTGCTCTGGGGTCACCACTTCACTTCGGTCGCCGGCGCCGCCCCCATCGTGGGCCCCGCCATTGCCGTCATCTGGGGCTGGGGCCCGGCCTTCGCCTGGGTGATCCTCGGCACGATTTTCTTCGCGGGGGTGCACGATTTCGGCGCCTTGTGGGCGAGTGTGCGCAACAAGGGCAAGTCCATCGGCACGCTGACCGGCACCGTGATCGGCGCGCGGGCGCGTAACCTGTTCCTGGTCGTGATATTCCTGCTGCTGCTGATGGTCAACGCGGCCTTCGCGGTGGTGATCTCGAACCTGCTGGTGTCCACGCCGACCGCTGTCATTCCGACCTGGGGCGCGATCGTCGTCGCGCTGGTCATCGGGCAGCTCATCTATCGGTACAAGATGAGCCTGTTGTGGGTCTCCATCATCGGCGTCATCGCCCTGTATGCGCTGATCCTCGTCGGCAACGGCATGCCCATCGTGCTGCCGGAAAGCGTGCTCGGCCTCGGGCCGCGCTCGCAGTGGATCCTGCTGCTGTTCACCTATGCGGGCATCGCCTCGATCCTGCCCGTCTGGGTCCTGCTGCAGCCGCGCGACTACATCAACGGCCTGCAGCTGTTCATCGGGCTCGGGCTGTTCTACGGCGCCGTGCTGCTCGCCTCGCCGGACCTCGTCGCGCCGGTGTTCAACCACAACGTCCCGGCGGGCACGCCCAGCCTGGTGCCGCTGCTGTTCGTCACCATCGCCTGCGGCGCCATCAGCGGCTTCCACGGCCTGGTGGCCTCGGGCACCAGCTCCAAGCAGCTGGACAAGGAGACCGACGGCCGGCTGGTGGGCTACGGCGGCGCCGTCGGCGAGGGCATGCTGGCGCTGGCCGCCATCATCTGCACGACCGCCGGGTTCGCCACCCTCGCGGACTGGGAGGCGATGTACTCGCGCTTCGGCGCGGGCGGCGTGGTGGCCTTCGTGCGCGGCGGCGACGCCATCCTGATGGCCGGCTACGGCATCCCGGAACAGCTCGGCGCGACGATGCTCGCGGTGATGGCGATCCTGTTCGCCGCGACCACCATGGACACGGGCCTCCGGCTGCAGCGTTACGTGATCCAGGAGGCCGCCGAGCTCGGCGGCATCAAGGTCAACGTCGTGGTGAGCACCCTCATCGCGCTCGGCTGCTGCCTGGCGCTGGCCTTCGGCGCGGGCGCCGACGGCGCCGGGGGGATGATCATCTGGCCGCTGTTCGGCACGACCAACCAGCTGCTCGCGGGGCTGACGCTGTCCATCGTCTCGGTGATCCTGATCCGCCAGGGCCGCCCGGCCTGGTTCACCGCCGTGCCGCTGGCCTTCCTGCTGACGATGTCGGTGTACGCGCTGCTCGTGCAGCTGGGGCAGTTCTACCGGGCCGAGAACTGGCTGCTGCTGGGCATGGACATCATCATCCTGCTGGCGGCGCTGTGGGTGGCGCTGGAAGCCGCGATCGCGATGAGCCGCGGCGCGAAGGGCAGCCCGGCGGCCGAGCAGAAGAGCTAATGGGCGAGGACCGCCGGGAAGGCAAGCTGCATGCGATCTCCGCGGCACTGCGCGAGTTCTATGTGGCGCCTTACCGGCGGACCTTCGCCCGCGCACGGCGCGACGAGGAAGACCTGTTCATGCTGCTCGTGTTCGCCGAGACGCTCGGCGTCCCCAACCCGGCCTCGTGGTACACCATGGAACTGATGCCGGTGCTCTACGAGCAGTTCCACGACTGGCATCGCCGCATGGGCATGGAGCACTCCCCGCTGGATCACCTGCGATGCTGCTGAGCCTCGCCCGGCAGCGCCGGGTCCTGTTCTTCGGCGGCAAGGGCGGCGTCGGCAAGACCACCGTCGCTTCGACCGTCGCCCTTGCGGAGGCGGATGCCGGCCGGCGCGTCCTGGTCGTCTCGACCGACCCGGCGCACAACCTGGGCCATCTCTGGAATCGCAAGGTGGGCCCGGACCCGGTGCGCCTCGCCCCCAACCTGGATGGCGTGGAGCTCGACCCCGACCGCGTGGTCGAGGAGCACCTCGCAGAGGTGGGCGCGGCGCTGCGCCGCCTGATGCCGGAGCACCTCGCGGGCGAGGTGGACCGGCACATGCAGCTGTCGCGCGAGGCCCCCGGTATGCAGGAAGCGGCGCTGCTCGAGCGCATCGCCCAGGTCGTCGCGCAGGGGCTGGCCGAGTATGACCTCGTGGTGTTCGACACCGCGCCGTCGGGTCACACGGCGCGCCTGATGGCGCTGCCGGAAATGATGGCGGCGTGGACCGAGGGCCTGCTGGCGCGCCGAGAGCGCGCCGCGCGCTTCAATACGGCGCTGGAGAGCCTGTCATCCGACGATGAAATCGGCGGGCGCGTGCTTGGCGGCGAGCGCGGCGAAGGCGGCTCGCGCGACGACCGGATCCGTCACCTGCTCAACCGCCGGCGCGAGCGCCTCACCCTGCTGCGCGATACCCTTGCCGATCCGGCGAAGACGGCCTTCATCATCGTGCTCGCGGCGGAGCGCCTCCCGGTGCTGGAGACGCTGGAGCTGGAGCAGAAGCTGCACGCGGCCGGGATCACCGTCGGCGCCCTCGTGATCAACAAGCGCGCCCCGCCCGACGCCGGGGAATTCCTCGCGGAGCGGCGCGCCCAGGAGGAGTTGCACCTCGCCACGCTGGTCGAGGGACTGCCGGCGCTGCCGCGCGTCGACCTGCCGCTGATCGCGCGCGACGTGGTCGGCCGCGAGGCCATCGAGGCCTTCGCGGAGCTGCTCAGGGCGCGAGACGCTCGATAACCCAGGCGTCGTCGACCTGGCGGAAGCGGAAGCGGTCGTGCAGCCGCGACGCGCGGCCCTGCCAGAACTCGATTTCCTCCGGCCGCACCCGGTAGCCGCCCCAGAACGAGGGCAGCGGCACCTCGCCGGCGGCGAACTTGCGCTTCAGCTCGTCGAGCTTCATTTCCAGCACCGAGCGCGACGTGATCACGGCGCTCTGCTCGGACACCCAGGCGCCCAGCTGGCTGCCGCGCGGCCGGCGCGCGAAGTAACGCATCGCCTCCGCCGCGCTGATCCGCTCGGCCCGGCCGCGGATGCATACCTGGCGCTCGAGCGTCTGCCAGAAGAACAGCATCGCGACCGACGGGTTGTCCGCGATCTCGCGCGCCTTGCGGCTGCCGAGGTTGGTGAAGAACACGAAGCCGTCGGCGTCGAAGTACTTCAACAGCACGGTGCGCGCGGACGGCCGCCCGTCCAGCCCTGCCGTGGCGAGCGTGCAGGCGTTGACCTCGGGCTGGGCCACCTCGCGCGCCTGCCCGAACCACCGGGCGAACTGCTTCACCGGGTCCGGATCGAGATCGACGCGACGGAACGGCTCCCCGCTGTACTCGTTCCTCAGGTCCCCGATATCCATGTCTGAACTCCTGTCCTTGGCTCTCGACCGGTACTGACAAGCGTAGCGCTCGAAGACGTGCCTGTCGCGCCGCGCCGGGGCGGCCGGGTCGAAGCCCCGCACGCCTGTGGTTATTGTAGGGCCTGTTAACACTTGGCGGGTCGCGATCGCGCTGCAGTCTATGTGGCGGGTGATGCTCTTCGAAACCGAGCTCGACCGGGCCGAGACGGCGGTCCATTACGCCGCCCTGCAACAGGGCGATTTCGACCTCGGACTCGCGAGCTGGCTGGCTGGCTGTCTACGACGACCCGCAGACCTTCACGCTGCTGCTGCAGACCAAGAGCGGACCCAACAACCTCGGCGACTACTCGAATGCAGAGTACGACCGCCTGACCGACGAGGCCTCGCGGCAGCCCGAGCCCGCAGACCGCGCCGCGCTGCTGCGCGAGGCGGAAGCCCTGGCGATGCGCGAGCAGGCGCTCATCCCCCTCTACCACCACGCCGCGCGCAACCTGGTCAGCCCGCGCGTCTCCGGCTGGCGGGACAATAGGCTCGACGTCAACCGCAGCCGCTATCTCGGCCTCGAGGCGGATTGACCCGGCTGACACCGATCCTGCGCTATGCTTGGCCGACCTTTCCAGGAGGATCCCGCCAGTGAAGCTCTACGACATGCGCGTCGCGCCCAATCCCCGCCGCGTGCGGGTCTTCCTCGCCGAAAAAGGCATTGAGATTCCGCGGGTCGAGATCAACATCCGCAGCGGGGAAAACCTGCAGCCAGAGTTCCTCGCCATCAACCCGCGCGGCGTGCTGCCGACGCTGCAGCTGGACGACGGCACCATCATCGACGAGAGCACGGCGATCTGCCGCTATTTCGAGGAGCTCCAGCCGGAGCCGTCGCTGATGGGACGGACCGCGCTGGAGAAGGCGTTGATCGAGTGCTGGACGCGGCGTATCGAGTTCGATGCCGGCCAGCCCGTGGTGGACGCCTTCCGCAACAGCTACCCCCCCTACGCCGAGCGCGCCGTGCCCGGCAAGACGGGCACGAAGGCGATCCCGGACCTGGTCGAGCGCGGCAAGTCGCGCCTGGCGGACTTCTACCCGGCGATCGACCGGCGCCTCGCGGACGCCGAGTACGTCGCGGGACCGGTGTTTTCAATCGCGGACATCACGCTGCTGTGCATCGTCGACTTCGCACGCGCCATCAAGCTGCCGTCGCCCGAAGGGCTCCAGCATTTCGACCGCTGGTATGCACAGGTGTCCGCGCGCCCCAGCGCGCAAGCCTGAGGTCCGGCGCGGCCGTCAGCCCTTCTCGGCCAGGCGCCGCTCCAGCGCGGCGACGCGGTCCTCGAGCTCGTAGACGCTGCGCGCCATCTCATCCAGGGTCTGCGGAATGAACGCCCCGGCCGGCGGGCCGTGGAACAGCGCGTTCATCGACTTGACGAACTCGGGATCGGCGAGCGCGATCTCGCCGAGGCTCGACAGCGTGAAGCGCGGCCGGTTGACCGGCCCGAGCACCTGGATGGCCACCGAGCGGGCGGCGTTACGCCGGCCGTCGTCCGCTAGGGCGGGATGCTGCCACCAGCAGATCTTGGTGATCCGCTCGGGGTGCGAGACGACCTCGCGCAGGTCGGCGCTGGGACCCTCGCTGCCGACGAGGTGCTGCTCCGCGAGCGCGCGCAGATCGGGCGCGGATCCGACCAGCGTCACCTGGTCGTGCTCATAGAGCGCATACACGCCCGGGCCCTCGGGAATCTTCTTAAGGCTGAATCGGCTCATGGCACCCTCTTCCTTGGCTGCTATGGCCCTATTTTAGCCCTTTTGCAGCCCGAGGCATCCCGACTTTCCGCAGTCAGGGGCCGGGCGCCGCATCCGGCTGGCGGTCGGCCGCCGCCGCCTGGAAGGCCTCCAGCTCGCCGCAGGCCGCCTCGATCCGCAGCAGGGTCGGGAACGCGTCCAGCTCGCAATGGAAACGCCGCGCATTGTAGAGCTGGGGCACCAGGCAACAGTCGGCCAGGCCCGGCGCATCGCCGTGGCAGAACCGGCCGGTATCGGGCTCGCGCGCCAGGCGCGCCTCGAGCGCCTGCAGGCCCTCGATGACCCAGTGACGATACCAGGCGTCACGCCCAGGCGCGTCGACGTCGAGCGTGTGCTGCAGGTACTGCAGCACGCGCAGGTTGTTGAGCGGGTGGACATCGCTCGCAACGAGCTGCGCCAGGCTGCGCACGCGGGCGCGGCCCGCCGGCTCTGCCGGCAGCAACGGCGGCGTCGGCCGGGTCTCGTCGAGGTACTCGATGATCGCCAGCGACTGGGTCAGGACCAGGCCGTCGATCTCCAGCGCCGGCACCAGCCCCTGGGGATTGAGCGCGCGGAACGCGGGCATGCGCTGCTCGCCGCCGTCGCGCACGAGATGCACGGGTACCGACACCCATTCGAGCTGCTTGAGGTTCAGCGCGATCCGCACCCGCCAGGCGGCCGAACTGCGCCAGTAGCCGTGGAGCCTCACCGGGCCCGCCTCAGCGCCGGTAGCGCTCGTAGACATGCTCGACCGAGCCAAAGATGTTGCGCCCCGCGCGGTCGAGCATCTCGATCCTCACTTTCGCGCCGAAGGACAGGAACGGCGTCGTGGCCTGCCCGTCGCGAATGATTTCCAGCATCCGCTTTTCCGCCATGCAGGAGGCGCCCAGCGACTCGTCCTGGTTGGCCACGGTGCCCGAGCCGACGATCGTCCCGGCCGCCAGCGGGCGCGTCTTCGCGGCGTGGGCGATCAGCTCGTGAAAGGAGAACCGCATGTCGACCCCGGCCTCGGGCGCGCCGAAGCGCTCGTCGTTCAGCCAGGTCTGCAGCGGCAGGTGCAGCTTGCCGTCGCGCCAGGCGTCGCCCAGTTCATCCGGCGTCACCATCACCGGCGAGAGCGCCGAGCGCGGCTTGCTGTGCAGGAAGCCGAAACCCTTGCCGAGCTCCGCCGGGATCAGGTTGCGCAGCGAGACGTCGTTGACCAGGCAGACCAGCCGGACGTGGCTCGCCGCCTCTTCCACGGTCACGCCCATCGGGACGTCGTCGGTGACGACGCAGACCTCGGACTCGAAGTCGATGCCGAACTCCTCGCTCGCGACCGGGATCGTGCCGACCGGCGGCAGGAAACCGTCAGACACGGCCTGGTACATCAGCGGGTCGGTCAGGAAACTCGGCGGCATCTCCGCACCCCGCGCCCGCCGCACGCGCTCGACGTGGGCGAGGTAGGCGCTGCCGTCGAGGAACTGGTAGGCCCGCGGCAGCGGCGCGGCGAGATCCTCGATCTTCAGCGCAAACGCGCCGTCGGCGCGCCCCTGCTCGAGATCCTCGGACCGCTGGCGCAGGCCGCCGGCGCTGTGGTCCCAGTCATCGAGCGCCGCCTGCAGCGTGGGCGCGATGTCGTGCGCCGGCGCCGCGCGCGCCAGGTCGTTGCTGACCACGATCAGCGCGCCGTCGCGCCCGCCGCTCTTCAGGCTGCCGAGTTTCACGCGCCACCTCCTTTCCAGCTGTCCACGTAGGCGCCCCACTCGACCGCGGCCGCCCCGTCCGCCACCTCCAGCGCGTCGCGGGTATCCAGCATGACGGCGACCTCGTTGGTGCCCGGCGCCGGCTGGCTGAGCATGTTCTTCAGCGCCTTCGGATGCGGGCCGTGGGTGAAGCCGCAGGGATGCAGCGTAATCATGCCGGGGTGAATGTTGTCGCGCGAGAAGAACTCGCCCGCGTGGTAGAACAGCACCTCGTCGAAATCATCGTTGTTGTGGAAGAACGGCACCTTCAGCGCATCCGGGTCGCTTTCGAAGGGGCGCGGCACGAAGGTGCACACCACGAAGCGCCCGGCGATGAAGGTCGTGTGGACCGAAGGCGGCAAGTGGTAGCGGTGCGACATCAGCGGCCGGATGTCGCGCCAGTTGATGCGCACGGGAACGAGGTCGCCCTTCCAGCCCACCGCGTCGAGCGGGTTGAAGGGATAGGTGATCACGGAGACCTGCTCGCGACGCTTGACCTCGACGCGCCACTCGCGCTCGTCCTGCTGGGCGCGAAAGTCCTCGTCGATCTTCGGCGTATCCAGCATCGCCTCGTCGAAGATGGCGTGCGGCCCGAGCAGGCCCTTGTCCGGGAGCCGATAGCTGTCGTTGGTCGCCTCGATCAGGAGGGCGACGATCGGCGCGTCCACCTCGAGCCGCCACATGGTGCCGCGCGGCAACAGCAGATAGTCGCCCTCGACGAGCTCGAGCCGGCCGTAGTCGCAGTACAGGCGCGCATTGCCGGCATGCAGAAACAGCAGCTCGTCCCCATCGGAGTTGCGGGCCAGCGCCGGCATGCTGTGCGCCAGGGTCCAGTGCCGGAACTTGACCGCGTGGTTGTGCAGCAGCAGCCGCGCGCCCCATGGCGACGCGGCGTCGCCCGAAAGCTTCGTGGTGTCGAAGGCCCGCGGCCGGAGCGGCCCCTCGAAGCCGGACCACCCGGTTGGCGGGTGCCGGTGGTACATGTGCGTCGCCGGGCCGAAAAAGCCCTCCTTGCCCAGCTCGCGCTCGTAGGTGCCTGCCGGCAGGTCCGCATGTGCCTGCCGCGAGGCCGTGCCCTCCACCCGCGGAAACGAGATCCACTTCTTCATGCACCGCCTCCTGTACGCATTTTCGGGCGCGTGACTTCGTCAGCCCCGGCCACATGGTCTCCTGCCGGCGGGTGCGGAACGGGTCGTTGCGGGGCGCTCGCGCACAGGACGTGCGCGAGCGAGCCTACAGGGACGTATTCACGGCGTCCCCGCAACGACTCTTCCGCGCTCGCCGGCACGCGCAGACGCATGAGCCGCAGCTAGATCACGCCGCGCCGCAGCTGGTCGCGCTCGATGGACTCGAACAGCGCTTGGAAATTCCCCTCGCCGAAGCCCTCGTTGCCCTTGCGCTGGATGATCTCGAAAAAGATCGGCCCGACGCAGGTCTGCGTGAAGATCTGCAGCAGCAGGTGCTGCCGGGTTTCCTTGTCGGCGTCGATCAGGATGCGGTTCTCGCACATCCGCTCGAGGTCTTCCTTGTGGCCGGGCACGCGCTTGTCGACCATCTCGTAATAGGTGTCGGGCACGTCGAGGAACTCGATGCAATCCGCGCGCAGCGCCTCGACCGAGGCGTAAATGTCGTCGGTGAACAGCGCAATGTGCTGGATGCCCTCGCCGTTGTACTCGTCGAGGTACTCGGCGATCTGCGACTTGTCGTCGGTCGCCTCGTTGATCGGGATCCGCACCATCCCGTCGGGCGCGGTCATGGCGCGCGACACGAGGCCGGTATGGGCGCCCTTGATGTCGAAGTAACGGATCTCGCGAAAGTTGAACAGGCGCTCGTAGAAGCCGGCCCACTTGTCCATGTTGCCCTGGTAGACGTTGTGCGTCAGGTGGTCGATGCACGTCAGGCCGAATCCCTTCGGGTGACGGTCGACACCGTCGAGGTACTCGAAGTGGGGGTCGTAGATCGAGCCGCGCTCGCCGTAGCGGTCCACGAGGTACAGGGCGCTGCCGCCGATGCCCTCGATGACGGGCGTGCGCACCGGCAGGGTGGCTGGCTTGTTGGTGAGCGCCTCTGCGCCGCGATCGATGGCCCAGGCGCGGGCGCGCGCCGCATCGGCGACCCGGATCGCGAAGCCGCAGGCGCTGGGGCCGTGGGCGCGCGCGAAGTCAGCCGCGAAGCTGTCGGATTCCTCGTTCACGAGGAAGTTGATGTCGCCCTGGCGATAGAGCGTGACCTTGCGCTCCCGGTGCTTCGCGATGGCGGTGAAACCGAGGTGGCGGAACAGGCTGTGCAGCAGCGCAGCGTCCGGCGCGGCGAATTCGACGAACTCGAAACCGTCGATGCCCAGGGGGTTTTCCTGAACTTCGGTCATGGCTGTCTCCCGGGGAGTGGAGAAATCGGGGCGGGTTGATTAGTTACAAATGAAACCATTATAGTCCCGCGGGTGTTTCGGCAACAAGCTGCAGTGCACCATGAACGATGAGCGGCTGGTCCTGGACAAATTCCTGCCTTACCGGCTCTCCGTGCTGTCAAACCGGCTGAGCGCCGCGATCGCAGAATCTTACTCGCGCCGCTTCGGGCTCTCGATCTCGGAATGGCGGGTCATCGCCGTGCTGGCGCTGAACCCCGGGCTGTCCGCAGCGGAGGTGGCGGAGCGCACCGCGATGGACAAGGTCGCCGTGAGCCGCGCGGTGCGCCGGCTGCTGTCGACCGGGCGCGCGCGGCGGGAGATGGCCCCGGGCGACCGGCGGCGCAGCGTGCTCGAACTGACGCCGGAGGGCCGACAGGTGTACCGGCGCATCACCCCGGCCCTGCGCAGGTACGAGGCGGCGCTGCTGGCGGGCCTGAGTGGCCGCGACCAGCGCCAGCTCGATGCGATCCTCCGGCGACTCGAGCAGCATTCGGCCACGCTGTCGCCGCCGCGGATCGAGTAGCGCCAGGGTGCCACGCGGCTACTCGATCACCGTGCGCACGTCGATCAGCTCGGGAAACAGCCGGATGTCGATCGCCTCGCGCAGGAACTTGACGCCCGAGGAGCCTCCCGTGCCGCGCTTGAAGCCGATGATGCGCTCGACCGTCTTGAGATGCCGGAAGCGCCACAGCTGGAAATTCACCTCCATGTCCACCAGCTTCTCGCACATGTCGTAGGCGTCCCAGTGGGTCTGCGTATCCTCGTAGATGGTCTTGAAGACCGCGACCACGCCCGGGTGCGAGACACAGGGCTCGGTCCAGTCGCGCTCGACGCGCTCGGCGGGCACGGGCAGGCCGCGCCGCGCGAGCAGGCGCAGGAATTCGTCGTAGATCGACGGCGCCTCGAGCGCGGCGCGCAGCCGGGCCACGGCGCCCGGGTCATGCTCGAACACGACGAGATAACTGCTGTCCTTGTTGCCGAGCAGGAACTCGAGCATGCGGAACTGCACCGACTGGAAACCGGAGGCCTGGCCGAACACGTGCCGGAACCGCGCGTACTCGGCCGGCGTCAGGGTCTCCAGCACGGCCCACTGGTGGAACATCTGCTGCTGCACCTGCTTGACGCGCGCGAGCACCTTGAAACACGGCTCGAGGTCGTCCGCCCGGATGGACGCCATCGCGGCCTCCAGCTCGTGGATCACGAGCTTCATCCACAGCTCCGTAACCTGGTGCTGCACGATGAACAGCATCTCGTCGTGGTGGGGCGGATCCGACAGCGGCTGCTGCGCCGAGAGCACCTGGTCGAGTCGCAGGTAGCCCGCGTAGCTGAGCCGGTCGCGCAGGTCGCGGTGGATGCCGGCTTCCATTTCCCGTCTGTGCATGAACGTCTCCGTTGCTGCGGCGGCGCAGCATTCCGTGCCGCCGTCACGCCCGTCTTCGTCGATGGCCGGGGTGTATAATACGGCGCTATTTGCGGTCCGGCTTTTTCGGCCTGCAACCAGAATATCAGGAGTAGAACTTCGTGAAGACCATCGCCGAATTCCGCATCCCTTACCGGCAGGTACTGGATGCCGAGGGCCGGGTCGTCGCCGATCTGCCCGAATTCGCCAAGGACCCCGAGGAACTGCTGCGCCTGTACCGCCTCATGGTGCTGACACGCACCTTCGACACCAAGGCGGTGAACTTGCAGCGCACCGGCAAGCTCGGCACGTACGCGTCCTGCCTCGGGCACGAGGCGGCCCACGTCGGCGTCGGCGCGGCGATGAAGCCGGAGGACTGCTTCGCACCCATGTATCGCGAGTACGGCGCGCAGTTCTGGCGCGGCGTGAAGATGGAGAACGTGCTGCTCTACTGGGGCGGCGACGAGCGCGGCAACGACTTCGCCGGGCCGAAGCACGATTTCCCGTGGTGCGTGCCGATCGCGACGCAGTGCCTGCACGCCGCCGGCGCGGCGCTGGCCTTCAAGCTGCGCAAGGAAGCGCGCTGCGCGGTCAGCGTCATCGGCGACGGCGGCACCTCGCAGGGCGACTTCTACGAGGCGCTGAACCTGGCCACCGTGCGCGACCTGCCGGTGGTCTTCGTGGTGGTCAACAACAAGTGGGCCATCAGCGTGCCCCTGTCGCTGCAGACGGCCTCCAAGACGCTGGCGCAGAAAGCCATCGCCGCGGGCATGCCGGGCATCCAGGTCGACGGCAACGACGTGATCGCCGTGCGCCAGACTATGGAAGAGGCCCTCGAGCGAGCGCGCAATGGCGACGGGCCGACGCTGGTCGAGGCCGTGACCTACCGGCTGTCGGACCACACAACGGCCGACGACGCGAGCCGCTATCGCGAGAAGAACGAGGTCGAGGACGCGTGGAAGACCGAGCCGATGCTGCGCATCCGGCGTTACCTGATGGAGACCGGCGCCTGGAGCGAGGCCGACGAGGAGGCGCTGAAGGCGGATTGCGCCCAGCAGGTCGATGCCGCAGTGGCAACCTATCTCGACACGCCGGTCCAGCCCGTCGAGGCGATGTTCGACTCGATGTTCGCGGAGTTGCCGGAGTCGATGGTGGAACAGCGCGAGATGGCGCGCCGCTTCGTGAACTCGGGAGGGCAGCACTGATGCCGAGGATCACGCTCATCGAGGCCGTGACGATGGCGCTCGCCTGGGAAATGGAGCATGACGACCGCGTGACCGTCCTCGGCGAAGACGTCGGCGTGAACGGCGGCGTGTTCCGCGCGACCGCCGGACTCCAGCAGCGCTTCGGCACCGAGCGCGTCATGGACACGCCGCTGGCCGAGTCCATGATCGCGGGCATGTCGATCGGCATGGCGGCCATGGGCATGCGCCCGGTGGCCGAGATCCAGTTCATGGGCTTCATCTACCCGACCGTGGACATGATGATCAATCACGCCGGGCGCCTGCGGAACCGCACGCGCGGGCGCATGCACGTGCCGATGGTGCTGCGCGCGCCGTTCGGCGGCGGGATCCACGCGCCCGAGCATCACTCGGAGAGCACCGAGGCGCTGTTTGCGCACATGCCCGGCATCCGCGTCGTCATCCCCTCCTCCCCGCGCCGCGCCTACGGGCTGTTGCTGGCGGCGATCCGCGATCCGGATCCCGTCGTGTTCCTCGAGCCGAAACGCATCTACCGCCTGCAGAAGCAGGAGGTGGAGGACAACGGCGAGGCACTGGCGCTGGATACCTGCTATATCCTGCGGGAAGGAGACGACGTCACGATCGTGACTTGGGGGGCCATGACCTTCGAGACGCTGAAGGCGGCCGAGGAACTGGACAAGGAGGGCATCAGCGCCGAGGTCATCGACCTGGCCACCATCAGCCCGATGGACCTGGACACCGTCCTCGAGTCGGTCGAGAAAACCGGCCGGCTGGTCATCGTGCACGAGGCCGCGCGCAGCTGCGGGGTGGGCGCCGAGGTGGCCGCCGGGGTGGCCGAGAAGGGCATCTGGGACCTGAAAGCGCCGATCGTCCGGGTCACCGGCTATGACACCGTCATGCCCCTGTTCCGGCTCGAGTATGAATACCTGCCCAGCGTCGCGCGCATCATCGACGGCGTGAAAAAGACCTTCGAGGACTAGGGCCTGTTTACACTACGCGGATCGCCGCGTTGTTGCCCCGAAGCGCGGCAGGCAAGGCACGAGGAGAGAAGTTTGGTCACTCCAAAAGAACGACGAGTAACGCTGCATGACGCGCTTCGGGGCACAACCCGGAGGGACGGGGCCATTTTCCCGCCCGCCGGCGTTGCAGCTCGCTTGTGTAGAACAACTACACTGCACTCGCTGCGCCTTGGCGGGCGGGAAAATGACCTCCGTCGCGGCGACCCGCGCAGCGTGAACAGGCCCTCCGCATGACCGTCAAGACGTTCAACCTGCCCGACCTCGGCGAGGGCCTGCCGGAAGCCGAGATCGTCAGCTGGCTGGTGGCCGAGGGCGACCTGGTCAAGGTCGACCAGCCGATGCTGTCCGTCGAGACCGCCAAGGCCGTCGTCGAGGTCCCTGCGCCTTACACGGGCCGGATTGCGAAGATCCATGCGCCCGACGGTACGATCCTCCCCACGCATGCGCCGCTGGTCGACATCGACACGGCAAGCGGGACGGCCGCCGCCAAGCCACAGGCCGAGGCCCCAGCGGACGCGCCCGGCGACGCCCGCGAGGATTCAGGCACGGTGGTCGGCAAGATGATGACCAGTGACGAGGTACTCGAGGACGCCGACATCGCAGGGCGAGGCCGGCGCAGGACGACCGGCCGGGCCAAGGCCGCCCCCGCGGTCAGGGCGCTGGCAAAGCAGCTCGGCGTGGAACTCGAGGATTGCCGGCCCACGGGCCGCCACGACCGCATCGTCGCCGACGACGTGCGGGCCGCGGCCGGCGGCGCGGCCCCGGTCGCCGCGCGCCAGGTCCCGAAGATCAAGCTCCCCCCGGGCAAGCCCGAACCCCTGCGCGGCCCGCGCCGCGCGATGGCCCAGAGCATGAGCGCCTCGCGCGACCACGTCGCCCAGTGCACGATCTTCGACGATGCCGACATCCACTACTGGACGCCCGGCCAGGACATCACCGCACGGCTGCTGCGCGCGATCGCGGCAGGCTGCGGCGCCGAGCCGGCGCTGAACGGCTTCTTCGACGGCGAGAGCATGAGCCGCCAGCTCGAGTCGCGCGTCGATATCGCCATCGCGGTCGACACGCCGGATGGCCTGATCGTGCCGGTGATCCGCGACGTGGCGCAGAAATCGCCGCAGGAATTGCGCGCGGACCTGACCGCCATCAAGAAGGCGACCCGCGAGCGCAGCGTGAAGCCCGAAGACATGCGCGACTTCACCTTCACGCTCTCGAACTTCGGCATGATGGCCGGGCGTTATGCCTCGCCGGTGGTCGTGCCGCCGACGATCGCGATCCTGGGCGCAGGCGGGCTGCGGCACGACGTGGTCCCGGTCATGGGCGGCATCGAGACCCACCGGCGCATCCCCCTGTCGCTGACCTTCGACCATCGTTGCGCGACCGGCGGGGAGGCGTGCCGCTTCCTCGCGGCCGTGATCGCAGACCTGCAACGGCATGACTGACCGGACGATGCATGCACCCACGCACCGCTGACGCCCGCAGCCGCTTCCTGGAGCGGGTTACGGAGGCGGCCCTCGCGGCCGCGGGGGACCGGCTCGACATAGACGTCGAGACCTTCATCTTCCAGTACTACCGCAACACCGCCCTGGATGACCTCAAGGATCGTGCGGTCGCGGACCTCGCGGGCGCGGCGCTGTCCCACCTGCGCCTGGCCCGAAAGCGCCAGCCGGGGCAGCCGAATATCCGCGTCTTCAATCCCGCCGCGGACGGCGAGGGCTGGCATTCCGACCACACCATCGTCCAGGTCATCACCGACGACATGCCGTTCCTGGTCGATTCGACCCGCATGGTGCTCAACCGGCACGGCAGCTATATCCACCTGACCATCCACCCGGTGCTGCAGGTCCTGCGGGACGACCATGGCCGTCTCCGCGAGATTCCCCTGCCGGAGCACGCGGGTCCGGACGCGCTGCTCGAGTCTTTCATGCACCTCGAGATCGACCGCGAAACCGCGCCGGACATCCTGCGGGACCTTGCGGCCGAGCTGGAGCGGGTGCTCGGCGACGTGCGAGCCGCCTGCCAGGACTGGAGCGCGATGCGCGGCCGGGCCCGGGAGATCTGCGCGGAGCTAGAGACCAGCTCGCCGCCGCTCGATCCGGAGATCGTCAAGGAAAGCCGCGAGCTGCTCGAGTGGATGGCGGTGAATCATTTCACCTTCCTCGGCTATCGCGAGTACGAACTCGTCCAGGGCGAGGACACCGACGCCCTGGAGCCGATCGAGGGCACGGCGCTCGGCATCCTGCGCCACGCGCCGCCAAAGCAATCCGTCCAGCACAACATCCTCGCCGGCCGGGAGATCCGTCGCCAGGCGCGCACGAAAGACCTGCTCATCATCACCAAGGCGAACTCGCGCGCGACGGTGCATCGCAACAGCTACCTGGACTACGTCAGCGTCAAGCGCTTCGATGGCGCGGGGCGCGTGGTCGGTGAGAGGCGTTTTCTCGGTCTCTGGACGTCGGCGGCCTACAGCCGCAGCCCGCGCGAGATTCCCCTCCTCCGGGACAAGCTGCGCCGCGTGATCGCGAGCTCCGGCCTCCGCCCCGAGAGCCACGGCGCCAAGGCGCTGGTGCACATCCTCGACACCTACCCGCGTGACGAGCTGTTCCAGAGCACGCTCGACGAACTGATCCGCATCAGCACGGGGATCTATTCGCTGCAGGAACGCCAGCGCACCAAGCTGTTCGTGCGCCGCGACGCCTTCAGGCGATTTTTCTCCTGCCTGGTGTTCGTGCCACGCGACCGTTACAGCACGCAGGTCCGTGAGCGCATCCAGGACATCCTGCTGGAAGCCTTCCATGGCGTGAGCGTCGAATCGGCGGTCGAGATGTCCGAGTCCAGCCTGGCGCGGGTGCACTTCATCGTGCGCACGCCGCAGGGCGCGGCGCCGGGCGTCAATATCGGCGCCGTCGAGCGGCGCATCGCCGATGCCGTGCGCACCTGGGCGGACTTCCTGCGCGAGGCGCTGGTGGAACGCTTCGGCGAGGAGGACGGCCTCGGGCTGCTGCGCGAATATGCCGGCATTTTCCCGGCCGCCTACGTCGAGGACGTCACACCGCGCGAGGCGACGTTCGACATCGAGCGGCTGGAAGCGATCAAGTCCACGCCGCGCCGGTTGCGCATGAGCCTGTACCGGCCGGCCGGTTTCCCCGAGGACCAGGTGCGCTTCAAGCTGTTCCACGCGGGCAGCCCGCTGCCGCTGTCCGAAGTCCTGCCGATGCTCGAGAACATGGGGCTGCGCGTCATCAGCGAGCGCCCCTACCGCCTGCGTGCGCCGAGCGACTCGGAAATCGGCGAGGTCTGGATCCAGGACTTCGAGATGAGCACGGCCGACGGCCAGCCGATCAACACCGGCAAGGTCAACGAGCTGTTCCAGAACGCCTTCGAGCAGATCTGGATCGGCCGGGTGGAGAACGACGGCTTCAACCGCCTGATCCTCAAGGCCGGGCTGAACTGGCGCCAGGCGGCGCTGCTGCGGGCGCTGTGCCGGTACCTGCTGCAGACCGGCCTGCCGTTCTCCCAGGCCTACATGGAGCAGGTGCTCGCCGAGCACGCGCCGATCGCGCAGATGCTGGTCGAGTTGTTCGAGGGACGCTTCGATCCCGGCATCCCGGAGAAACGGCGCGAGCGCATCTCGCTCAGCGTCGGCCAGGCCATCGAGCACGCGCTCGACGCCGTGGCGAGCCTCGACGCCGACCGCATGCTGCACGCTTTCCGCTCGCTGGTGCTGGCGACGCTGCGGACCAATTATTTCCAGCACGACGAGCAGGGCCTCCCGAAGCCCTGGCTGTCGCTGAAGTTCAATCCGCACAAGATCGCCGACCTGCCCCTGCCGCGGCCGATGTTCGAGATCTTCGTCCACTCCCCGCGGGTCGAGGGCGTACACCTGCGCGGCGGGCTCGTCGCGCGCGGCGGGCTGCGCTGGTCGGACCGCCGCGAGGACTTCCGCACCGAGGTGCTCGGCCTGATGAAGGCCCAGGCCGTCAAGAACGTGCTCATCGTGCCGGTGGGCGCGAAGGGCGGGTTCGTGCCCAAGCGCCTCCCCGCCGGCGACCGGGACGCGATCCTGCAGGAAGCCGTGAGCTGCTACAAGACGTTCATCCAGGGGCTGCTCGATCTCACCGACAACCGGGTCGACGGCGAAGTGGTACCGCCGCGCGACGTGGTGCGGATCGACGGCGACGACAGCTACCTGGTGGTGGCGGCCGACAAGGGTACGGCGACCTTCTCGGACATCGCGAACTCGCTCTCCGAGGCGCACGGCTTCTGGCTCGGCGACGCCTTCGCCTCGGGCGGCTCGATGGGCTACGACCACAAGAAGATGGGTATCACCGCGCGCGGCGGCTGGGAGGCCGTGAAACGCCATTTCCGTGAGCTCGGGATCGACACGCAAAACGAACCGTTCACCGCCGCAGGGATCGGCGACATGAGCGGCGACGTGTTCGGCAACGGCATGCTCCTTTCGCGCTGCATGCGCCTGCGCGCGGCGTTCAACCACCAGCATATCTTCCTCGACCCAGACCCCGATCCGGAGGCGAGCTTCGCGGAGCGGCAGCGGCTGTTTGAGCTGCCGCGTTCCAGCTGGGCCGACTATGACACGGCGCTGATCTCGCCGGGCGGCGGCCTCTGGTCGCGCAGCGAGAAGCTGATCCAGCTGCCGCCCGAATCCTGCGCCATGCTGGATCTTGACGAGGCGGGCGTCACGCCCGACGAACTGGTCCGGGCGATCCTGCGCATGCGCGTGGACCTGCTCTGGAACGGCGGCATCGGCACCTACGTCAAGGCCGGCACGGAAACCCATGCCGAGGTCGGCGACCGCGCCAACGACGCGGTGCGCATCAACGGCATCGAACTGCGCTGCCGGGTCGTCGGCGAGGGCGGCAACCTGGGCTTCACGCAGCGCGGACGGGTCGAGTACGCGCTCCACGGGGGGCGACTGAACACCGACTTCATCGACAACTCGGCCGGCGTGGACTGTTCGGACCACGAGGTCAACATCAAGATCCTGATCAACCTCGCCAATCGCGACCGGGCGCTGACGGCCGCGCGGCGTGAGAAGCTGCTGGTCGGCATGACCGACGAAGTGGCCGCGCTGGTGCTCAGGAACAACTACCTGCAGACCCAGGCGATCGGCATCGCGGAGTCCACCGCCGCGGAGCGCATCAACGAGCATTCCTGGTTCATCCGCCAGCTCGAGAAACGCGCCGGCCTGAACCGCGCCCTCGAGTATCTCCCGGACGACGAAGAGATCGAGGCGCGGCGCAAGTCCGGCAAGGGCATGACGCGCCCGGAGCTGGCGGTGGTCATGAGCTACGCCAAGATGGCGCTGTATGCGGAGATGGTGCAGTCCAGCGTGCCCGAGGATCCCTACCTTTCCAGGGAACTGGAACGCTATTTCCCCGTGCCCCTGCGGCGGCGCTACGCGGCGCACATGCGCGAGCATCCGCTGGCGCGCGAGATCATCGCGACCATGATCACGAACAGCCTCGTCAACCGCATGGGCTCGGTGTTCGCGTTCCGGATGCAGGACGAGACCGGGGCCGACGTCGCCTCCGTCGCCCGCTCGTTCACCATCGCCCGCGAGGTGTTCGAGATCCGCTCCATCTGGGAGTCCATCGAGGCGCTCGACAACCAGGTCAGCGCCTCGGTCCAGCACTCCATGTTGCGCACGACGCAGGCGCTGCTGAAACAGGCGACGCGCTGGCTGCTGGATCGGCGCGACGAGCTGCCCGATATCGCCGCCGCGGTGCAGCGGCTCAACCCGGGCGTGATGGAACTGATGGAGTGCCTGCCGGAAGTCCTGCAGGGCAGCCGCCTGGAGCGCTACGAGGGCGCGGCGCAACTGTACGCGGATACCGGGCTGCCCCGCGCGCTGGCGCGCAAGATCGCCGCCCTGCCCCCGATGCACGCGGCGCTGGACATCATCGCGCTCGCGGAGAACTGCGAGGTCGGCGTGCGCCACGCCGCCGAAATGTACTTCCGCGTCGGCGAGGCGCTGCAGCTGGACTGGCTCTCGGACCAGGTCGACAGCCTGCGCGTCGACGGCATGTGGCAGGCCAAGGCGCGCGGCGCACTCAGGGATAACCTCTATGGCCTGCACCGTGCCTTATGCGCGAGTATCATTCATTGCAAGCGACCGGACAGCGATGCGCGGGCGGCGGTCGAGGCCTGGCTGGCCGCGCGCGAGGAGCGCGCCGCGTATTTCCTCCAGACCCTGGAGGAAATGAGGGACGGCGGCCCGCTGGACTTTGCGACCGCCTCGGTGGCGCTGCAGGAAATCCGACGCCTCGCCCAGGACTGACGCCGGGCCGGCTCACACAAGGAAGGCAACTATGGCCACTGAACCGCTGATCGCGGTCTTCATCGACTTCGAGAACCTGGCGCTCGGCGTCCGGGACATGAAGGGCGACAACAAGTTTCACGTCGATCTCGTCATCAAGCGCTTGCTCGAGAAGGGCCGCCTGGTGTTCAAGCGCGCCTACTGCGACTGGAGCGGGTACCGGGAGTACACCCGCGAGTTCCACTCGAACGGCATCGAGATGATCGACATTCCGCAGAGCCGCCACAGCGGCAAGAACAGCGCGGACATCCACATGGTCGTGGATGCGCTCGACCTGTGCTACGCGAAGCAGCACATCGATATCTTCGCGCTGCTGTCCGGGGACAGCGATTTCTCGCCGCTCGTTTCCAAGCTGAAAGAAAACAACAAGCGGGTCATCGGCTGCGGCGTGAAGAGCTCGACCTCCGACCTGCTGATCCACGGCTGCGACGAGTTCCTCTATTACGACGACCTCGTCCGCGTCGCGGCGAAGCCGAAGCGGACCCGCAGCAAGACCGAGCCGAAGGACAAGAAGAGCGAGGCCATGGACAAGCTGGTCCAGATCGTCGAGTCCATGGACACGGACTACGACCAGCTCTGGGGCTCGATGGTCAAGCAGACCATTCGCCGCGTCCACCCGGGCTTCAGCGAGAGTTACTACGGCTACAACAGCTTCTCCGACCTGCTCAAGGATGCCGAGACCCGCGGGCTGCTCCGGCTCGAGTACGACGAGCAGAGAGGCAATTACCTGGTCAGCGCCGTCGCCCGCTGAGCGCGTGCGCGGCCTTCATTCAGAGGGAGCCTGAGAGATGGGACACACGCTGATCCTGCTGCGCCACGGGCAGAGCGAATGGAACCTCAAGAACCTGTTCACCGGCTGGGTGGACGTGGACCTGACCGAGCAGGGCCGGGCCGAGGCCGCCGAGGCCGCCCGCCTGCTGCAGGCCGAGGGTTTCGATTTCGATCTCGCGTTCACCTCCACGCTGAAGCGAGCCATCCGCACGCTCTGGATCGTCATGGACGGCATGGACCGCATGTGGGTGCCGGTGGCGCGGGCCTGGGAGCTGAACGAGCGCCACTACGGCGCCCTGCAGGGCCTGGACAAGGCCGAGACCGTACGCCGCCATGGCGAGGAGCAGGTGTTGACCTGGCGGCGCAGCTACGATGTCCCGCCGCCGCCGCTGGAGGCCGATGATCCCCGCCACCCGCGCTTCGACGCGCGTTATGCCGGGGTCGATCCCGCGTGCCTGCCGGTCGCGGAGTCGCTGAAGGACACGCTCGCCCGCGTGCAGCCTTACTGGGAGGCCAACATCGCGCCGCAGATCCGCGCCGGGCGCAAGGTGATCATCGCCGCCCACGGCAACAGCCTGCGCGCGCTCGTCAAGATGCTCGACGGCCTCGACGAGGAGCAGATCCTGAAGCTGAACATCCCGACGGGCATTCCGCTGGTCTACAAGCTCAACGATGAGCTGCGCTCGGTAGGCAGCCGCTATCTCGGCGATCCCGAGGCCGCGAAGCGGGCCGCGGAGGCCGTCGCGCGCCAGGCCAAAGGCTGAACGCTGCTCAGGCCGGCGCGGCGCGCTCGCCGAGCGCGGCCCTGGCGCAGTCGCGGCCCAGCGCGATCAGCTCCTCGGCGCGATAGAACTCGTAAAACAGGCAGGCGTCGCGCGGCACGTCGATGACGATGTCCGGCATGTAGGTCGCGAGCTTCATGCGCGCGATCGTGTTCTGCATCATGTCCAGCGACGCGGTCACCACGTCGATGAGCCCCGGCGGCTTGAGTTCGTCCGTCTTTACCGGCTCGCCGCCATCGCCGCCGTCGCTCCGCCCGTCCGGCTCCGCCAGCTCGGTGGCGCGTTGCCGCGAGCGGCGGGAATGGGCGTTCAGGTTGACCGCGATGATCATGTCCGCCGCCTGGTTCAGCGCGGGCGCGATCGGGATGGGATTCAGCAGCCCGCCGTCCACCAGCACGCGGCCGAGATAGACGTGCGGCGTGAACACCGTCGGGATCGCGATCGAGGCGCGGATCGCGTCGAACAGCGGCCCCTTGTTCAACCAGATCTCGCGTTGGTCCATGAGGTCAGTGGCGACCGCCGTGAAGCCGATCGGGAGTTTCTCGATGACGTGGTCGCCGACCAGTTCCTTGAGCACGCCCATCAGGCGGTCGCCCTTGAACAGCCCGGTCCAGCCGAAGGCGAGGTCCAGCAGGCTGAACATGTCGCGCTTCTCCAGCTTGCGCGCCCATTCGGCGTAGGGCTCGAGCTGGCCGGCCGCATAGATGCCCCCGACCAGGGCGCCCATCGAGCAGCCGGAGATATAGACGATCTCGTGGCCGAGCGACTCGATATGCTGGATGATGCCGATGTGCGCGAGGCCGCGGGCGCCACCGCTGCCGAGCACCAGCGCAATCCGCTTGCCCTTGCGCTTACCCTTGGGTGGTGTGGCCTGCTCGCTCATGGCTCATAGCCTGGCGGGGCCGAAGCGGGGCGTGGTGCCGGCGAGGCCGGCGCGCACCGCTTCCATCTGGTTTGGCCGGCCCAGGATCTGCATCTGCAGCTCCGCCTCCAGCGCCAGCGCCTCGCGCGAGTCGCACTCCCAGGCGCGGTTGAACAGGCGCTTGACGCCGCGCACCGCGTCGGGCGAGTTGGCCGCGATGGTCTCGGCCAGCGCCAGCGCCTCGGCCAGCGGATCATCGGCGAGGCGCGTCACGAGCCCCAGCGCGAGCGCCTCATCGCCCGGCACGATCCGGCCCGTCCACGCCAGTTCGAGGGCCACGTCGCGCCGCACGAGCCCGCGCAGCGTCTGGCTGCCGGACATGTCGGGGATCAGGCCCCAACGGACTTCCATCACCGACAGCCGGGCGTCCGGCCGGGCGATCCGCAGATCCGCGCCCAGCGCCACCTGCAGGCCGCCGCCGAACACCTCGCCGTGAAGGGCGGCGATCACGGGCACCGGGCACTCCCGCCAGCCCCAGCCGACGCGCTGCGCCAGGTTCGCCGCCTCGCCCTCGCGGCGCGCGAGGAGCTTCATGATCACCGCCTCGCCAGCCGCGAAGGCCGCGAGGTCGATCCCGGCGCAGAAGCTCTTGCCCGCGCCCGCGAGGACCACGGCGCGCAACTCCGGATCGGCGGAGAGTTCGCGCGCGGCCTCGTCCAGCGCATCGAAGCTCGCCGGGTCGAGCGCATTGCGCTTCTCCGGCCGTGACAGGGTGACGATCGCCACGTGGCCCCGGCGCTCGATCGTGACGCGTTGTTCGCTCATCGTTTACTCCTGCGGATTCGGGATCACGCCCGCGGCCGCGAGCGCAGCCAGGGCCGGGTCATCGTAGCCTGCCGCCGCCAGCACCGCGCGCGTGTCCGCGCCCGGCAGGCGCGGCGCGCTAGGCGCGGCTGGCCCGCTCCGGCTGAAGCGCGGCGCCGGGGCATTCTGTGCCAGGCCGTCGACCTCGATGAAGGTGCCGCGCGCCGCGTTGTGCGCATGCGCCGGCGCCTCGGAGAGCGACAGCACCGGCGCGAAACAGGCATCGCTGCCCTCGAACAGGGTGCACCAGTCGTCGCGGTCGCGGGTCCTGAACACGGCGGCCAACTCGGCCTTGAGTTCATCCCAGCGGGCCGGGTCCATCTTGCCGAGGCGGAAGCCATGCGGCGCGAATCGCTCCCGGTCCAGGCCGAGCGTGTCGATGAACTCGCCATAGAACTCCGGCTCCAGCGGCGCGACCGCCACGAACTTCCCGTCGCGGGTCTCGTAGGTGTCGTAGAAATGCGCGGCGCCGCCGAGCAGGTTGGCGCCCGGCGCCTCGTCGAACATTCCAATCGCGCGGAAGCCGCAGAACATCGCCATCATCGACGCGGCGCCGTCGAGCATCGCCGCGTCCACCACCTGCCCCGCCCCCGAGCGCTCGCGCTCGAGCAGCGCGCACACCATGCCGAAGGCCAGCAACAGGCCGCCGCCGCCGAAGTCGCCCACGAGATTCAGCGGGGGGACGGGCTTGCCGCCCTTGACGCCGATGCTGTGCAGGGCGCCCGACAGGGCGATGTAGTTCAGGTCGTGCCCGGCGGCGTGCGCGAGCGGGCCGTCCTGGCCCCAGCCCGTCATGCGCCCGTAGACGAGGCGCGGGTTGCGCGCCAGGCAGACCTCCGGGCCGAAGCCCAGGCGCTCCGCGACGCCGGGCCGGAACGCCTCGAACAGCGCGTCCGCGCCGTCGACGAGGCGCAGCAGCGCCTCGACCCCGGCCGGCTGCTTGAGATCCAGCGCGACCGTCCGGCGGCTGCGCGCCAGCGGATCGGGGAAGGGCGTGCGCAGTGGCGGCACGGGCATGCGCTCGATGCGCACGACCTCGGCGCCCATGTCGGCCAGCATCATGCCGCAGTAGGGCCCGGCGCCGAGCCCGGCGAGCTCGATGATCCGCAGGCCGGCCAGCGGTCCGGCCATCAGCCGCGCTCCGGCCAGGGCACCCCGGCGGCGCAGGCCGCGTTGAACTCCGCCTTGAGGCGGGCGCACAGCTCGGCGGTGCCGGGCAGGTCGCCGATCGTCCCCACGCCCTGCCCTGCGGACCAGATCGCCTTCCAGGCCTTGGCCTCGTCCCCCAGGTCCTTGAGCTTGCCGCTGCCGAGGCCGCGCCGCAGGAGCTCGGCGATATCGAAGCCGTTCGCCTCCAGGCTCTCCCTGAGGAAGTTCGCGGGCACGCCGGAGACCGCGTCGGTGTAGACGATGTCCGCCGCGCTGGCACGCAGCAGCATCTGCTTGTAGGCCTCCGGCGCGAGGCTCTCGCGCGTGGCCACGAAACGGCTCCCCAGCCAGGCGAGGTCGGCGCCCATCATCAGCGCGGCGGCAACCTGGCGGCCGTCGCTGATCGCGCCCGCCAGCAGCAGGGTGCCGTCGAAGAACTGCCTGATCTCGCTGGTGAGCGCGAACGGGCTCGTCGGGCCCGCGTGCCCGCCGGCGCCCGCGCAGACCGCGATCAGGCCGTCGACCCCGGCCTCGGCCGCCTTGCGGGCGTGCCGCAGGCTGACGATGTCGTGGAACACGATCCCGCCGTAGCCGTGCACCGCCTTGACCAGGTCAGGGACCGCGCCGAGCGAGGTCACGATGAACGGCACCCGGTGCCGCACGCAGGCCTCGAGGTCCGCCTCCAGGCGCGGGTTCGAGCGATGCACGATGAGGTTGACGCCCCAGGGCGCGTGGGTCTCGTCGAGCGCGCCGCCGACCTCGTCGAGCCACTCGACGAACTCGGCCGTGCTGCGCCGGTTCAGCGCCGGGAACGCCGCCGGGACACCGCTGCGGCAGGCCTCGATGATCAGCTGCGGCCCGGACACGAGGAACATCGGCGCCGCTACAACCGGCACCGAGACCCGCCCGCGGAACGACTCAGGCAGTGCCACGGCGCGGATCCAGGCCCATCGAGCGGGCGATGATTTCTTTCATGATCTCACTGCTGCCCGCGTAGATACGCGAGACGCGCGCATTCGCGTACAGCCGCGAGATCGGGTACTCGTCCATGTAGCCAGCGCCACCGTGCAGCTGCAGGCACTCGTCGGTCACCACGGCCTCCACCTCGCTCGCGAACAGCTTCGCCTCGGCGGCGACCTCGGCCGTCAGCTTGCCCTCGTTGTGGTCCATCACGCAGCGGTCGATGAAGACCTGGGCGGCGTCGATGCGCGTGCGCATCTCGGCCAGCTTGAAGCGCGTGTTCTGGAACTCTGCGATGGCGCGGCCGAAGGCGCGGCGCTCGCGCACGTAATCCAGCGTCATGCGCAGCGCGGCCTCGGCCGCGGCGACGCAGCCGCAGGCCACGATGAGGCGCTCCTCGGCGAGGAACTGCATCAGGTAATAGAAGCCCTTGCGCGGATCGCCCAGCACGTTGGCCTTGGGGACCTTGACGTTGTCGAAGAACAGCTCGGCCGTGTCCTGCGCCTTGAGGCCGAGCTTCTTGAGGTTGCGGCCGCGGGTGAAACCGTCCATGCCGCGCTCGACCAGGAACAGGCCGATACCGTGCGGATGGTCGGGCACCGTGCGCGCCGCGACGATGAACAGGTCGCCGTTGATGCCGTTGGAGATGTAGGTCTTCGAGCCGTTCAGCACCCAGTGGTCGTCCTGCTCCTGCGCGTGCGTGCGTAGGCCCGCGACGTCGCTCCCGGCGCCCGGCTCGGTCATCGCGACCCCCAGGATCGTCTCGCCGCTGACGCAGCCCGGCAGGAAGCGCGCCTTCTGCTCGTCGTTGCCGAGCTGGCCGATGTAGGGCCCACACAGCCGGCTGTGCAGCCCGAGGCCGAACCCCGCATCGCCGTGCAACGCGTTTTCCTCGATCAGGATCTGCTCGAAGCGGAAGTCGTGCACCCCCATGCCGCCGTAGGCCTCGTCCGCCCACATCAGGCAGTAGCCCTGCTCGCCGGCCTTGCGGAACAGCTCGCGGTCGATGATCCCGGCCTCGAGCCAGCGCTCCAGGTTCGGCGTGACCTCGGCCTGCAGGAACTTCGCGACGGAGTCGCGGAAGATATCGTGGTCTTCTTCGAAGATGTTTCTGTGCATTTTTATCTTCCCTTGAAATCCGGCTTGCGCTTCGCGAGGAAGGCGGCAATGCCTTCCTTCGCATCTTCACTCTCGAGGCAGGCCGTCTGGAGGTGCGCCTCCCGGGCGATCGCCTCCGTCAGGCTCAGGTCCATGGCCGCGCGCATCGCCAGCTTGGTGCGCGCCAGCGCCAACGGCGCCCGCTCGGCGAGGCTCTCCGCCCACGCCAGGCTCTCCTCGTCGAGGCTTGCCGTGGGTACCACGCGGTTGGCGAGGCCGTACTCCAGGCAGCGCGCCGCCGGGACCCGCTCGGACTCGATGCACATCTGGTAGGCGCGGTAGTAGCCGAGCTGGCGCACGAGCAGCCACGTCGCGCCCCCGTCCGGGATGAGGCCGATCGCGGCGAACGGCGACAACAGGTAGGCGTCCTCCGCCATCACCACCAGGTCACAGGCCAGCGCGAACGACAGGCCGATGCCCGCGGCGGGACCGGCGACCGCGGCGATGACCGGCTTCTCCATGCCCGCGATCATGTCGAGCGTCGGCCTGAAGTCGATGTTGATCAGGTCCTCGACCCGCCGGTCCGTCGGAAAGCCCTGCTTCAGGTCCGCCCCGGCACTGAAGCGCCCGTCGGCGCCCCGCAGCACCACCGCGCGCAACGCGCGATCGCCTGCGGCGCGCATCATCGCGTCCCGCAGGTCATGCGCGAGCTGGCGGTTGAAGGCGTTCAGCACCTCCGGCCGGTTCATCGTCACGACGGCCACGCGGCCGTGCCGCTCGTACAGCACGGTCTCGCTCACCGTGATCTCTCCCCGGCGCCCGGCCCGTTGCAACCCCTCAACGCATGCGCTCCCGGCCGCGCAGCCAGTCCGACGGCCGGTAATGCTCGCCGAAGGCGTCCGCCATGCGGTCGCAGTCGGCCAGGAAGGCCGCCATGCCCACCGTGTCGATATAGCTGGCGGTGCCGCCGGTCCACGGCGGGAAACCCCAGCCGAAGATCGAGCCGATGTCGGCGTCCGCGGGCTCCGTCACCACGCCTTCCTCGATGCAGCGCGCCGTCTCCAGGGCCATGATGTTGAGCAGGCGCTTCTTCACCTCCTCGACGTCCGGCTGCTCGGCCGCCGGCGGGTAGACCTCCGCGAGGCCCGGCCAGAGGCGCTTCTTGCCGCCCTCCGGGTACTCGTAGAAGCCGGCGCCGTAGCGCTTGCCGAGCCGCTTGAGCTCGTCGTGGAACTTGACGATCACCGCATCCGCCGGGTGCTCGCGGTAGTCCGCGCCGAGGTCCTTGCGGGTCTGCTTCATGATCTTGTAGGACAGGTCGAGCGTGACCTCGTCGGACACCGCCAGCGGCCCGACCGGCATGCCCGCCATCTTCGCCGCGTTCTCGATCAGCGCGGGCTTCACGCCCTCCGCGAGCATCGCCACGCCTTCCTTGACGTAGGTGCCGAACACCCGGCTGGTGTAGAAGCCGCGGCTGTCGTTCACCACGATGGGGGTCTTGCGGATCTGCTGCACGTAGTCGAGCGCGCGCGCGATGGCGGTCTCGCTGGTCTCCTTGCCGACGATGATCTCCACCAGCGGCATCTTGTCCACCGGCGAGAAGAAGTGGATGCCGATGAACTGCTCAGGGCGCTTCGAGGCCTCGGCGAGCCCGGTGATCGGGAGGGTCGAGGTGTTGGACGCGAAGATCGCGTCCTCGGGGATCACCGCCTCGGTGGCCTCGGTGACCTTGCGCTTGATCTCGCGGTCCTCGAACACGGCCTCGATCACCAGGTCGCAGCCCGCCAGGGCGGCATAGCTCGTGGTGGGCAGGATCCGGGCGAGGACCTGCTCCGCCTGCGCCGGCGCCATCTTGCCGCGCCCCACGCGTTTATCCAGCAGGCTCTTCGAATAGCCCTTGCCCTTCTCGGCATTGGCCTGGTCGGTGTCCAGCAGTACCACCTCCATGCCCGCGGAGGCGGAGACGTACGCGATGCCCGCACCCATCATGCCCGCGCCGAGCACGCCCAGCTTCTTCACCGGCACTTTATCGACGCCCTTCGGCCGGCGCGCCAGCTTGTCCGCGGCGCCCTTGTCGAGGAACAGCGTGCGGATCATGTTGCGCGCCACCGGGCCGGCGAGCAGCTCGACGAAGTACTGCGACTCGATCTCCAGGCCCTTGTCGATGGGCACGATGCTGCCCTCGTAGACGCAGGACAGGATGGCGATCGGCGCCGGGTAGTTGTGCATGGTCTTCTGCGCGACCAGGGCCGCGCCGACCATGAAGGTCTGCGCGGTGCCCGGGCGGCTCGCGCCGGCCCCGCCGGGGAACTTGAAGCCCTTCTTGTCCCACGGCTGCACCGGGTCGCCCTTCTCCTGGATCCAGGCACGCGCCTTCGCGATCATCTCCTCGGGCGTGGCGGCGAGTTCCTCGACGATGCCCGTCTCGTGCGCCTTGGCCGGGTCGAGGTGCGTGCCCTCCACCATCAGCATGAGCGCCTTCTCGGTGCCGATCATGCGCGGCAGGCGCTGCGTCCCCCCGGCGCCGGGCAACAGGCCCACCTGCACTTCGGGCAGGCCGATCTTCGCCTTCGGGTTGTCCAGCGCGACGCGGTGATGGCAGGCCAGGCAGAGCTCGAGGCCGCCACCGAGCGCCGTGCCGTTGATGGCCGCGACCAGCGGCTTGCCGCAGGTCTCCAGCTTGCGGAACAGGAGCGTGAAGCTGCGCGCGTAGCCGTAGATCTCCTTCGGGTCCTGCATGCTCGCGAACACACCGACGAGGTCCTTGAGGTCGGCGCCGGCGATGAAGCCGTCCTTGGCGGACGTGATCACCACGCCCTTCACGGCCGCGTCGCCGGCGAGCGTCTCGATGGTTTCGCCCAGTTCGCTCATGAACTCCGGCGTGAGGACGTTCATCGGCCGGCCGGGGATGTCGATGACCAGCAGCGCGACGCCGTCCTGGTCCACGGAATAGTTGAGTGTCTCAGTCATGATTGGGATTCCTTCAGGCGCGCTCGAGGATGGTGGCGGTGCCCATGCCCGCCCCGACGCAGAGGTTCACCAGCCCGGTGGCCAGGTCGCGCCGCTCCATCTCGTCGAGCAGCGTGCCGAGCACCATGGCGCCGGTGGCGCCGAGCGGATGGCCGAGCGCGATCGCGCCGCCGTTGACGTTGATCTGTTCATGCGGCACGTCGAGCTGCTGCATGAAGCGCAGCACCACCGAGGCGAAGGCCTCGT
>JBLRWH010000002.1:0-114927 GCA_047921395.1 Gammaproteobacteria bacterium
AGCCGTAGCCCGGCAGGTCCGTGACGCGCAGGTTCTCGCCCACCGAAAAGAAATTCACGAGCTGCGTCCGGCCGGGGGTTTTGCTCGTCCGCGCCAGCCCCCGGCGGCCCAGGATCGCATTGATTGCGCTGGACTTGCCGGCGTTCGAGCGCCCCGCGAAGGCGACCTCGCGGCCCACGTCGGGAACGAACTGCGCGGGCTTGTTGGCGCTGGTCAGGAATTCGGCGGTGGGATAGGCGCTCATTGGTGTGGACTGTAACTCATAGACGTAGTGTAGAATTTCGGTTTCTACCCGTCGGACGCCGGGCTGGCAAGTCGACGGGCTAATCACTGGAGAACCTGAGCCATGAGGAAGCTTTTAGTCGTCGCAGCGCTGGCCGCGGCCCTGGGATTCCACGGCCCGGCGCAAGCCGAGGGCTCCGTCGAGGCCGGACGGGAAAAGTCCGCCGTCTGCGCCGCCTGTCACGGGCCGGATGGTAACAGCGCCATGCCCGATTGGCCTTCGATCGCCGGCCAGCATACAAGCTATCTCGTGACCCAGCTCAAGGCCTTCAAGTCCGGCGGGCGCCAGAACGCCCTCATGTCGCCAATGGCCGTCGGTCTCTCGGAGCAGGACATTCTCGACCTGGCCGCCTATTTCAACGCCCAGGCGCCCGCCGCGCGCGAGGCGGACCCGGCGCTGGTCGAACCCGGCCGGCGCATTTTCCTCGGCGGCGAACTCGAGCGCGGCGTCACCGCCTGCGCCGCCTGCCACGGACCGACGGGCCAAGGCAATCCCCTGGCGGGCTACCCGGTCATCGCGGGCCAGCACGCGAGCTACACGGCCGCGGCCCTGAAGAATTATGCCGCCGGCGAGCGGCAGAACCAGATCATGCAGGAAATCGCGGCGCGGATGTCCGAGGACGACATCCGTGCCGTCAGCGCCTTCCTGCAGGGCCTCCGCTAGGGCCTGTTCACACTTGGCGGGAACTCGCGCGCGCGGTTACTGCCTCAATATGCTCGGAACGCTCTGAGGAGATCGACCATGAGACGACTTGCCCTCGCCCTGCTCACCGTCATGCTGTTCGCCGCGTGCGGCAAGGAACCGACCGCCGCCGCAACGACGGCCGCCGAACCGGCGCAGCCCGCCGCGCAGGTGCAGCCCGTATCCCGGCCGGTCCAGGCGGCCGCCGAGACCAGGCCGGCGACGGCTGAGACCCGGGTGGCGCAAGCGAGTCAGTCCGAGTCGGGCTCGAACGCACGCTTCGTCGCCGGCCAGCACTACCGTGTGCTCAACCCCGCCCAGCCGACCAACGTGGCGCCGGGCAAGGTCGAGGTGGTTGACGTATTCTGGTACGGCTGCGGGGGTTGCTACATCATGTCGCCGTACATGGCCGCGTGGCGGGAATCCAAGCCGGAGGTCGCCGAGTACGTACAGCTGCCCGCAACACTGAATCCGGGCTGGCAGCCGCAGGCGCGGCTCCACTTCGCGACCAAGGCGCTCGGCATCTCGGACCAGACCCACCGCGCGATCTTCCAGGAGATGCATGTCAAGCGGAACCCGCTCAACACCATCGACCTGATGATCGAGTTCCTGGCCGGCTACGGCATCTCCGAGTCGGACGCGCGCGATGCACTGGCCGGGTTCAGCGTCGACGCGGAACTGCGCGCTGCGGACGTGCGGGCGCGGCGTTACCAGCTCAGCTTCGTGCCGGCGTTCGTCGTCAACGGCAAGTACGTGGTCGGCGTTGAGCAGGCCGGCAGCCCGGAGGCGGTGCTCGACGTGATCAACTACCTGGTCGCACGGGAAGCGGGCACGCCGCAGGGCTAAGGCCTGTTCACACTTGGCAGGTCGCCGAGTGTGAACAGGCCCTAAAGCATCGGCCCGAGGAGCCGCAGCACGCCCTCGGCGACTCTCGCGGTGGCCGGACGCCGCCGCCAGGCTTCTGGGTGCAGGTCCACTGAGTCGCGGAGGTAACGCTCCTGCAGCGCACGCACCCGCGCCGCGCAGGCCTGGTCGTAGATGAACAGCGAGATCTCGAAGTTCAGCCACAGGCTGCGCATGTCGATGTTCACCGAGCCCATGACCGCGATCCGCCCGTCCACCGTGATCGCCTTGGTGTGCAGCAGGTCGGGCTCGTAGCGCGCGATCCGAACGCCAGCGGAAAGCAGTTCCTCGAAGCAGGCGGCGCCGGCATGGCGCGCCAGCACCGAATCGAGCCGCGCCGGCACGTTCAGCGTGACCGCGACGCCCCGGCGCGAAGCGGACACCAGCGCCGTCATGATGGATTCATCCGGCACGAAATAGGGCGTCGTCAGCACCAGTTCGTGCTCGGCCGAGTACAGCAGCGACAGTAGCAGCTGGTGGATCGAGGCGCGGTTGAGACCCGGCCCCGAGGGCACCACTTGCAAGACCGCCTCGCCCTGCTCCGGCACGCTGCGGATGTCCGCTGTCTCGAGAATCGCCATGCCCTCGTCGGTCTCCAGTTCCCAGTCTTCCAGGAACGCGCCGTTGAGCACCTCGACGGCGGGCCCGCGAATCCGGGCCATGGCGTCCACCCAGCGGCCGACGCCCGCATGCGTCTTGAAGTACCCGGGGTCCACCAGGTTCATGCTGCCCGTGTAGCCGATCTCGCCGTCGATCACGATGATCTTGCGGTGGTTCCTGAGGTCCATGCGCACGAGCAGCATCCTGAACAGCCCGACCGGGAGGGAGCTGACGAGCCGGATGCCGATCTTGCGGAGCCCGTCCGCCTCGCGGCTCCTCAGGAATTCACTCGAGCCCACGTCATCGACCAGCACCCGGCAGATCACGCCCCGCGCGGCGGCCCGCGCCAGCGCCGTGTAGATCTCGCCCACGCGTCCCGCCGAGTCCCAGATGTAGAACTCCAGGTGGCAGGTGCTCTTTGCGGCCTCGATATCGGCGACCAGTGCGTCGACGAAGCTGTGCCAGTCGGGCAACAAGTCGACCGCGTGGCCCTGGAGGGCGGTGAACCCCGTGATGGATTCGCCGTGGCTCGCCAGCGATCGGGCGCGCGGGTGGAGCGCATGCCAGTCGATGTCCGCCCGGCTCTTCAGCCGGCCCTGCCACTCGCGATAGAGGTCGTGGATGTCGCGCCAGCGCCGGGCGCGCTTCTGGCCGAGCCGGTTCTCGCCGATGAACAGGTACAGCGCCGACCCCAGCAGCGGCAGCACGAACAGCACGATCAGCCACGCCAGGGTGGCGCCGACCGGCAGGTGCCGGAACAGCACCCGGATCGACAGGCCCGCGACCAGCAGCATGTGACCCGCAAGCACCAGCGCCGACAGCAGTCCCGGTTCCACCTGTTCCACGCGCGACTCCCTCGGGCGCCCTGGGCGCGGAAGTATAGGCGAATGCCGGCGCTGGTCGCGAGCGCGGGAATCCTGCGGCGACGCACCCCGCAGGTGGTCACCGCCCAAGCGGGAACCGCAGTGGGGCTGGAGTGCTTACTTGACCAGCGTGACGGGCACGTCCGCCAAGTGCACGACCTTGTTGGCTGTGGATCCCAACAGCGCGTGGGCCAGCGCACCGCCGCCATGCGAGCCCATTACGATGGCGTCGCAATGCAGTTCCTGGGCGCGCTTCGCGATCACCGGCGCCACGTCCCCGGCAACGCGCACCTCATGCTGGAAATTCACATTCGCCTGGCGCAGCAATTGCTCCGCTTCTGCGAACACGGGATCGGCGTATTCCTTCTCGATCTCCTTGAACTCCGCGGGGTGTACCGCCGGGGCGACGGCGCCGAAGCGCACTGGCACCTGGTGCACGTACAGCAACGTCACTGCGACGTCGTCTTTGCCCTTGGCGAGCCTGGCGACGTGGTCGACTGCGTGCTGCGCGCTCTTTGACCCATCTACTGGAAGCAGAATTTTGGACATCATGGTTCCTCCTTGTTGCCAGCCGGGCATCGAGGCAGGAACCATTCGCGTGGAATTCCGCGGTACGCGGGACCCAAACACCAAGGCTGCCTCACCGACTCAGACCGGTTGCCCAAAGAATAGTCCACGCTGGCCTTGCTTGCAGGAACGGGGCCCGATGAAGGTGCGCGCGATCAACGAAGGCGCGGCCCGCCAGCATAGATTTCAACGGTATGTACTTATTGCGACATTCGGCACCGCTCGTTCACATTAACTCGACGGAGGGCACACCGAAAAAAAGCCCCTGCTGCAAGACGCTCAAGCGTATGCAGCACATGGAGGATCGGCGGCTTTCACATCGGCGCATGCGCTGGAGTCCGTTGGCACTGGCTCCAGCGTGGAGCCGCGTTGTTCGCACGACCATGGAGAAAGCATGAAGAACCATGTACTCCGCCCGCTCTGGGTAGCGATTGGCCTTGTTGCCGTGGTTCTGGTCGCCAGGCATTTCATGGTCCCCGCTGACTTCGGCGTGCACGGCGAGACGTTCACGTACAACTTCTATCGCCTTGGCAACATCCAGGAATGGCAGGACGTCACCGTCAAGTACCAGGGGATGGCACGCTGCGCCCGGTGCCACGAGGAAAACAGCACGGAGCACGCCGCCTCGAAGCACGCAGCCATCCAATGCGAGAACTGCCACGGCCCGGGCGTGGATCATCCGAAGCAGGTCAAGCAACTTCCCATCGACGGCTCGCGCGCACAGTGCCTGCGGTGTCATCAGGCCCTGCCCTATCCCTCCAGCCAGCGGGCGGCGCTGCCCGCCATAGACGGCAACACGCACCGGCCGCGGCGGGAATGCCGTGTGTGCCACAACCCGCACCATCCCGACCGGGAGGACACGTAATGAGCTGTTCGCGGCGCGACTTCATGAAGAAATCCCTGGCGGGCGCCGTCAGTGCGGCTCTGCCGGCGGGTACTGCTGCATTCCTGGGCCCGCGTGACGCCGGGGCCAGCGTCGGAGACGCGAAGAAGCGCTGGGTATTCCTGGTCGACACGGAAAAATGCACCGGGTGCGGCTTGTGCGTGAAGGCCTGCAAGACCGAGAACGAAATTCCCTACGATGCGCCGGTGACCCGCACCTGGGTCGAGCGCTATGTCGTGACCAAGGACGGCGTCGTTCACACGGACTCCCCGGACGGCGGCCGCGACGGATTCACCGATCCCGAGATCCGCGGCGAGGAAATTGACCCGGAGAATATTTCGAAGGCGTTCTTCGTCCCGAAGCTCTGCAACCAATGCGAGAACCCGCCGTGTGTCCAGGTCTGCCCGGTCGGCGCGACTTACCAGACCAACGATGGCGTTGTGCTGGTGGACAGGAAATGGTGCATCGGTTGCGGCTACTGCATCATGGCCTGCCCTTACGGCGTCCGCTTCTTCCATCCGGTCCACAAGACCGCGGAGAAGTGCAACTTCTGTTACCACCGCATCAGCAAGGGGCTCGAGTCAGCCTGCGTCCAGGCCTGTCCGTTCGAGGCGCGCAAGATTGGCGACATGAATGATCCTGACGACCCCGTCGCCAAGGTCATCCGGACTGAGCGCGTCCAGGTGCTGAAGGACGAATACGGCACGAAGCCACAGGTCTTCTATCTCGGCCTTGACGAGAAGGTGAGGTGACGCATGTCCACTGAACTGATAGTTCACGGTGCCGAGTGGACCGTAAAAGAGTTGTTCGTTTATCCGAACGAATTCATTTACTGGAGCATCCAGATTGTCATGTACCCCTACATGACGGGCCTGGTGGCCGGCGCCTTCGTGCTCTCCTCCCTGTACCACGTCTTCGGCCAGAAGGACTTGAAGCACATCGCCCAGTTCTCGCTGGTGTTCTCGCTGGCCTTGCTCCCGGTCGCGGTCATGCCGCTGCTGCTGCATCTGCAACAACCGACTCGCGTCTCGCACCCGATCCTGACACCGCATTTCACTTCCGCCATTGCCGCGTTCGGCATCGTCTTCTCCACTTACGGCATGATCGTCGTCAGCGAAATCTGGTTTGTTTACCGCAAGTACTTCGTCACCCAGGCGCAGGCGCTACGCAATCAGCCTGGCATACTCAATTCATTCCGGCGAATCGTCTACAGCGTGCTCACACTCGGCGCCTACGACATCGGACCGGAGGCCAGGGCGGCCGACAAGAAGGCCGCAACAATTCTCGCAGCGATCGGCATCCCCGTGGCCTGCTTCCTGCATGGCTATGCCGGGTTCATCTTCGGCTCGGTCAAGGCCAATGCGCTTTGGATGTCACCGCTCATGCCGGTCATTTTCATCATGTCCGCAGTCGTTTCCGGCATCGCATTGTGCATGCTGACATACATCGTAATCATGGAATGGCAGGCATTCCGCAACCGGCGGCGCGGCGGCATGCGCAAGGCGAGCGAAATCAAGGGCGTGGAGACAGCCGTCGTCGCCAAGGCCTCGCGCTTCCTGCTCGGGTTCCTCATCGCAGCCATCAGCCTCGAACTGCTCGACCTGATTTTCCGCGGCTACACGGCCATGAAGTCCTGGGACATCCTTCGCTCGGTCATGTATGGCAAGGATTTCTTCAATATCTTCTTCCTGCAGTTCACCATGGGAACGATCGTTCCCTTCATCCTGCTGGTCCTGCCGCGACTGACCATCCGGCGTACGGTCGTTGCGCTGGTGCTGGTCCTGTTTGGCGTGTTCATGATGCGTTGGAACGTCGTCATCGGTGGCCAGGCATTCTCGCTCTCGTTCGCAGGCTACATGCACTACGAAATCCCGCTGATTCCTCATGACGTGGAAACCTTCAAAGAAGGGCTGTTCGGGGCACTGATGGTCGCCATCACGCCGTTCGTGTTGCTATGGATCATCAACAAGTTTGTCCCGTCGCTGCGACAAGATGTGGAGACAGGCTGAAGCAACCGCGTCACGGCTATTCAGGGGAAACTGCCATGGTCGATCGTCTGGCTGACGTTGAGGCCCGACTGGCGGCCATCGAGTCACGCCTCAGCGCCATCGAAGGCGCGGGTCAAAGGACCGCGCGGATCCCCACGGAGGAAGCGATTTCTGGCGCGCCGCTCGCGGCCGGGTCGCTGGCAAGCGTGCCGACCTACCTGGGTCGCATCCTGCTGATCTTCGGCGGCGCGTACCTGCTGCGGGCGATCACGGACCTCGGCCTGTTGCCGACCTGGGCGGGCATCCCGCTCGGTGCAACCTATGCGTTGTTCTGGCTGTACATGGCCTACCGAAGTGCCGTCCACCAGCCCCGGCGCGGCAGCGCCCTCGTCTACGGCACCGTTTCGGTGTTCCTGGCGCTGCCCATCCTGATCGAGGCGGTGACCCGCTTCCAGCTGCTGTCGGGGCCACAAAGCGCCATCGCGCTGGCCGTGTGCTGCGCGCTTTACCTGCTGGTCGGGGCGGTGCGTGACCTGCGCGGACTCGCGTGGTTGAGCTCAGCCGGCGGGCTGCTGACCGCGGTGATCTTGTCGAAGGCCTCGGGCGCGGCAGTGCCATTCACCGAGTTCGGGCTCTTGCTGGGAGTGGCCACGCTGTGGGCCGCGTATCTGCGGCAGTGGCGGGGCCTGCAGTGGCTCGGCGCGGCCGGCGCCAACCTGGGTATCGTGGCCCTGGCCGTTGTAAGCGCCAATCCCAGTTGGGCCATCCAGCCACTCACGCCCTACCTGCTCGGGCTCGCGATGTGGGGCTCGTTCCTGCTGAGTTTTGCGGCGCGTTCACATCTACAGGGCCGTCCGCCAGGGGTCTTTGAGACCGTGCAAGCAATGGCCGCCAGCGCCATCGCATTTGTCGTCGCATTCCTCGCCTCGCGATCGGGCGGCGCCGGGCTCGCCGCGTTCGGCATGATTGCCCTGGCGCTCGGCCTCGGCGCCTACGCCCTTGCGTTCACACCGGAGACGCGATCCGTCCGCGGCCGGAGCCACTACTTCTATTCCACCCTCGGGCTGGCGCTCCTGGTGGGCGGCAGCGCGCTGGTTTTCACACCGACAAAGGCGGCCGTGGCCTGGGCATTACTGGCCGTCGGGCTGGCCTGGGCCAGCGGCCGGTACAAAAGGGTTTCGCTCAGCCTGCATTGCACGTTGCTGCTGTGTGCCGCGTGCGCGGGTTCCGGGGTGCTGACCACCGGTGTCATGGCCTTCGGCGGAGATCCCCTCGTGGCGTGGCCACCGCTGGTCGTAGCGGAGGTGGTGGTGGCTGCCGCCACGGTCTCGTGCCTGTTCATTCCGGTGGCTCAACGCTCCGAGCGCTGGGGTCCGCTGGCGATTCTGCCCCAGCTGGTCGTGTTGGCCCTGGCCGGCTGGAGCATCGGCGGCCTGATCGTGACCGCGCTGGCGCCGCTGCTGGCCGCAGTGCCGGGGCCATCCTCGGATCTCGGCAGGCTAGCCGCGCTGCGCACCGCCGTACTGGCGGCCTCCGCAGTCACCATGGCCATATCGAGCCGCCACTGGCGCTGGCCCGAGGCGCGCTGGCTCGCCTATCCGGTGCTCGTCCTGACCGGCATAAAGTTGCTCCTCGAGGATTTCCCGAGCGGCAGGCCGCTGACCCTGTTTATCGCCCTGGCCCTCGTTGGCGGCGCGCTGATTCTCGTGTCCAAGACGCTGCCCCGCGCCGGCGCACTGCACTCGGAAGCCTAGCCGGTCACCGGAGCCGCTCACCACAGACGGCGTGCAGCGCCTCCAGGTCCGCCTCCGCCAGGGCCACCGGGCGCGCGCGGCCGGGCTGCAGCTCACCGCCGTCATGCAGCATGGCGTTCATGACCGCGCCGGGGTCCGCGACGTGGTCGATAGCGAGCGCGTGGCCGAGCTCATGGGCGAGCACCCAGACGAGCTCGTCGTAGCTCTCCGCCCGGTAGACCTCGATGCGCCGGCCCTGGGTTCGGTCGTAGCTGTAGCGGCCCGACTCCACGGGACCGTCGGCGGCCGTCTCGTTGTAGCGCGCGACCCGCGACAGAAACTCCTCCGAGCGCTGCCTCAGGTCGGCGGCGCGCCGGTTATACGCGGCGATGTCGGCATTCAGCGACTCGCCCGCGCGCTCGAGCTCGGCGACCTCGGCCTGCAATTGCAGGCGCTCCGCCTCGAGCGCGCGGCGCCGGGCATCCGTGGCCCGCTCCGGGCTCGTGTTCCAGTCCCTGACCTCGGCCTCGTGCGCCCGCACTCTCAGGGCCAAGGCCTCGCCGGCACGGTCGTGGGCCTGGCGGGAGACCTCGATGCGGTCGTTCCACCGCACGAGCGCCGCCTCCTCTTCCGCGAGCTGGCGCCGGTCCCGCTCAAGCCCGCCGCGCAGCGAGCGGCGCGTGTTGGCGGCCTGCTGGCGCTGGTCGAAGCGCAGCTCCACCGTCATCGCGAGGGGATGATCCGACTCGATGAACAGCAGCTGCCCCGTGGTCGACTGCCAGAGATTCGCGGCCTCGACGAGCGCCGCAGTGACGGTAAAGCGGTCGAACTCGAAGCGCGCGTCGACCTCGCCGAGCACGTAGTGGACGGGAATGCCGCAGGCCGTGTGGGCAAAAGCGCGGTCCAGCGTGCCGGGCAGGTAGCCCATCCGCTCGAGTGCGAAGGCAAGCAGGGCCAAGACGGCCAGCAAGACCAGGAGCCTGTTGTGTCGTCGTCCGGCGGGCATGCGCGCTTTTATACCAGAGGCTCCCGCCCGGGTGCGCCGCCGGTATAGTGGCGGCCATGACCGTGCTGACGTGGCTCCTCGCCATCCTGCTCGTCGCGGCCGGCCTGGCCGGGCTCGTGCTGCCGGCCTTGCCGGGACCCCTGCTGCTGTTCGCGGGCCTGCTCCTGGCCGCCTGGGCCGAGCAGTTCGTGCACGTGGGCGCCTGGACGCTGGTCGCGCTCGGCGTGATGGCGGCGCTCGCCTCGCTGGCGGATTTCGTCGCCGGCGCCTTCGGCGCGAAGCGCTACGGCGCATCGCCCCGTTCGGTCGCGGGCGCGGCGCTCGGCGCCCTCGTGGGGATCTTCTTCGGGTTGCCCGGCCTGCTGCTCGGCCCATTCATCGGTGCGCTGCTGGGGGAGCTGTCCGCCCGCCGGGACCTCGCGGCCGCAGGGCGCGCCGGCTGGGGTGCCACCATCGGCCTCGTGCTGGGCACGGCCGCCAAGCTCGCGCTGGGGTTCGCGATGGTCGGCCTGTTCCTGGTGGTGCGATTCTTCTGAGCCGCGAGGGAATCGCGCGTCCAGGCATCGATTCAATGGCGCGCCCGACTGGATTCGAACCAGTGACCTTTGGCTTCGGAGGCCAACACTCTATCCAACTGAGCTACGGGCGCACTCGGGGAAGCGGCGAATGATACCGGCATCCCCCGACAGCGTCCACGCGGCCGAAGCAGGGGGCCGCGCCGACGGTTCGCGGACCGGCGTTTGGCGGCCCCGGGGCGAGCCCCTATAATCCGCGCTTCCCCGGGGCCGCGAGCCTGGACCCGGCATGCGGACCTGGAGAGGACACGGCGTTGAGCGAAGAGACGGATCGCAAGTTTTTCGAGACCTTCATGCTGGTGCTCGGCATCCTGGTGGTGATTTCCATCGCCATCTACTTCCTGGCGTCCGCGCTCGCGGGCCGCACCCAGGTGGCCCACCAGAAAGCCGAGCCGGCCTTCCAGGCGAAGATCGAGGAACGCATCCGCCCCGTGAGCCAGGTCGCGATCGCCGGCCAGGACAACAGCGGGCTACGCGACCCGGGCGGCGTGGCGCCCGCCGCGATGGCGCCGCCGCCGTCGGCGGCCGCCAGCGGCACCGCCGAACTCGACGGCGAGGGGGTCTACAAGGCGGCCTGCACGGCCTGCCACGGCATGGGCATCGCGGGCGCGCCGAAGACCGGTGACGCCGATGCCTGGGGGCCGCGCATCGACAAGGGCATCGACACCCTCGTGCAGCACGCGATCGAGGGCTTCCAGGGCGAGGCCGGCTACATGCCGCCGCGCGGCGGGAACGCCAGCCTGAGCGACGCGCAGGTCCGCGACGCCGTGCAGCACATGGTGGACGCCCTCGGAGGCTAAGGGCTTAGACCCTAGTCGTCGCCCAGCATCGATCGGAGGCCCGCGATCGCGCTGTGCGCGCGGGCCTTCGTTTCTTCCGGGCTCAGCTCCACCCGCCCCTCCCACTCCAGCGCCTCGGCCGGCAGTTCCTCGAGGAAACGGCTCGGCGTGCATTCCAGGATCTCGCCGAAGCGCTTGCGCCGCCGCGCATAACTCATGAACAGCCGCTGCTGCGCACGCGTGATCCCCACGTAGGCGAGGCGCCGCTCCTCCTCGAGGCCGGGCCCTTCCAGGTTCGCGCGATGCGGCAGCAGCTCTTCCTCGCAACCGGCCAGGAACACGGTAGGGAATTCCAGCCCCTTGGCCGCGTGCAACGTCATGAGCCGGACGCGGTCGTCCGTATCGTCGCCCGATTGCCGGTCGAGCATGTCCATCAGCGACAGCTTGCGCAGCGCGTCGGCCAGCGTGGGCTCGTCCTCGCCACGCGACGCGCGCCCCAGCCAGTCGAGCAGCTCGGCGAGGTTCTCGTTGGCCGTCTCCGCCTGGCGCGGGTCGCGGGCGTTCTCGAACAGCCAGTCGCGGTAGCCGAGTTCCTCGATGAGCTCCCGCGCGAGCTCGTCCACCGGGGCGCCACCCTCGGCCTCGTCGCCCAGCTCGATCATGCGCCGCGCGAAGCCGTGCAGCCGCTCGACCGTGCGCGACGGCAGGACGCTGTGCAGCCCGGCCTCCAGGCAGGCTGCGAGGAGGCCCAGGCCCCGGCTGGAGGCCCAGTCGCCGAGTTTCTCGAGCGTGACGGTGCCGATCTCGCGGCGCGGCACGTTGACGATCCTGAGGAACGCGGCGTCGTCGTCCGGGTTGGCGATGACACGCAGGTAGGCGAGGACGTCCTTGACCTCGGCGCGGTCGAAGAACGAGGTCCCGCCGGTCACCGAGTAGGGAATCTCCAGCGTGCGCAGCGCCTGCTCGAACGGCCGCGCCTGGAAGTTGCCCCGGTACAGCACGGCGAAATCACGCCATTCGCCGCCGCGCTCCATGCGCAGCCGCATGATCTCCATCGCCACGCGGTCGGCCTCGTCGGGCCCGTCGCGCGCGACCAGCACCCGGATGCGGTCGCCGGGCCCGTGAGCGCTCCAGAGGCGCTTTTCGAACAGGTGCGGGTTGTTGGCGATCAGGTCGTTGGCCGCCGCCAGGATGCGCCCCGAGGAGCGGTAGTTCTGCTCCAGCTTGATGACCCTGAGCGCCGGGTAGTCGGTCGCGAGGCTCTTGAGGTTGTCGGGACGTGCGCCGCGCCACGCGTAGATCGACTGGTCGTCGTCGCCGACCACGGTGAACGCCCCGCGCGCCCCGACGAGCTGGCCCATCAGCTGGTACTGCGCGAAGTTGGTGTCCTGGTACTCGTCGCCCAGCATGTACTGGATCCGGTCCTGCCAGGCCTCGAGCACCTTCGGCAGCTCGCGGAACAGGAACACCGGGCGCGCGATCAGGTCGTCGAAGTCCAGCGCGTTGTAGGCCTGCAGGGCCCGCTGGTAAGCCGAGTACTGGCGCGCGCGGGCCTGCTCGAGCGCGTCGGCCGCGCCCGCCAGCGCCGCCTCGGGCGTCACCAGCTCGCTCTTCCAGGCGGAAAAGGCCGCGCACGCGCCGTCGATGGCGCCCTCGGTATCGGCGTTGTCGTTCTTCAGCAGCTCCTTCACCAGGTTGCGGCTGTCGTGGGCATCGAAGATCGTGAAGCCGCGCTTGTAGCCGAGGTTGCCGTATTCGCGGCGCAGGATATTCAGGCCGAGGGTGTGAAAGGTGGACACCTTGAGCGCCTTCGCGGTCCCGGCGTCCAGCAGCGCCCCGACGCGCTGGCGCATCTCGCGCGCCGCCTTGTTGGTGAAGGTCACCGCGGCGATGCCATAGGCCGGCACGCCGCCCGCCACCAGCGCGGCGATCTTCTGCGTGATGACCCGCGTCTTGCCGCTGCCGGCGCCGGCAAGCACAAGGAGGGGACCGGCCGTGTAACGCACGGCCTCGAGCTGGGCGGGATTCAGGGACATGGGCGGGCGTCGTGTCCGGGGAGGGCGGGACTATACCGGAATGCCGCCCTGCCGGAATGCCGCCCTGCCGGAGTCCGGCCCGCCGCTGCCCGGTCCGTCAATCGACGCCGAGCAGGACCTCGGAAGCCTTGATGATCACGCGGACCGCCTTGCCCTCTTCGAGGGCGAGGTCATTCACCGCATCGGTGGTGATCATGGAAGTGATCGCATGGCCGCCGATATCGACGACGACCTGGCTGTTCACCGGCCCCGTCTTGATTTCCTTGACGCGGCCTTCGAGTACGTTGCGTGCACTGATTTTCATGGGTGTTCCTTCTGTGATTGAGCTGCGTGAACCAGACGCAGCCAAGAGTGACTCACCATGATCCTCGCCATGGGACCGGCCCGCAACTGCCATCCGGCGAGCCGGCGTGCGCGCGGGGCCGTCGCGTAATTTAAGACATTTTATGCAGCAGGACAGACACCAGGCCGGCCGGCAAACTATCTTGAACGCGACGGGCATGGTTAGTATGGGTTGGTCGTCCGGCGGGCGGCGCGCCAACTGCGTGTAGCGCCGAGGCCCATCGTCTGCACTCCATCCGGGAAACTAACGCGTGATGAAGCACGTCACCCTGTTCCGCGCGGCCTTGCTCGCCCTCGCCCTCGCCCTGCTCGCCGCGGCGCCGGCAGCGGCCCGGCCCGTCGTGGACAGCGCCGGCCGCACCGTCGAGGTGCCCGACGAGATCCGGACCGTGTACGCCGCCGGGGCGCCGGCGTCGGTGCTGGTCTATGTCGTCCGGCCGGAGGTGCTGGCCGGCTGGCCGCGCGCGATCCGGCCGGAGGAAGCCCCTTATATCGCGGCCCCCTTCCGCGCCTTGCCGGAGACGGGCCTGCTCACCGGCCGTGGCGGCGACGCGAATCTCGAGCGGGTGTTGCAGATTCGGCCCGACCTGATCATCGACTTCGGCTCGGTGCGCAACACGTTCATCGATCTCGCCGATCGCGTGCAACGACAGACCGGCATCCCCTACCTGCTGATCGACGGGCGCCTTGGGGCGACCCCGGAGGCGCTGCGGCTGGTCGGCGAGGTGCTGGGCGTGCCCGAGCGCGGCGAACGGCTGGCGCGGGACGTCGAGGCGATGCTCGAACGGCTCGACGGCATCCTGGACGAGACGCCGGAGACCGAGCGGCCGCGCGTCTACCTCGCACGCGGCCCCGACGGGCTCGAAACCGGGCTGAAGGGCTCGATCAATACCGAGATCATCGAGCGCGCCGGGGGCCGTAACGTGGCCGACCCCGGCGACGGCCGCCGCGGCCTCGTGCAGGCTTCCATCGAGCAGGTCCTGGTCGCCAACCCCGAGGTCATCCTCACCTGGGACCGGAACTTTTACGCCAGGGTGCTCGAGGACCCGCTATGGGCCCCCATCCAGGCGGTGCGCGAAGGACGTGTCTACCTGGCCCCGACCGCCCCGTTCGGCTGGATCGACCGGCCGCCCTCGCTGAACCGGTTGATGGGACTGCGCTGGCTCGCCGGGCTGTTCTATCCGGATCTCTGGGACCGTGACCTGCGCGAAGAGACACGGGCCTTCTACCACCTGTACTACCATGTGCAGCTCGCCGACGAGGATCTGGACAGGCTGCTGGAATGGAGCGAGGGAAGACCGCCGCGATGAGTCTGGGGGCCCGTGCGTCGGGGCCCCGACTGACGCTCGCGTTGGCTCTCGGCCTTGCCGTGGCAGGCCTGGCGGCCGGGGCGCTGTTCATCGGTCCTTACCCGTTGTCCCCGCTGGAGGCGATCGCCGCGCTGTTCGGGGGCGGCGACCCGCAGGCCCGGATCGTGATTCATAACATCCGCCTGCCGCGCGTGCTGGCAGCGCTGCTGGTCGGCGCCGCGCTGGCGGCGGCCGGCGCCAGCTACCAGGCGCTGTTCCGCAATCCGCTGGTGTCCCCGGACATCCTGGGGGTGTCCGCCGGCGCCGGCCTCGGCGCCGTGATCGGCATTTTCCTGTCCATGCCGGTCGTCGCGATCCAGGCCTTCGCCTTTGCCGGCGGGCTGGCCGCCGTGCTGCTGGTCACGGTCATTGCCGCGGCGGTACGGAACACGGACCGGGTGCTCGCCCTGGTGCTGACGGGCGTGGTCGTCGGCGCCCTCGCGGGGGCAGCGACCTCGCTGCTCAAGGTGCTGGCCGACCCCTACGACCAGCTGCCCGCGATCACCTTCTGGCTGCTCGGCTCGCTGTCCGCCGTGACCGTCACGGATATCGCACCCGCCCTGCCGGCGGTCTTTCTCGGCCTCGTGCCGCTGGTGCTGCTGCGCTGGCGCATCAACGTCCTGTCGGCCGGTGACGACGAGGCGCGGGCGCTGGGCGTCGAAGTCGGCAGGCTGCGCCTGCTCGTGATTGCCTCCGCAACCCTCGTCACCGCCAGCGTGACGGCCATCGCGGGCGTGGTGGGCTGGGTCGGCCTGGTGATCCCGCATATCGCACGCATGCTGGTCGGCCCGAGTTTCTCGCTGGTGCTGCCGGTCTCCATCGTCGTGGGCGCCGGCTACCTGCTGATCGTCGATACCCTGGCACGGACGCTCGGCGCCATCGAGATTCCGCTCGGGATCCTGACGGCGTTGATCGGCGCGCCGTTCTTCATCGCGTTGCTGGCCTCGGGCCGGCGGGGCTGGTCATGAAGCTGGCGGCGCGCGGTCTCAGGATCGGCTACGGCCGCATCACCGTGGGCCAGGACATCGACGTCGAGATCGTGCCCGGCCAGATCCTCTGCCTGCTCGGTCCCAACGGCTGCGGCAAGACAACACTGTTCCGCACGCTGCTCGGGCTGATCCCGGCGCTGGGCGGGGAGATCAGCCTCGGCGGCCGCGCCCTGAGCCGCCTGCCGCGGGCCGCGATCGCGCGCCGCATCGGTTACGTTCCCCAGGCGCATGCGCCGCCGTTTCCGTTCGAGGCCATCGAGATCGTGATGATGGGGCGGACCGCGCGCCTCGGCCTGTTCGCGCAGCCGGGCCAGGCCGACCACGAGGCGGCCCATGCGGCGCTGGCGCGCCTCGGCATCGCCGAGCTGGCGCATCGCGATTACACCCGGCTGTCGGGAGGCCAGCGCCAGCTGGTGCTGATCGCGCGCGCGCTCGTCCAGGAGACGCCGCTGATCGTCATGGACGAACCCACGGCGAGCCTCGACTTCGGCAACCAGGCACTGGTGCTCGGCGAGATCGGCAAGCTGGCCCACGCCGCCACCCACGCCGGCCATGGCGTCATCCTGTCAACCCATAATCCGGACCATGCTTTCGCGCTCGGCGCGGATGTCATCCTCATGCACGACGGCGGCATTTTCCGGCGCGGCCCGCCCGCCGAGGTGCTCAATGACGAGGCCCTCAGCGAGGTATACGGCGTGGCGGTCACCGTGGAGCGAACCCAGAGCGGCCGGCGCGTGTGCATGCCGGCGAGCACCAGCACGGACGGTGGCCGGGCGACGGATCGCTTCGGACCGGGCGTCGGCTGAGCGCGGGCAAAACACAGCCCGGCCCGACTTCGGAAACCAGAGACACTCCATGCAGGCTCAGGCATCCTCCGGCCGCCACCTGCGGTCTCCACGCCACGCCAGCCGGGCTAACATCGCCCATCACAGCGTTGCACTCGGAGAAACCGACGTGAAAGCATCGAACGGACTTTGCGGGGTGGCGGTCGTACTGGCGCTGGCCGTCGGGGGGGGGCCGGCGGTCGCCGCCGACACGGTACTGTTTGCCGCCGGCAGCCTGAAGGCTGCGCTGGGCGAGGTGGTTGCCTCCCACGACGCCCGATACGGCACGTCGACCGGCACGCGCTTCGGCCCGAGCGGGCTGCTGCGCGGCGCCATCGAGGAGGGCGAGCAGCCTGATGTCTTCGCGTCCGCCAACATGGCGCATCCGAACCAGCTGGCCGGCGCCGGCTGGGGCAGCCCCGTCGCACTGTTCGCCCGCAACCAGCTCTGCGGGCTGGCCCAGCCCGGGCTCACCGTAACCAGCAACAGCCTGCTCGACGTGTTGCTGGATCCGGACGTGCGGGTGGGCACCTCGACGCCTGTGGCGGATCCCAGCGGTGACTACGCCTGGAGTCTGTTCGAACGCGCCGAGACAGTGCGGCCCGGCAGCTTCGCCGTGCTGGACGCGAAGGCCCTGCAACTCACCGGCGGCCCCGACAGCGCGCCGCCGCCCGCGGGGCGGAACCCGTACGCATGGGTGATGGCCGAGGATCGCGCCGATATTTTCCTGACCTACTGCACCAATGCCGTGCTGGCGAAGCGCGAGCAGCCGGTTCTTCAGATCATCAGCATCCCTTCGGGGTTGGCCGTCGGGGCGGATTACGGCCTCATCGTCCGGGCCGATGCGGACCCCGCGGGCTGGCGCCTGGCACTGTTCATCCTCTCGCCAGAGGGCCAGGCCATCCTCGCCAGCCACGGCTTCGAAGCGGCCGCCGTGCCGCGCTGACCACCCGTGTAGTTCCCGGCTTCGAGCTCGGCGGGTCCAGGATCTACCCACCGGACCCCGCGATCAGACCGTGTCGTCCCGCCTCGGCCGGCCCCCGCGCGCGCCATTCCTTCGCGCGGCAGCCGTTTTAGCGCGACTCCGGGCCCGACCACCGGCCGCGCCAAGCTGTTGCGCAATCAGCCGTTGCGACTCCTTATGACCGAGCATGACTGACGGCAAATACAGGTCCACATCGAGTCTTGGCCAGTGCAACCCGAGACCGGAGGGGGAAATCTCGATCTCTGTGAGGGCCGCGCCGGGTGCCTCGACCAGGCCCTGGACGAGCCTGCGCGGGATTCGCAATTCCATTCCGTCATGAAATTCAACCACGATCTGGTCGCTACTCGCCACGTAGCGAGCGATACATGCTCTTGGGCGCAATGGGTCTGAAGTCTCCCCACGGCGCGCGGCCGCGCGGAATTCTCGGTCAGAAACGGCCATGAATCTCCCTCCATCGATCGCATAGCGTCGGTAGCCTCGGTGCCAGCCAGGCCTTCAAAACAGAGGCCACGCGCCGGCCGAGCCGATAGATCTCCCGAAGCTCAAGCGGCCCGTCCGGACAATTGAGCACGAACACGGCCTCACCTTCCGCGGACATCGCATGCACATGGGCAGGACGGTGGTCGTTGGAATAGATGACGACCCTGAAACCTGAGCCACGCAGAACTGTCGGCACAACATCATCCTCCCATAAACCCAAGCGCTTGGCTATCGCCAGGAGCCGAAATCCATGCGGCTCGCTCACTCCGGCATCCCCCGGCACGCCAGCGCCTCGGCCAGGTGCTTGACCCGGACCATCGCGCACCCATCCGCATCCGCGATCGTCCGCGCCACGCGGCGCACCCGCGTCTGCGCCCGCGCCGACAGGCCGAGTCGCTCGGCCGAGCGGGCCAGCAGCGCGCGTTCGGCCGGGCCCAGGGCGCAATGGTGGTCGAGGGCCCTGCCCTGGAGCGCGGCATTCAGGCATCCCTGCCGCGCGAGGCTCATCCGGCGCACTCCCAGCACGCGCGCGCGCACTGCCGCCGAGTCCTCTCCCGGTGGGCCGAACAGCTCGGACGGCGCCGGCCGCGGCATCTCGACCACCAGGTCGATCCGGTCGAGCAGCGGCCCGGAAATCCGCGACCGATAACGCAACACCGCATCGGCGCTGCAGTGGCACTTTCCCAACGGGTCGCCGAGATGGCCGCACGGACAGGGATTCATTGCCGCCACGAGCATGAAGCGCGCCGGAAAGGTGCGCTGCATCGCCGCCCGGCTGATGGTCAGCTCGCCGTCTTCCAGCGGCTGGCGCAAGGCCTCGAGCGCGGGGCGGGCGAATTCCGGCAGCTCGTCGAGGAACAGCACGCCGTGATGAGCAAGCGTCACCTCGCCCGGGCGCGGGATGGGCCCGCCGCCGGTCAGCGCCACGGAAGACGCCGAGTGATGTGGCGCCCGGAATGGACGCCGGCCCCAGTCCTCGGCGCGAAACCGCCGCCCGGCCGCGGACGCGATCGCGGCGACCTCGAGCGCCACGTCGGCGTCGAGCGGCGGTAACAGCCCGGGCAGCCGCTTGGCAAGCATCGTCTTGCCGGTGCCCGGCGGACCGATCAGCAGGAGATTGTGGCCGCCCGCCGCCGCAAGCTCGAGCAGGCGCCTGCCCTGCAACTGGCCGCGCACCTCGTCGAGGTCCGGGCCGTAAGCCCCCCTGACACGCGGTCGGGGCGGTGTCGCAACCACCGCCAGCGGACGCCGGCCCCGGATGTGCGCCGCGACCGCCAGCAGGCTGCCGGCCGTGCGCACCTCGCCCTCCCCCGCCAGCGCGGCCTCCTCGGCGCAGCCGTCCGGCACGACCAGAGTGTGCCCGGCGCGGGCGGCCGCGATGGCGGCGCACAGCGAGGCCTTGACGGGCCGGAGGTCGCCATTGAGTGAAAGTTCGCCGACGAACTCGGTGACCTTGAGTCCGCGCCGCGGCAGCTGCCCGGAGGCGATCAACACGCCGAGCGCGATCGGCAGGTCGAAGCGCCCGCCCTCCTTCGGCAGGTCCGCGGGAGCGAGGTTCACGATCACCCTGCCGTCGGGAAACTTGAACCCGCAGGTCAGCAACGCGGCGCGCACCCGGTCGCGGCTCTCGCGCACCGCCGTCGCGGGCAGGCCGACCAGGTGGAAGCCCGGGAGGCCTCCGCCCACGTAGGCTTCGACGGACACCGGCAGCGCCTCGAGGCCGCACTGCGCGCGACTGAGTACTCTCGCCAGGGCCATTTGGATCTCTCCGCGGGGACTGCCGGCAGGATCGCCGGAGACCGGTCCGCGGAGAACGCCGACTTTCCGGCGATGGACGCCGGAAACGCGCTGCGGTTACTCGCCGTCCTCAGGTGTCTCCAGCGCCTCAAGCCGCGTCTCGAGCGCCTCGAGCTTCTCGCGGGTGCGCTTGAGGACCGCCGCCTGCACGTCGAACTCCTCGCGGGTCACGAGATCGAGCCGGGACAGGCCCGCCTGGAGCACGGCACGGAAGTTCTGCTCGGCATCGGCCTGCAGCGCCCTGAGCCCGCCCGGCAGCGCGTCCGCCAGGCGGCGGGCCAGTTCGTCGATGTTCAGGTTCTTCGGGTCCATTCGTGTTCCTCGCGCCCCGCGATGGGGCATGACGTGATGCGGCTGCGCACCAAGGCGGTGCGCCGATTCTCTCCGCCCGGTCCCGTTTCCGCCCAAAACGCTGCATTCCGGAAACTGGCACGCATCGTGCAAAGCAGCATCAGCCGGGGCAAGTCGGCCCTGACCACGCAACACATTGGGAGGATACACACATGGGTCGATCCCGTTACCTGCTCGTCGCCCTCGCCCTGGGCGCCACGCAACCCGCAGTCGCTTCAGATTTTAGCGCGAACATCGGCATGATGTCGGACTACCTGTTCCGCGGCATCAAGCAGAACACGTCCGCTTCGGCCTTTGGCGGACTGGACTACGAGCATTCCTCCGGCCTGTTTGTCGGCACCTGGGCCGCAGAGGTCGGCGAAGGCATCGAGTACGACCTGTACGGCGGCTACGGCGGCAGCGTCGGCGACTTCAGTTACAGCGTCGGATACACCGGCTATTTCTACACTGACGATTTCGACGACACCTACCAGGAAATCAACCTCAACCTGGGCTACGGCTTGTTCAGCCTCGAGTACTCGCGCGGCGAATACGACAACTTCGACGGCCCGACGCTGGATTACGGTTTCTGGGCCGGCACGGTCGAGTACCAGGGCTTCTACGCCACCTACGGCACGTTCGCCAACGACTTCGAGGGTGATTACTTCGAGGTCGGGTACGGCACCGAGGTCGCGGGGCTGGATCTCGGCATCGCCGCCGTCTACAGCGACAGCGACCTGGCGCCCGGGGACTCCGGCGAGACCACGCTGTACTTCACCATCAGCAAGACCTTCGACCTGCGGTGAGCAGCATGAAACTCGTCACAGCCATCATCAAGCCGTTCAAGCTCGACGACGTCAGGCAGGCCCTGGCGGACGTCGGGGTCAAGGGCGTCACGGTCACCGAGGTCAAGGGCTTCGGCCGGCAGCGCGGCCACACGGAACTCTACCGGGGCGCCGAGTACGTGGTCGACTTCCTGCCGAAAATGAAGGTCGAGGTCGCCATCGACGACGACCTGCTCGAGCAGGTCGTCGAGGTCATCAGCAACACCGCCCGCACGGGGAAGATCGGCGACGGCAAGATCTTCATCATGCCGCTGGCACAGGTCATCCGGATTCGCACGGGCGAAACCGGCCCTGAAGCCGTCTGAGCAGGGGGAGAAGAACGTGGAAAAACTTGCAGAACTCAGCTACGCGCTGGACACCTTCTACTTCCTCATGTCGGGCGTGCTGGTCATGTGGATGGCCGCCGGTTTCACAATGCTCGAGGCCGGCCTGGTCCGCGCCAAGAACACCGCGGAGATCCTGACCAAGAACGTGGGCCTCTATGCCATCGCCTGCATCATGTACATGCTGGTCGGCTACGGGATCATGTACGGCGACGGCACCGGCATCTTCCCGGGCTTCGGCATGCTCGGCACCGCGGATAACGCGGTGGCCGACGTGGTCGCCGGCGGCGAGGACGCGCCCTACTACTCGAACCTCTCGGACTTCTTCTTCCAGGTGGTGTTCGTCGCCACCGCGATGTCCATCGTCTCGGGGGCGGTCGCCGAGCGGATGAAGCTCTGGTCGTTCCTCGCGTTCGCGGTGGTCATGACCGCGGTCATCTACCCGGTGCAGGGCTACTGGACCTGGGGCGGCGGCTTCCTGGGCGAGCACTTCGGCTACACCGACTACGCGGGTTCCGGCATCGTCCACCTGGCGGGCGCGGCGGCCGCGCTGGCGGGTGTCCTGCTGCTCGGGGCGCGCAAGGGCAAGTACGGCGCGAACGGTTCCGTGTACGCCATCCCCGGCGCCAACCTGCCGCTGGCGACGCTCGGCACCTTCATCCTGTGGATGGGCTGGTTCGGCTTCAACGGCGGTTCCGAGCTGAAGGTCTCCGATGTCGAGTCGGCCAACAACGTCGCGCTGGTGTTCACCAACACCAACCTCGCGGCGGCCGCCGGCCTGGTCGCGGCGCTCGGGCTAGCCAAGATCTGGTTCGGCAAGGCCGACCTGACCATGGCGCTGAACGGGGCTCTCGCGGGGCTGGTCTCCATCACGGCCGACCCGCTCTCGCCGTCTCCGTTGCTGGCCATCATCATCGGCCTGGTCGGCGGCCTGCTGGTGGTCTGCTCGATCGTCATGCTGGACCGCAAGTTCCGCATCGACGACCCGGTCGGCGCGATCTCGGTGCACGGCACGGCCGGCATCTGGGGCGTGCTGGCGGTGCTGCTGTCGAACGGGGACGCGACCTGGTCCGGGCAGCTGATCGGGCTGGCGGTGATCTTCGGCTGGGTGTTCGTCGCCAGTACGCTGGTCTGGTTCCTCCTCAAGAAAGTCATCGGCATCCGCGTCTCCGAGCAGGAGGAATACGAAGGCGTAGACCTGCACGAGTGCGGCCTCGAGGCCTATCCGGAGTTCACCAAGAGCAGCGACTGAGCACGCTCCTGCAACGCGGCGCCCGGGGCGCCGAAAACTGGCCGGGGGCGGATTTTCCGCCCCCGGCCTTCATTTGTGCGGCCTCTACAGGCCTCGCGATGCAATGCTAGACTCGCAAATCGGCACCGGCCGGCGAGGAATGGATCGCGCCGGACCACGAGCATCGCGCCGACACCCAAGGCTGAACCTGGAGAACGAAGATGAAAATGGTCTGCGCCATTATCAAGCCCTTCAAGCTGGACGACGTGCGTGAAGCGCTCGCCGACCTCGGCGTACAGGGCATTACTGTGACGGAAGTCAAAGGTTTTGGCCGCCAGAAGGGCCACACTGAACTTTATCGTGGCGCAGAGTACGTCGTGGACTTCCTGCCCAAGATGAAACTCGAGCTGGCGGTGCCGGACGAGTCGCTGGAGCGCGTCATCGAGTCGATCGTCAACACCGCGCGTACCGGCAAGATCGGCGACGGCAAGATTTTTGTTTACGACCTCGAACAGGCCATCCGGATTCGCACCGGGGAAACGGACGACAAGGCGCTCTAGGGGGCCAACCATGATCAGATTCCTGCTTCCGGCACTGGTGATCGCCCTCGTCGCGACCTCGGCCAACGCCAACGATGTATATCGCACGGTCCAGAGGGATGGCACGGTCGTTTATAGCGATCGGCCCCTGTCGCCGGAGTCGGTGCGCGTCAACGTGTCGTCCGACCCGACCGACCCGGAGCGCGTGGCGGCCGAAGCAGCGGCGCGGCAGGCCGCGGACGCGGAGCGCCGGTCCCGGGCTGCCGAGGGCGACCCCATGGCCGCGGGCCTCGCGGCGCAGGCCGAGCTCCGGGCCGAGGCCTGTCGCGAAGCCCGCAAGGCCTACGAGGCTTATGAGCGGGCGCCCAGGCTGTATGAGTCGCTGCCCGACGGAGGTCGCCGCTACCTGAGCGACGAGGAAATCGTGCGCGCCCGCGAGTCCGCCCGCCAGGCCGTCGCGGACTTCTGCGACGACTAGCCGCGCGGCGCGGTCCACCCGCGACCACCGCCCCCACGGGCGCCCGATCCAGGACTCCACTCCGCCGGGCACACCCTTGCCCCGCACGGCGATGCGCTATACTGCGCGCCCTTTTACAGTCCCCCATCTCGACGCCCCGGGAGGCATTCGCGGATGAGCGAGGAACGAATCGAAGCCAATCGAAAGCTCTACGGGATCTCCCGCTGGAGCGATGGCTATTTCGACATTGGCAAGCGCGGCCGGCTGGTCGTGCGGCCCTTCCGCAACGGCGCCGAGATCGACCTCGTGGACCTGGTGCGGCGTGCCCGCCTGGCCGGGCTCGCGCCGCCGATCCTGTTCCGCTTCACCGATATTCTCCGCGACCGGCTCGACCGCCTGCATAACGCCTTCCGCAAGGCGATGGCCACGCGCGAGTACGAGGCGCGCTACCGGGTCGTGTACCCGATCAAGGTCAACCAGCAGCGCAGCGTGGTCGATACGCTCGTCCACCATGGCGGCGCCCGCGTCGGCATGGAGACCGGCAGCAAGCCGGAGCTGATGGCCGTGCTCGGCGTTTCTCCGCCCGGCGGACTGATCGTCTGCAACGGTTACAAGGACCACGAGTACCTCGAGCTGGCGCTGATCGCCCAGCGCCTGGGCCACGAGGTCTACATCGTCATCGAGAAGCTCTCCGAGCTGGACCGCATCATCCAGCTCGCGGCCGAGTTCGAGCTGGAACCGCGGCTCGGCGTGCGGCTGCGCCTGTCCAGCGTCGGCGCCGGCAACTGGCAGGACACCGGTGGCGAAAAGTCCAAGTTCGGCCTCACGGCCGGCCAGCTGCTCAAGGCGGCTGAGCGCGCCAGGCAGGCGGGCATGGGCCACTGCATCAAGATGCTCCACGTCCACGTCGGCTCGCAGGTGCCGAACCTGCGCGACATCAAGCGCGGGCTGACCGAGGCGGCCCGGGTCTACACGGACTTGCGCGCCGCGGGCCTCGGCCTCGGGCTGATGGACGTCGGGGGCGGCCTGGGCGTCGATTACGAGGGCACGCGCTCGCGCAGCGCGAACTCGATCAACTACACCATCGAGGACTACGCGCGCACCGTCGTCGACACGATCGCCGAGGTCTGCGACGCCACGGGCGCGGCGCGCCCGGAGATCGTCTCCGAGTCGGGCCGCGCGCTGGTGGCGCAGCACGCGGTGCTGGTGACGAACGTGATCGACACGGACGTGCCCACCGACACGCGGCCGGTCGAGCCGCCCGAGGCGAGCGATGGCGAGGTCCGCGCCCTCTGGCAGCAGTTCGCGCGCCTCGACGACAGCTCCCCCGAGGAAGTCTATCGCGAGACCCAGCACCTGATGGCGGAGCTCCACCAGCGCTACATCGCCGGCGAGATCGACCTGCCCGAGCGCGCACGCGGCGAGGCGCTGGCGCGCGCCCTGATGCACGCCGTCCGGGACCGGCTGCTCGCGCAGAGCAGCCCGCCGCGCGCGATCCTCGACGAACTCAAGCAGATCACGGCCGACAAGCTGTTCATCAACATGTCGGTGTTCCAGTCCTTGCCGGATATCTGGGCGATCGACCAGGTGTTCCCGATCCTCCCTGCGCAGCGCCTCGACGAGCCTGCGACGCGGCGCGGCGTGCTGCGCGACCTGACCTGCGACTCGGATGGCCGGGTCGACCTGTACGTGGACGGCGAGGGGATCGAGCACAGCCTCCCCGTGCACGCGCTCAAGGAAGACGAGGAGTACCTGCTCGCCATCCTGATGGTCGGCGCGTACCAGGAAATCCTCGGCGACCTGCACAACCTGTTCGGCGACACCGGGAGCGTGGACGTGTACCTGTCGCCCACCGGCGAGCCGGTGCTCGGCATGCCGCGCGGCGGCGACAGCGCCGAGCAGCTGCTGGCCTACGTGCATTTCGCGCCCGACGAGTTGCGCGCGTCCTACGCCCGCAAGATCGCCGCGGCAGGCCTCGACGAGGAAGACCAGAGCTACTTCCTGCGCGCCCTCAGCGAGGGCCTGTCGGGCTACACCTACCTGGAGGACTGATGGCGCTGCGCACCGGATTCGTCGGCCTCGGCGCGATGGGCCTGCCGATGGCCCGCAACCTGCATCGCGCCGGGCTGCTCGCGGGCGCGTGGAACCGCACCGGCGCGCGGGCCGAGGCGCTCGCCACCGAGACGGGCGTGCCGATTGCTTCCTCGCCGGCCGCGCTCGCCGCCGCCTGTGACCTCGTCGTGACCTGCGTGTCCGCCGACGACGACCTGCTCGAGGTCGTGACGCAGCTCGCAACCGCGCTGGCCCCGGGCGCCATCGTCGTCGATTGCTCCACCGTCGCCGCCGGCACCGCCCGCGAGGCCGCGCGACGGCTCGCCGCAGCCGGCGCAGAGTTTCTCGATTGTCCGGTCAGCGGCGGCACCGAGGGCGCCGTGGCGGGGACGCTGTCGATCATGGTGGGCGGTGACGAGGCGACGCTCGCGCGCGCCCGCCCCGCGCTCGAGGCGATGGGCGGGAGCATCACGCACATGGGCGCCGTCGGCGCGGGCCAGTCGGCCAAGGCCACCAACCAGATCATGGTCGCGGGCATCAACCAGGCCGTCACCGAGGCGCTGGCCTTCGGCCAGGCCCAGGGACTCCCGATGGACCGCCTGATCGCGGCGCTCGAGAAAGGCGCGGCGGGCAACTGGTTCCTGTCCAGGCGGGGCCCGACCATGGTTCGCGGCGAGTTCCCCCTCGGCTTCAAGGTCGGGCTGCACGCCAAGGATCTCGAGATCTGCCGCCGCATGGCCGAGGAGCACGGCGTCCGGCTGCCCGTGGTGGAAATGACCCTGCTGCACTACGGGCGCCTGCCCGAACCCAGCGCGGACGAGGACATCTCCGCGCTGTTCCGTCTCAAGTTGGAAATGTTTACGCGCAGGGACGACTGAGTCGCGCCGGCACGCACCCGCCGTGCGCAGGAGGATAATGACAAGATGAACAGCACCATCAGGATCGCCACCCGGGAGAGCCGGCTCGCTCTCTGGCAGGCGGAGCACGTCGCCGCATTGCTTTGCCGCCACCACCCGGGGCTGACCGTGGAACTGGTGCCGATGACCACCAAGGGCGACCAGATCCTCGACACGACGCTCGCGAAGATCGGTGGCAAGGGCCTGTTCATCAAGGAGCTCGAGACCGCCATGCTCGAGGGCCGCGCCGATCTCGCGGTGCACTCGATGAAGGACGTGCCCGCGCAGCTGCCTGATGGCTTCGAGATCGTGGCCGTGCTGGAGCGCGAGGACCCGCGGGATGCACTGGTGTCCGCCGACTACCTGGACATCAACGATATTCCCGCGGACAGCATCGTCGGCACCTCGAGCCTGCGGCGCCAGGCGCAGCTCCAGCATGCCCGTCCCGACCTGCGCGTCGAACCGGTGCGCGGCAACGTCGAGACCCGCCTGCGCAAGCTCGACCACGGCAACTTCGCCGCCATCCTGCTGGCCGCTGCGGGCCTGAAGCGCCTCGGCCTGGAGCAGCGTATCGCGGGCTTCCTGCCGGTCGAGGTCTCGCTGCCGGCAGTGGGCCAGGGCGCCGTGGGCGTCGAGTGCCTGGCCGGCAACACCCGGGTCGCCGCGCTGCTGGCGCCGCTCGAGGACGCCGATACCCGATGCTGCGTCAACGCGGAGCGGGCCTTCGCCGGCGGCCTGGGCGCAAGCTGCGAGTCGCCGGTCGCGGCCTACGCCGTGATCGAGGACGACCAGCTGTTCCTGCGCGGGCTGGTCGCCACGCGCGACGGCGCCTCGGTGCTGCATGGCGAGGTGCGCGGCCCAGCCGAGGACGCAACGGCCCTCGGTGCCGCGCTCGCGGCGGATTTCTTCGACCGCGGGGCCGCGGCGCTGCTCGAGGACACCTGAAACGATGACCGGTGGCAGCCTCAGCGGCCTGACCGTCCTGGTAACGCGTCCCCAGGGCCTCGGTGAGGACCTCGTGCAGGCGATCGAGTCACGAGGCGGAGAGGCCGTGCTGATGCCGGCCATCGCGATCCAGCCCGTCCAGCCCGACACCTCGGAGCTGGCCGACCTCGCCACCCTTCCCGCCGGCGGGCTGGCCATTTTCGCCAGCCGCAACGCCGTGGCGTGGGGCGCCCGCTACCTGCCGCAACCGCGGCCACGGATCGCCGCCATCGGTCCGTCCACCGCGAGTGCCCTGGCAGAACTCGGCCTGGTGCCCGACATCCGTCCGGCGGGATTCACGACGGAAGACCTGCTGGCACAGCCGGAGATCCAGCACCTCGCCGGCGTCCGGGTATTCATCATCCGCGGCGAGGACGGCCGCGAGGCGCTGGCGGAGGGCCTGAAGGCGCGCGGCGCGAGGGTCCGCTACCTGGATGTCTACCGGCGCGTGCCCGCCCCCCTGGCCCCCGAGCGACGCCGGGAGCTGCTGGATCGCTGGGCGGCCGGGGGCATCCACGCCTACACTGCGACCAGCGGAGACATATTTCGCAACTTGTGCAAGATCCTCGGCCGGGAAGGCGAGCCGCTGTTGCGGAATACGCCGCTGGTGACGGTCAGCCGGCGTGTGTTACAAATTGCGGAGCAGTGGGGTCATTCCGCTGCACGCCTGCTGGCGGACGGACCCGACGACCACAGCCTTGCCGAGGCCCTCGCCCGCTGGCATGCGGCCGGGGCGCCCGACAAGGCGGGAGCGAATGGATGAACGATCCCCGGGCAGACGAAGACAGGGACGAGCAGGAACCTGCAGCCTCCCCCGCCGCGGAGCCCGCCAGGCCCACTGCGGACGGTCCGGCAGTAGAGCCCGAGGCCGCTGCGGCGCCCGGGCCTGAGACGCCGGCACCTGCACCCCAGCAGGCCTCGGCCGGGCGCTCGATCAGCATCGTGCTCGGATTTCTTGCTCTGCTGATCGCCTTCGCGGCCGTCGGCGGAGCCGCCTTCACCTGGTGGAAGCTGTCCCAGCAACGCGAAGCCGTCACCGGACAACAGGCAGAGGCCTCGGAGACCCTCGCCGAGATCCGCGCCCTGGTGGCGACGACCCAGGATCGACTGGCGCTCCAGGAGGAACGGCTGATCGAGCTCAACAGGGAGGCTGCCGAGCGGCGCAGCAGGCTGGACGCCCTGGATGCCGAGTTGCGCCAGGCACGCACGCGCCTGGAGGCGCTCGCTGCCGAAGACGCCGGACCGGAGCGCTCGCCGTCGATTGCCGAGATCGAGTTCCTGCTGCTGCTCGCCGGTCGCGAACTGGAGCTCGCCGGCAACCCGCGGGTTGCACTGGCGGCGCTCCGCGAGGCCGACCAGCGCGTCGCGCGGCTGGATGACCCGGGTCTCGCGCGGGTGCGCGCCGCCATCAACGACGAGATTGCTGCCGTCGAAGCCGTCGCGGACGTCGACCGCGAGGGCATCGCGATGCGCCTCTCCAGCCTGGCCAGGCGCGTCGAGGGCCTGCCGCTGCGGGCCAGCCTCGCCCCTGAGCCCCTGGCTGGCCCCGCGGCGGGCGAAAACGACGCCTCCGGCTGGGACCGGCTCCTCTCGCGACTGCGTGCCGTGGGTTCGGGCCTGTTCCGCATCCGTCGCACCGATACGCCAGCCACGCCATTACTGGCGCCGGACGAATCGTTTTTCCTCTACCGCAACATCGAGCTGGACCTGAAGAGCGCACGCCTGGCCGCGCTCGGACGCGATCCCCGGAACTATCTCGACAGCCTCCAGGCCGCGCGGCGCGCCCTGAACGAGTACTTCGAGACAAGCGACGACGCGGTGCGATCGCTGCTCTCCGCCATCGAGGCGCTGGAACGGGAGCAGGTCGCACCGGCGTGGCCGAACATCTCCCGTTCCCTGGCGCTGCTGCGGGCCGCAGGGGCGCAGGACTAGATGCGCTTCGGCCTGCTCCTGCTGGTGGCCCTGGCACTTGGCGCCGTCGCGGCACACTGGCTGCTCGGCGACCAGGGCTACGTACTGGTGGACGTTCGCGGCTGGACGCTCGAAACCTCGGTGCCCGGCCTGCTGCTCGCGCTCGTCGCGCTCTATCTAATCGTGCGCCTCATCGCCTGGACGATCCGCGCGCCGCGGCACGTCGGGCAGGCCGTCGGCGAGCTGCGCAGCCGGCGCGCACAACGCCACCTGGACAACGCCTTCGCGGCGATCGCGGAGGGCCAGTGGAGCCGCGGCGAGCGCCTGCTCGGGCGTGCGGCACGTGGCCCGGCCTCGCTCGCAGGCTACCTGTCCGCGGCGCGGGCCGCGCAGGAACAGGCGGCCCCGGAGCGGCGCGATGAGTGGCTGCGGCTCGCCTACGAGGCGGACCCCCACGCGGCGCCGGCCGTGTTGCTCACGCAGGCGGAACTCCAGCTCGAACACGAGCAGCTCGAACAGGCGCTGGCGACCCTGCAGCAGCTTGAGACCGTGACGCCGGGACACCCACGCGGCCTCGCGCTGCGCGCACGCGTCCTCGAGCGCCTCTCCGACTGGGCCGCGCTGGAGGCCTTGCTGCCCCAGCTGCGCAGCCGCAAGGCCCTGGGGCCGGAGGCATTACAGGGCCTCGAGATCAGGGTGGGCCGCGCCCGGCTCGCCAGTGCGACCGATCCCGACAGCCTCGAAACGGCCTGGCAGGCACTGGGCCGTGATCTGCGGCGCCATCCGGAGGTCCTGGAAATCTACGCCCGTGCGGCCTTGGGCGTCGGCGCGGCCGAACAGGCCGAAACCGTACTGCGGAAGGCATTGAAGTCCACCTGGTCGCCGGCGCTTGTGGCGGTCTACGGCCGCCTCGACACTAGCAGCCCCAGTGCGCAGCTCGCCACCGCGGAGAAATGGCTCAACGAGCGTCCGGAGGACCCGGAACTGCTGCTCGCCTGCGGCCGCCTGTGCCTGAAGAACCAGCTCTGGGGCAAGGCCCGCAGCTACCTGGAGACCAGCCTGGCAATCCGGCCCAGCCCAGAGACCTGGCAGATCTACGGCGAACTGCTCGTCCAGCTCGGCGAATCCGGAGCGGCCTCGGAGGCCTTCCGGCAGGGCCTGGCCGCGGCGTCCGGCACCGCGCCGGCGCTGGCGGCGCCCTCTTAGGCACCGGCTGCCGCGCGACCGCGAGCGCGGACCGGCACAGGCTCCGCTTTCCACTTGACCGCGGGCACGGACCCTCACAGGCCCGTTTCGCTCGCAAAATTACAAGCTCCCTCAACGGGCCTGTGACGTCCCGCACCCGCTGCCACGTCGATGCATCTGGCGCCTGTGACGTCCCGCCTCCGCGACCACCGCGACCACCGCGACCATGTCGGCACCCCACCGTCGAGCAGGGGTTGAGTGCGTAACGGCGGCACGCCTCCTGAAAAGCCGCTGACCATAGCCTGCGCGGGAGGCGCCTAGGCCAGCGATATTCCCGCTGTGGCGGTACCGGGGCGCCTGGGCGGCGGACGGCGCAGCGGGCGAGGGATGTCATGGGCCCGCTGAGCGAGCTTGTAATGTCGCGAGCGAAGCGGGCCCGTGGCGGCCCTCGGCCGCGGTCGCCCGGTCAAGCGGCGGAAAACTCGAAGGAATCGAAGAACAGCCGCCCCTGCGGGAGCCCATGCGCGGGAAACAACTCCTGCAGCACGGCGATCATGGCCGGCGGCCCCGCGGCGTAGACATCCACCCCGGCGAGCGACGGGTAGTCCTCGAGCACGGCCTGGTGCACCCAGCCGCGACGGCCCTGCCAATCGTCTTCCGGCAGTGGCTCGGACATCACGGGCGTGAATCGCAGCCAGTCATGTGCCCCGGCCCAGCCCGCCACCAGTTCGCCCTCGTAGAGATCGCGCGGCCTGCGCGCGCCCCAGAAGAAATGGACCGGGCGCTCGTTGCCAACATACATGAGATGCCGGAGCATCGACTTGATGGGGGCGTAGCCGGTCCCGCCCGCGACCATGACGATCGGCCGCGTCGCGTCGTCCCGCAGCCAGAACCCCCCGAGCGGGCCCTCGAGGCGCAGCAGCGTGCGGTCGGTGAGCTGGTCGAAGACCTGCGAAGTGAAGCCCCCCCCGGTGACCCGCCGGACATGCAGTTCCAGCCGCTCGGGTTCGTGCGGCGGATTGGCCATCGAGTAGCTGCGCCGGCGGCCGTCCTGGAGCAGGAAGTCGACGTATTGGCCGGCGAGGAAGACGAACGGCTCCAGCGAGGGCAGCTTGACCACCAGGCGCATGACGTCGTGGCAGAGCAACTCGCGCGACTCGACCCGACACGGCAGGCGACGGATGCGCACCTCCTCCGGCACGGCGAGGGCCCGGGCCTCGAGCACCAGGTCGGAACTCGCCCGCGCCTGGCACAGCAGCGCCTTGCCGGCCGCCACGTCGGCGGCATTCAGCCCGGGCGGGAGGCCGTTCGGATAGCGCAATTGGCCCGCGAGGACCTTCGCCTCGCACGCGCCGCAACTCCCGCCGCGACAGCTGTGCGGCAAGTGCAACCCCGCGCGCAGACCCGCGGCGAGCACGGACTCGCCCTCCTGGACCTCGAAGTGCTCCCCGCCGGGATGTAACCTGACGCCATGAACCATTCAGACAACCCTGCCGCCGGAGCCGCCGGCGTGACCGTGGTGGGCTGCGGCTACACGGGCCGCCGCCTGCTTGATCTCTGCCGCGCAGCCGGCCGTGACTTCCTTGCCACCGTCCGCACGGAAGCGTCCCTCGCGACACTGCGCGCGGCCGGCGCTAAGGCGGAGGTCCTCGATCTCGATGCGCCCGGGGGCAAGTGCCCGCAGGCCTGGACCGGGAATCGCGCGCTCATCTACATGGCGCCGCCGCCCGACGCCGGCATCACGGACAACCGGCTGCGCGCTTTTCTCGCCCGCGTTGCCGCGCCGCCGACGGCGCTAGTCTACCTCAGCACCACGGCGGTCTACGGCGACACGGGTGGCGCGGTCGTGGACGAGACGACCCCGCCAGCGCCTGGTACGGACCGGGGCCGGCGACGGCTGGATGCCGAGCGGGCTGCGCTCGGCTGGGGACGCGACGCCGGCGTCCCCGTGCGGGTGCTGCGCGTACCCGGCATCTACGGCCCCGGCCGCCTGCCACTCGAACGACTTCGCCAGGGGGCCCCGGTGGTGCGTGCCGCGGACGCCGGGCCGGGCAACCGGATCCATGTCGACGACCTCGCGGCGGTCAGCCTGGCGGCGGCCGATTACCAGGGGCCGGAGCAGGTTTTCAACGTCGGCGACGGCAATCACGCGAGCATGTCCGAGTACTTCCGGGCCGTGGCCCGCCTCGCCGGCCTTCCGGAGCCCCCGGAGCTGCCGCTGGAGGAACTGCTCGAGCGCGTGACGCCGGCCATGCGCGGCTTCCTGGTCGAGCACCGGCGCGCGGATACGCGCCGGATGCGCGAGACGCTCGGCTTCCAGCCCCGCTACGCGGACTTCGAGGCAGGCATCGCGGCGAGCCTGGCGGCAGACAGGCGCTAGCCTCGTGGATTTTGTATACAATATCCCGGATCAGCAGCATCCCGAGGTAAATCAATGGCGATCCAGCGTGTCAACCTGCGGGACCAGGTCCGCGACGAGCTCGTGGAATGGCTGGCCGACGGGCGTCTGCCGCCGGGCCAGCGGCTGGAAGAGGCGCGCCTGAGCAAGGGCCTGGGCGTCAGCCGCACGCCGTTGCGCGAGGCGTTGTCGAAGCTCGCCACCGAGGGACTCGTCGAGGCCGTGCCGCGTCGCGGCTTCCGGGTACCGAAGCTGTCGGCCGAGCGGGTGCGCGACCTCTACCCGGTGATCGGCAGCCTGGAGGGCCTGGCGCTGCGCCTGTCGGGCCCGCGCGTGCGCGAGCTGGCGGCGGGCCTGGACCGACTGAACGAGCGTCTCGCCGTGACCCACCTGAGTCCGCGGCAGCGGGCCGACCTGGACCGGCGCTGGCACGAGATGCTCGTCAGCCGCAATCCGAACCGCGAGCTGGCGGCCTTGCTGGAGCGCACCCGCAGCCGCGTGCGGCCCTACGCCGGCAGCTGGGATCGCGCCGCCGCCGAGCTCGAGGCGTCGCGCGCGGAACACGCGGAAATCGCGCGGCTGCTTGGCACCGGCCAGGTCGATGAGGCAGCCGAGGCGGTGCTGCGCCACTGGGTGCGCGGCATTCGCGTGGTCACGACCTGGGTGGAGGCCCAGGGCTAGGCCCTAGTCCAGCCAGTCGGTCAGGGGCCGCCAGTGCTCCCACTCCTGCCACGCCAGGTAGTGCGGCAGCTCGAACACGCCGAGGCCGCGCGCGTAAGCGCGCACGTAGTTCTGCGCATCGCGTAGCGTCGCGACGTACGGCACGCCGAGCTTGCGGAGATAGGCGTCGAGCTCGTCGAAACTCAGCGTGTGCTCCTTGATGCGGTTGGCGACCACGGCGATCTTCGCCTGCTGGCGCGCGACCCGGCCCGATTCCTGGAGCTCGGCGATGAAGCTGGAGGCCGCGCGCATGTCGATGGCCGAGGGCAGCACGGGCACGAGCACAGTATCCGCCCGGCGCACCAGCTCGGTGAGCTCCCGCCCGTGCGACCGGGCCGGTGCATCCATGACGATCACGTCGGCGTTGCGCGGCGCGGCCCGCAGGCCGTCCTCGAAGGCCGCGATGCCGGTCACCGGCGGCGCTTCGACCGGCCGCAGTCCCGCCCAGTCCAGGCTGGAGCACTGCGGATCGAAATCTGCGAGGGCCACGTGCCGGCCCTGCGTCGCGTACCAGCTCGCGAGATTGGTGGCGATCGTGCTCTTGCCGCATCCGCCCTTCGGATTCATCACCAGGATATGCCGCATCGTCCCTCCCCCAGTTGATAGCCTGTGCGGCCCGGCGCCGGCCGGGCCGTTTCAAGTCTTCAATCGAGCCCGAACTCGGGCCACAAGGCGTCGATCCGCGCCTTCACTGCCGGATCCATGCTGATCGGCTTGCCCCATTCGCGCTCGGTCTCACCCTTCCACTTGTTGGTGGCGTCGAAGCCGATCTTCGAGCCGAGCCCCGACACGGGCGACGCGAAGTCCAGGTAATCGATCGGCGTGTTGCGGATGATCACGGTGTCGCGGTCCGGGTCCATGCGCGTGGTCATCGCCCAGATGACGTCCTGCCAGTTGCGCACGTCCACGTCGTCGTCGGTGACGATCACGAACTTGGTGTACATGAACTGCCGCAGGAACGACCAGACGCCGAGCATCACGCGCTTGGCGTGGCCGGGATACTGCTTGCGCATGCTCACCACGGCCATGCGGTAGGAACAGCCCTCCGGAGGCAGGTAGAAGTCGACGATCTCCGGGAACTGCTTCTGCAGGATCGGCACGAAGACCTCGTTCAGCGCCACGCCCAGCACGGCCGGCTCGTCGGGCGGCCGCCCGGTGTAGGTGCTGTGGTAGATCGGGTCGTTGCGCCAGCTGATCCGGTCCACGGTGAACACCGGGAACGACTCGACCTCGTTGTAGTAGCCGGTGTGATCGCCGAACGGGCCCTCGGGCGCCATGTCGCCGGGCGCCAGGTGGCCCTCGAGGACGATCTCCGCGCTGGCGGGCACCTCGAGATCCGAGTGCGCGCACTTGACGACTTCGGTGCGCCCGCCGCGCAGCAGGCCGGCGAACGCATACTCCGACAGCGTGTCCGGCACCGGGGTCACCGCGCCGAGAATGGTCGCCGGGTCGGCGCCGAGCGCGACCGCGAGCGGAAACGGCTCGCCGGGGTGCTTCAGCTGCCAGTCGCGAAAATCCAGCGCGCCGCCACGATGCGACAGCCAGCGCATGATCAGGCGGTTCTTGCCGATCAGCTGCTGGCGGTAGATGCCGAGGTTCTGGCGCGCGCGCTCGGGGCCGCGCGTGATGACCAGCCCCCAGGTCAGCAGCGGGCCGGCGTCCCCCGGCCAGCAGGTCTGGATGGGCAGCTGCTCGAGGTCCACGTCCGGGCCCTCGAGGAAATTCTGCTGGCAGGGCGCGGACCGCACGACCTTGGGCGCCATGTTCAGCACCTGGCGGAAGATCGGCAGCTTGTCCCAGGCGTCGCGCATGCCCTTGGGGGGATCCGGTTCCTTGAGGAACGCCAGCAGCTTGCCGACCTCGCGCAGCGCCTCGACCGAGTCCTGCCCCATGCCCAGCGCGACGCGGCGCGGCGTGCCGAACAGGTTGCCGAGCACCGGCATGTCGTGGCCCGTCGGGTTCTCGAACAGCAGGGCGGGACCGCCGCGCTTCAGCACGCGGTCGCAGATCTCGGTCATCTCGAGCACGGGGCTGACCGGCGTCGTGATGCGCCGCAGCTCGCCCTGCGCCTCGAGCAGGCGGATGAAGTCCCTGAGATCCGTGTATTTCATGTTTGCCACCCTCACCGCGGCGCGCCCACTATAATTGCGCCCCAGCAATGCACCAAACTTCCGCCCCCATCGCGCCGCCCCGCCTCGCCTTCCACAAGATGGTCGGCGCCGGCAACGACTTCGTCGTGGTGGATGCGCGCGCCGAACCCTTTATGCCGGATGCGGCACTGGTGCGCCGCCTCGCCGACCGCAGGGCGGGCATCGGCTGCGACCAGCTGCTGGTCATCGGGCCGGATCCCGGCGGCGAGGCGGCGTTCGCCTACCGCATCTGGAACGCGGACGGGGGCGAGGTGGAACAGTGCGGCAACGGCGCGCGCTGCCTGGCGTTGCTGTGGGCCACGGAACTGGCGCCCGGCGCCACGGAGTTCTCGATGCGCAGCGCTGCCGGCCTGGTGGAGGCGCGCGTCAGCAACGGCGAGGCCGCAGTGTCCATGGGCGTGCCGGAGTTCCGGCCGGAACGCATCCCGCTGCGCGCCACCGCCGAGGCGGCGCGTTACACCCTCGAGCTCGGGGAGCACGAGGTCCGCTTCGGCGCCGTGTCCATGGGCAACCCGCACGCGGTGATCGTGCTGGACGAGCTCGGCGTGGACGACATCTCGCGCGCGCCGGTGGCGGCGATCGGTCCCGTCCTGGAAACGCACCCGGCCTTCCCGCAGCGCGTCAACGTCGGCTTCGCCAGGACCCTGACGCGCGATCGCATCGCACTGCGCGTGTGGGAGCGCGGCGTCGGCGAAACCCAGGCCTGCGGCACCGGCGCGTGCGCCGCGGTCGCGGTGCTGCGCGACTCGGGCGCGGTGGACGCGCGGGTGGCGGTCGAGTTGCCGGGCGGCAGGCTGGTGGTAGAGTGGCAGGGGCGCGGCACGGCCGCCTGGCTCAGCGGACCCTCCAGAAAAGTTTTCCAAGGAACGATCAGCCTGTGAGCATTCCAGAAGAGCGCGGCCCGGCCGCCAAGCAGACCGGTGACCAGGGTGTCGCGGACTACCTCGCCGAGCACCCGGACTTCTTCGAGCGCCATGGCGGCCTGCTCGAGAAGCTGCGCCTGCCCCACCGCACGGGCGCCGCCACGGTCTCGCTGGTCGAGCGCCAGGTCAGCGTGCTGCAGGACAAGAACCGCGCGCTGGAGCGCCGCCTGCACGAGCTCGTGGACGTGGCGCGATTCAATTCCGCGCTGTCTGACAAGATCCACGCGCTCGCGATCCGCCTCCTGCGGGCCACCGACGCGGCCTCCGTGCTCGCGGGCCTGGAGGCCGGACTGCGGGAAGATTTCGACGCCAGCCAGGCGGTCGTGGTGCTGTTGCACAACACCTCCGAGATCGTGCAGGCGCCGGCGACGCGCTTCCTCCGCGCCGCGGACCGCTCGGACCCGGCGCTGAAGACGTTCTCGACCTTCATCCAGCAGGACCGGCCGCGCTGCGGCAGGATCCGCGACGTGCAGCGCGAGTTCCTGTTTCCCGGCGAAGAGTCCGGCATCGCGTCGGTCGCGATGGTGCCGCTGGGCCGCAACTGCGAGCTCGGCATCCTCGCGATCGGCAGCGGCGACTCGAACCGCTTCAACCCGACCATGAGCACGGATTTCCTCGCCCGGATCGGCGAGCTGGCCGCCGCGGCCCTGGCAGCCGCCCAGCTGCGGCTGGAGACCGCGCGCGCGGGCGCATGAACGCCGCCGGGCCCGACCGCGAGTGGCTGGCGCGGTGGCTGGACCACCTGCGTTTCGAGCGCCGCCTCTCGGCGCTGACCGTCAAGAATTACCACCGCGACATCGAGGCGCTGTACACCTTCCTGTGTAACGCCGAAGTCAGCGACTGGGCGCGGGTGGACAGCGCCCACGTGCGCTCCTTCGCCGCCCGCCTCCACCGGCGCGGGCAGGCGCCGCGGAGCATCCAGCGACGGCTCGCGGCGGTGCGCAACCTGTTCGAGTACCTGCTGCGCGAGCGCGTCGTCGGCGCAAATCCGGGCGTCGATGTCAGCGCGCCGAAGGCGCCGCGGCGACTCCCCGAGACCCTCGACGCGGACGCCATGGGCCGCCTGCTCGACGTGCGCGGCGATCACCCCATCGCCACCCGCGACCGGGCAATCATGGAACTCTTCTATTCGTCGGGGCTGCGCCTCGCCGAGCTGGCGGGCCTGCAGATCACCGACGTGGACCTGGTCGAGGGCGTCGTGCGGGTCACCGGCAAGGGCGCCAAGACGCGTATCGTGCCGGTGGGCGCGAAGGCGCGCGAGGCGCTGCGGGACTGGCTCAAGGTCCGGCCGCAGCTGGAAAAGGTCCCCACCACGACCATGTTCATCAGCCGCATCGGGCGGCCCCTGTCCAACAGGAACATCCAGGCGCGCGTCGAATACTGGGCGCGCCGCCTCGGCCTCCCGCAGGGCATCAGCCCACACACTTTCCGTCACTCCTTCGCCACCCATCTGCTGGAATCCAGCGGCGACCTGCGGGCGGTGCAGGAACTGCTGGGCCACGCGGACATCGGCACGACCCAGATCTACACCCACCTTGATTTTCAGCACCTGGCCCGCATCTATGACCAGGCGCACCCGCGTGCGCGGAAGCGGCGCTGACGCGCGCCGACCGTCCCTCGCAAGGAGCCAGCATGCAACAGTTTCGCGGCACCACCATCCTGTCCGTGCGCCGCAACGGCGTCGTCGCCGTCGGCGGGGACGGGCAGGTCTCCATGGGCAACACCGTCATGAAGGGCAACGCGCGCAAGGTGCGCCGGCTCTATGACGGCAAGGTCGTGGCCGGGTTCGCCGGCGGCACGGCCGATGCATTCACGCTGTTCGAGCGCTTCGAGGCCAAGCTGCAGCAGCACGGCAACCTGACCCGCGCCGCGATCGAGCTGGCGAAAGACTGGCGCACCGACCGGATGTTGCGCCGCCTGGAGGCCCTGCTGTGCGTGGCCGACCGGGACAAGAGCTTCGTGATCTCGGGCAACGGCGACGTGATCGAGCCCGAAAGCGACCTGATGGCGATCGGCTCCGGCGGGCCGTACGCGCAGGCCGCGGCGCGCGCGCTGCTCGAAAACACCGAGCTCGATGCCGAGACGATCGTGCGCAAGGCCTTGGGCATCGCCGCCGATATCTGCGTGTTCACCAATCACAATATCGTCGTCGAGACCCTGTCATGAGCGATACCCCGATGACGCCGCGCGAGATCGTGCAGGAGCTGGACAAGCACATCGTCGGCCAGGCGGCCGCGAAGCGCGCTGTCGCGATCGCGCTGCGCGACCGCTGGCGGCGCATGCAGATCGAGGAACCGCTGCGCTCGGAGATCACGCCGAAGAACATCCTGATGATCGGCCCGACGGGGGTCGGCAAGACCGAGATCGCCCGGCGCCTGGCGCGTCTGGCGCACGCGCCCTTCATCAAGGTCGAGGCGACCAAGTTCACCGAGGTCGGCTATGTCGGGCGCGAGGTCGACAGCATCATCCGTGATCTCGCGGATGCCGCGGTGAAGATGACCCGCGAGCACGAGATGGACAAAGTCCGGCACCGCGCCGAGGACGCCGCCGAGGAGCGCATCCTGGATGCCCTCCTGCCGGGTACCCGGTCCGGCTGGCAGGCCGGCGAAACCGAGCCGTCCGGCGGCGAGGCGGCCCGCGGTGCGGAGACGCGGCAGAAGTTCCGCAAGATGCTCCGCGAGGGCACGCTGGATGACAAGGAAATCGAGATCGAGGTCAGCGCCGCGCCGGGGGGGGTCAACATCATGGCCCCGCCGGGCATGGAGGAGATGGCCAACCAGCTGCAGGGCCTGTTCAGCAACATGGGCGGCCGCAGCCGACAACGCAAGTTGAAGGTCCGCGATGCGATGAAGCTGCTCGCGGATGACGAGGCCGGCAAGATGATCAACGACGAGGAGATCAAGCTGAAGGCCGTGTCGAACGTCGAGCAGAACGGCATCGTGTTCATCGACGAGATCGACAAAGTCACGCGTCGCGAGGGCGCGCTCGGCTCGGGCGGCGACGTGTCGCGCGAGGGTGTGCAGCGCGACCTGCTGCCGCTCGTCGAGGGTTGCACGGTCAGCACCCGTTACGGGATGGTGCGCACTGACCACATCCTGTTCATCGCGTCGGGTGCGTTCCACCTGTCGAAGCCCTCAGACCTGATTCCCGAGCTGCAGGGCCGCCTGCCCATCCGTGTCGAGCTGGACGCGCTCAGGGCCGAGGACTTCGTGCGCATCCTCACCGAGCCCGACCATTCGCTGACCGTGCAATACGCTGCCCTGCTGGCGACCGAGGGCCTGCAGCTGTCGTTCACTGCCGATGGCGTGCGCCGGATCGCGGAGATCGCCGACCAGGTCAATGAGCGCTCGGAGAATATCGGCGCCCGCCGGCTGCACACCGTGCTCGAGCGCCTGCTGGACACGGTGTCCTTCGAAGCGGCCGACCGCGGCGGGGCAAAGATTGTCATCGACGCTGCCTACGTGGAGGACGCGCTCGGCGAGCTGGCGGCCGACGAGGACCTGTCGCGGTATATCCTTTGAGATGGGGACACGGCTGAATCGGCCTGTTGGTGCCATTGCTCCCCCGGGAGCAGTGGCACCAGGAGGCGAGATCAGCAGTGTCCCCCTACAATAGCCGTTCTACCCGAGGGAGGCGCCATGAGCGCTGATACACCGACACCGTCCACGATCCGCCTGCACCGCAAGTCCCGCGTCTTCGAGGTCGGCTGGGAAGATGGCACCACCTTCAACCTGCCGTGCGAGTACCTGCGCGTGTTTTCCCCGTCAGCGGAGGTCCAGGGCCACGGCCCGGGCCAGGCGGTGCTGCTGATCGGCAAGGAAAAGGTCAACATCAGCGCGATCGAGCCGGTGGGCCACTACGCCGTCAAGCTGATCTTCGACGACAAGCACGACTCGGGCCTGTTCTCCTGGTCCTACCTGCACTGGCTGGGCGCGAACTACGAGGAAAACTGGTCGACCTACCTCGGCAAGCTCGAAGAGGTCGGCTACAGGCGCAAGGAAGTCGGCCCCGGATGAGCGAAGGCAAGGACACGACGCACTTCGGCTTCACCGAGGTGCCGGTGACGGAGAAGGCGCGGCGCGTGCGCGGCGTATTCGACTCCGTCGCGACACGCTACGACCTGATGAACGACCTGATGTCGCTGGGGGTCCACCGGGCCTGGAAGCGCATCACGGTCGAAAAGACGTTCCTCCGCCCGGGCATGCAGGTGCTCGACCTGGCCGGCGGCACCGGCGACCTCGCCGCGCTGATGGCCCCGCGGGTCACGCCCGGCGGACGGGTCGTGCTGTCCGACATCAACGAGGCGATGCTGCGCCGGGGCCGCGAACGCCTGCTCGATCGCGGGGTCGCGGGCGAAAACATCGAGTACTGCCTCGCCGACGCCGAGGCGCTACCCTTCGAGGACGGCGGCTTCGACGTGGTCACGATCGCGTTCGGCCTCAGGAACGTGACCCGCAAGGAGGCCGCGCTGGCCGAGATGTATCGCGTGCTCCGGCCGGGCGGTCAGCTCCTGGTGCTTGAGTTCTCGAAGCCGGTCGAGCCGCTCTCGCCGGCCTATGACCTGTACTCCTTCCAGGTGCTGCCGGCGATCGGCAAGCTGGTCGCCGGCGACGACGCCAGCTATCGCTACCTGGCCGAGTCCATCCGCATGCATCCCGACCAGGAGACGCTGCTCGGCATGATGGCGGACGCGGGCTTCGAGGGCGGCCACTACCACAACCTGACCGGCGGCATCGTCGCCCTGCACCGCGGCTGGAAGTACTGATGTTCGAGCCCCTCGAGGCGCTGCTGAATCGCGGCATCCGCGGGTCGAGCGACGCGACCGCACGCTGCCGCGCCCTCGAGGGCAAGAGTTTCCGCATCGAGCTCGACGGCCTCGGCCTCGGGCTGACGCTCGTCTCCCAGGGTGACACCGTGGCGCTCCGCGAGCAGCCCGAGGCCGATGCCCGGCTGGGCGGCACCCCCGGCGCGCTGGCGCGCCTGGCCGCCACCGGCGACGAGGGGCTGCTGCGCTCGCGGGCGGTGCGCATCGGCGGCGACCCGCTGGTCGCGCGCGACTTCCGCGACCTGATCTCGATCGCGGCGCCCGACTTCGAGGAAGAGCTGTCCCGTTTCGTCGGCGACATCGCTGCGCGCCAGGTGCACAACTTCCTGCGCGGCCTGACCGGCTGGGGGCTGGACGCGGCCGACCGCCTGTCGCGCAACTTCGCCGAGTACCTGCAGGAAGAGAGCCGCGAGCTGCCCTCCCGGCCGGAAGTCGAGGGTTTCCTCGACGCCGTGGACGACCTGGCCGGCAGCGTGGCACGCCTCGAGGCGCGCATCCGCCGGCTCGAGCAGGCGCCATGATCCACCCGCGCCAATTGCTCCGCATGCTCCACATCCAGCGCGTGCTGCTGAAGCATGGCCTCGACGAACTCGTCACCGCGGCGCACCTGTTCCGTCCCCTGGCCCGGCTGCGTCGCATCCCGGGCTTCGGCATCCGCAAGGCGGCCCGCGACCTGCCGATGGGCGTTCGGATCCGCGAGGCGCTGGTCGAGCTCGGCCCCATTTTCGTCAAGTTCGGCCAGGCGCTGTCGACCCGCCGCGACCTGCTGCCGCGCGAGATCTCGGACGAGCTCGCGAAACTGCAGGACCGCGTCCCCTCCTTCCCCGCCGAGGAAACCCATCGCCAGCTCGCGGCCGCCTACCGCCAGCCGCTGGACGCCCTGTTCTCGCGCTTCGACGACGAGCCGCTCGCCGCCGCCTCGATCGCCCAGGTCCACACGGCCGCGCTGCCCGATGGCCGCGAGGCCATCGTCAAGGTGCTCCGGCCCGGGGTGCGGGAGCAGATCCGGCGCGACGTCGACGTGCTGCACGCCCTCGCCGGGCTGGCCGAGCGCTACTGGAGCGAAGTGCGCCGCCTGCGGCCGCGGGAGGTCGTGCGCGAATTCGACACCACGCTCATGGACGAGCTCGACCTGATGCGCGAGGCGGCCAACGCCGCCCAGCTGCGGCGCAACTTCGACAACTCGCCGCTGCTGTACGTGCCGGATGTCTACTGGGACTGGTGCCGCCCCACGGTGCTCGTCATGGAGCGCATCCACGGCATCAACATCGGCGAGACGGCCAGGCTGCACGACGCGAACGTGAACATGAAGAACCTGGCGTCCAATGGCGTCGAGATCTTCTTCACCCAGGTGTTCCGCCACAACTTCTTCCATGCCGACATGCATCCGGGCAACATCTTCGTCAACACGAAGGATCCCGAGCACCCGCAGTACATCGCGGTCGACTTCGGCATCGTGGGGACGCTGAGCCCGCGCGACCAGCAATACCTGGCGGAGAACTTCCTCGCCTTCTTCAATCGCGACTATCACCGCGTCGCGCGCCTGCATGTCGAATCGGGCTGGGTGGGGCCGGGGACGCGCATCGACGAGGTGGAATCCGCGTTCCGCACCGTCTGCGAACCGATCTTCAACCGCCCCCTGAAGGAGATTTCCTTCGGCCAGTTCCTGGTGCGGCTGTTCACGGTCGCGCGCGGCTTCGACATGAAGGTGCAGCCGCAGCTGATCCTGCTGCAGAAGACCCTCCTGAGCATCGAGGGCCTGGGCCGCGAGCTCTACCCGGACCTCGACCTGTGGGAAACCGCCCAGCCCATCCTCGAGGACTGGATGCGCGAGCGCGTCAGCGGCCGGGCCCTCGTGGAGCGGCTGCGCGAGCAGCTGCCCGAGGTCGGCGAGACGCTCCAGGAATTCCCGCAGGTGTTCCACGCGATCCTGCAGCGCGCCGCCGAAGGCCGCCTCCAGGTCGAGGTGAAGCAACCCGAGCTCGCGCCGCTGCGCGCGGAGTTGCGCGCGGGGCGGCAGCAACGCTGGGCCAACGGCACCGGCAGCGCCCTGCTGCTCGGCGGCGTGCTCTGGCTCGGGCTGGCCGCGGCGCCGGCGGCGCTCGGCTGGGTATTGCTCGGGGCCGGTCTCGCGCTGCTCGCGATCAGTCGCCCGGGCAGCTCTTCCTGAGGCAATCCGCGAGCGCGCGGGTCGCCGGCCCGGCGTCGTCGCGGTCCGCGAACACCAGATAGAGCTCGTGGTGCCGCAGCGCACCCTCGAGCAGCGGCAGCGGCCGCAGCGCACCCGAGTCCAGCAGCGATGCGATGCGATGGCGGGGCAGCCAGGCGAAGCCCATACCGCGGGCCACGGCGTCCACCGAGGTGGCGAGGTGGCTGACCGTCCAGCGCTGCTCGGCGCCCAGCCAGCCCGCGTCGCGACTCTGCTTCAGGCCGGAATCACGTACGACGATCTGGCGCTGCTGGCGCAGGTCGCGCTGGGTCAGCGGCCGGTCCAGCGCATGCAGCGGATGCCCGGGATGCGCCACCGCGACGAACTCGACCGTGGCCAGCGGCTCGCCCAGGAAGCCGGGCGGCACCCAGGCCGTGATCGCCAGGTCGGCGGTCCCGGAGAACAGCTGCTCAGTGGTCCCCGAAAGCACCGACTCGACCAGCTCGACCCGCGTCGTGCCGGTCAGGCGCGCGAAGGCGTCGAGGCTGGCCAGGAGCCGGTCCTGCGGGAAAATGACCTCCACCGCCAGGGTCACGACGGGTTCCCAGCCCTTCGCGAGCAGCCCCGCGGCGCGCTCGATCGCCATGGCCTCGTCGAGCAGGTAGCGTGAGCGGCGCAGCAGCTCCCGGCCGGCGCGGGTCAGCACTGCGCGACGCCCCTCGAGCTCGAGCAGCGGCACGCCGAGGCCCGACTCCAGCCGACGGATCCCGTAGCTCACGGTCGAGACGGACTTGGACAGGGCCTCGGCGGCGCCGGCATAGCCGCCATGGTCGACGACCGCCTGCAGCATGCGCCACTGCTCCAGCGTGACGCGCGGACTCATTTCGACATAATCGAAAACATAGGCGAATATTTTGCCATTCATCTTCTATTGGGTCGAAGTTAATTTAGTCTCCGAAGCCACTCACCGGGACCAGAACATGACCAGTCGACGCATTCGCCAGGTACTCCAGGGACAGCCCGCCTCCGACGGCGCGGGCGTCAAGATCCTCCGCATCGTGGGCCAGGGCCGGCACGACCTCGACCCGTTCCTCATGCTCGACGAGATCCGCTCCGACAAGCGCGACGAGTTCGTCGCCGGTTTTCCCTCGCATCCCCACCGCGGAATCGAGACCCTCACCGTGATGCTGGAGGGCGGCTTCGAGCACCAGGACCACCTGGGCCACCGCGCGGCGATCCGGTCGGGCGGCGCGCAATGGATGTCGGCGGGCCGCGGGGTCATTCATTCCGAGATGCCGTTGCCCGGCGAAGGGAGCATTCACGGCTTCCAGTTGTGGATCAACCTGCCGGCGGCCGACAAGCTGCGCGAACCGGATTATGCGCAGGCCGAGGCCAGTGAACTGCCGGACCTCGCCCTCGAGGGCGGGCGCCTGCGCGTGATCGCGGGGCGCTACGGCGACGCGGTATCGACCATCAGCCGGACCGCCTGCGAGGCCGCCGTGCTCGAGTTGCGCCTGGCGCCCGGCGAGACCTTCGCCTGGTCGCCCCCGGCAGGGCATCGCGCCCTGGTGCGCCCCTTCCAGGGCCAGCTGCGGCTGGCCAACCCGTCCGGCCCGGAACTGCTGCTCGACAGCGGCCGGATGGCAGTGCTCGACGGCGAGGGCGAGATCGCGCTCACCGCCGGGGAGGACGGCGCCGGCGCCCTGCTGCTGTCGGGCCGGCCGCTCGGCGAGCCCATCGTCCAGTACGGTCCCTTCGTGATGAACACCACGGACGAGATTCGCCAGGCGATTCTCGACTACCAGTCGGGCGCGCTGGTGGCGCCATTGCCCGACCGGGCCTGAAGCCCGGTCTCACTCTGCTTCCAACCTGAGGAGATTGACCATGACCAAGCTTTACCCGTGGGCGGAACTCGCCGCCCGGATTTCCCTGGCCGCGCTGTTCATCGTGGCCGGGCTGGGAAAGATCGCCGGCTACGAGGGCGCTGCCGGCTACATGCAATCGATGGGCGTGCCCGGGAAGTGAACTCAGGCCGCAGCCTGGTCGAGCGCGGCGTCCAGGCAGAGCACCGGCTCCTCACCGAGCACTTCGGCCGTCACCGGGACCCCGGCCGGGATGTCGATCCAGTCCCCGGGACCGAGCACGTGTGTGTGCCCGGCGATCACCACCTGCAGGCGGCCGGCGAACACCACCTCGAAGCGCGCCACGCAGGGACAGTGCGCGGCGAAGATCGTGCCCGGCGCCAGCAGCTGCAGCGCCACCTGGTAGCCGCCGGCCTCGAGTTGCTCCCGCAGTGGCAACAGGGCTTTCACGTGGGTTCCCACTCCTCTCCGTCGGTCGATGCCACGCCGGCCGCTTTCAGCACAGGTCCAGGGCGTGTCGCTTCAGGTCCTCGAGCCGGATGATCTGCAATGCGGCCTCGTGGGTCGCGGCGAGCACCACCGGCGGCGCATGCCCGGCATCCAGCGCCTCTTTCCAACGCGCCGCACACAGGCACCAGCGATCGCCCGGGCGCAGCCCCGGGAACCCGAATTCGGGATGCGGGGTCGTCAGGTCGTTGCCACGGGATTTCGAAAACGCCAGGAACTGCGCGCTGACCCGCACGCATACGACATGCCGCCCGACGTCGAGCGGTCCGGTGTTGCAGCAGCCGTCGCGGAAGAAGCCCGTGACGGGATCCATGCTGCACGGCTCGAGGGGTTCGCCGAGGACGTTCTTTGCGGTGGACATGCCCGAATTGTAGGCCACCCTCAGGGCGCTGTCTGCCGGGACTTACGGCGTTGCGAGCCCCCCGAGGAACGCGGCCGGCGACTCGCCGCGCTCCAGCGACTCCACCAGCGCCGAGCCGACGATCACCCCCGGCACGACCCGGCCGAGATCCGCGACCTGCGCCGCGCTGCGTACGCCGAAGCCGGCGCAGACCGGGACGCGCGAGGCCGCGACCACGCGGCCGAGATACTCGTTCAGGTCGGCGCCGGCGGCCTTGGCGCCGCCCGTGATGCCTGTGACGTTGACCGCGTACAGGAAGCCGCGGCTGGCGCGCCCTGCCGCCTCGAGACGCGCCGGCGGCGTCACCGGGCTGACCAGGTGGATTAGCGCGAGCCCGCGCGCGGCAAGTGCTGCGTCGAGCGGGCCACTCTCGTCGAGCGGCAGGTCCGGCACGATGAAGCCGGCGACGCCGCTCTCGATCGCGCGCTCGGCGAGCCGCTCATAGCCCATCGCCAACAGCGGGTTCAGGTAGCTCATGAGCACCACCGGCGCGGCCGGCGGCGGCGCCATCGCGGCGAGTTCGTCGAGGATCCACCGCAGCGTGACGCCCTGGGCGATCGCTGCACGGCTGGCGCGCTGGATCGTGAGGCCGTCGGCCATCGGGTCCGTGAAAGGCACGCCGATCTCGACCACGTCCGCGGCCCCCGCCACTTCGGCCAGGGTCTCCCGGAAGCGCGCCTTGTCCGGGTAGCCGGCCGTGATGAAGGCCACCAGCGCGGTCCTGCCCTCCCCCGTGGCCGCGTGAATGGCCGCGCTGATCTGCTCGTGCGGCGTCATCGGGCGACTCCCTGCTTCGGAAACTTCGCGAGCGTCGGCATGTCCTTGTCGCCCCGGCCCGACAGGCCGAGCACGATCCGCTTGCCGGGATTGGCGCGCGCCCAGCGCCTGGCGCCCGCGAACGCGTGCGCGGTCTCCAGCGCGGGGAGGATGCCCTCGAGTTCGCAGCATTCGTCGAGCGCCGCGAGCGATTCCGCGTCGCCGGCGTACTCGTAGCGGACCCGGCCAATGGTGTGGAGGAAGGCGTGCTCCGGCCCGACGCCCGGATAGTCGAGCCCGGCCGAGACGCTGTCGGTCTCGTAGACCTGGCCGTCGTCGTCGGCCAACAGCAGCGAGTAGGTCCCGTGCAGCACGCCGGGACGGCCGAAGCTGATCGTGGCGGCGTTCTCGCCGAGGCCCGTGCCGTGGCCGCCGGCCTCGATGCCGAGAATCTCGACGGATGGGTCGCCAAGAAAGCCATGAAACAGCCCGATCGCGTTGCTGCCGCCGCCGACACAGGCGACCACCAGGTCCGGCAGGCCGCCGGCGCGCTCGATGACCTGGGCGCGCGCCTCGCGCCCGATCACGGCCTGCAGCTCGCGCACCAGGTAGGGATAGGGATGCGGGCCGACCACCGAGCCGAGCAGGTAATACGTCCCCTCCGGATCGGAGACCCAGTCGCGCAGCGCCTCGTCGATGGCCGCCCGCAGCGTGCGATCGCCGGACGTGACCGGGACCACCTCCGCGCCGAGCCGCCGCATGCGGTCCACGTTCAGCGCCTGCCGTTCGCAGTCGATCTCGCCCATGTAGACGAGGCACGGCAAGCCGATGCGGGCGCAGGCCGCCGCGGAGGCGACGCCGTGCTGGCCGGCGCCGGTCTCGGCGACCACGCGCTTCGCCCCGAGCATCTTGGCGAGCATCGCCTGGCCGAGCGCGTTGTTGATCTTGTGGGCCCCGGTGTGGGCGAGATCCTCGCGCTTCAGCCAGACCTCGGCGCCCCAGGCCGCCGACAACCGCGGCGCGAACGTCAGCGCCGTCGGCCGGCCGACCCAGTCGCGCAACTCGGCGCCAAGGCATTCCTGGAATGCTGCCGAATGGAGGTGCTCGCTGACCCCGGCCTGCAGCCGGTCGAGCGCGGGCACCAGCGTCTCGGGCACGAACCGCCCGCCCCACGGGCCGAAGCGACCCCGCGCATCGGGCAGGCGCCCGTCCAGCAGCGCCTCGAGCTGCCCGGGCGTGTCATCGACGCCGATCGCCATCGTGCTCATTACCTGTGCTCCTTCAAGTCGATTCGGCCCGGCGCGCCGCGGCCACGAAGGCCGTGATCAACGCGGGATCCTTCGTGCCCGGGGACGATTCCACGCCGCTCGACACGTCCACGCCCCAGGGCCGGACCGCGGCCAGGGCATCGGCGAGATTCGCGGGGTTCAGGCCACCCGCGAGAATGACCCGCGTGCGCTCGGCGAGCGCGGCCGCCGCCGGCCAGTCGGCCACGCGCCCGGCGCCGCTGTCCGGCCCCTCGAACAGCACGAGCTCCGGCAGCAGCGACGGCAACGGGGCCCCCGAGCGAAACACCGGCAGCGCCTCGGCTCCGCCCAGGTCGACGCCCGGCAGGTCCGCCGCGTCGCTCTGCACCCAGTCCGCCGGGAACTCGTCCAGCACCCGGGAGATCCAGCCGGGCGGGGGATGGCGGAACACCGCGACCCGGCGCATGGACGCGGGGAGCGCGGCGGCAAGCTTGCGCGCCTGCGCGGGCGTCACCTGGCGCGGCGACGGCGAGAACACGAAGCCGGCGGCATTCGCGCCCGCCTTGACGGCCGCCGCGACGCCCTCGGGCGTCGTCAGCCCGCAGATTTTCACGAACACGCTCATCCTGCCTCCTCCATGACCGCCTCCCTACCCGCCGCAATCATCGCCGCGGCGAGCTGCTCCGGGTTCGCTGCGCGCATCAGCGCGGTTCCCACCAGCGCGAGCCGGTAGCCCAGCGCGGCCGCGGCCGCGGCATCGGCCGCCGTATGCAGGCCGCTCTCCGCCACGGCCGGCACGCCCGGGGGCAGGCGCGGCGCGAGCCGGGCCAGGCGACCGGGATCGACCGCGAGGGTCCGCAGGTCGCGGCTGTTGACCCCGACCAGCACGGGCGGCGCACCGGGCGCGGCGCCGAGCCACGGCGCGGCGCGCTCGAGGTCGGCCTCGTCGAAGGCCTCGAGCAACACGAACAGGCCCTGCTCGCGCGCCGCGGCGAGCAGCTCGGCCAGCGCCGCGTCGGCGAGCATCGCGACGATCAGCAGCACGCCGCCGGCGCCGGCGGCGCGCGCCTCGAGCACCTGCCAGGGCGCGACGAGGAAATCCTTGCGCATCGCAGGGACGCCGCGCGGATACAGGGCACAGGCCGCCGCGCCAAGGTCAGCCAGGCTGCCGCCGAAGCGCGCCGGCTCAGTCAACACCGACACCGCCGCCGCCCCCGCCGCACCGTAGCCGACAGCGCGCGTCGCGACATCGGTGTCCGCCTCCAGCGCGCCCTCGGCCGGCGAGCTGCGCTTGATCTCCGCCACCAGGTCGAAGCGCTCCAGGCGCAGTGGCGGCGGCGCGGGCGCCAGGCGACAGGCGTCGAGCAGTTCCGCCTCGCCGCGCCGCGCACGCGCCTCCCGGACCCGCTCCGCCGACAGCGCCGCCATGTGCGCGAGAAAGTTCACGCGGAGGCCTCCGCGGCATGCCGGTCGAGCGCTGCCAACAGGGCGGCGGCGCGACCGTCGCGCACCGCCTCGCGCGCGCGCGCCACGGCCGTCGCGGGATCCGCGGCCAGGCCGGTCAGCTCCAGCGCCAGCGCCGTGCCGAGCACCAGCGCATCCAGGTGCGGCCCGGCCTCGCGGCCCGCGAACACGTCCCGCAGGCGCGCCGCGTTATAGGCGGCATCGCCGCCCGCCAGGTCCTCTGCCGCGCAGCGCGGCAGGCCCCACTCCTCCGGATCGCGCGTCGTCTCCACGACCCGGCCGCCGCGCACGTCGAACAGCTGGAATGGCCCGACGGGCGTCGCCTCGTCCCAGCCAGGCGCGCCGTGCACCACGAAGCCGCGCTCGAGGCCCTCGAAGCCCGCCATGGCCTCGGCCATGAGGCGCGCCGCGGCCGGGCTGAAGGCCCCGAGCAGGAGATAAGGCGGCGCGGCGGGATTGGTGAGCGGTCCCAGCAGGTTGAACACCGTGCGCACGCCCATCGCGCGGCGCACCGGGGCGAGCGCCTTCATCGCCGGATGAAAATAGGGCGCGAACAGGAACGTGTAGCCGGTGGCCTCCAGGCAGGCGACGGCCGCGCCCTCGTCGGGCGGAAGGCGCATGCCGAGCGCCTCGAGCATGTCGGCGCTGCCGCTCTTGCTCGAGATGCTGCGGTTTCCGTGCTTGACGATCGGGATGCCGCAGGCGGCGGCCAGCAGCGAGGCGCCGGTGGACAGGTTCAGGCTGCCGGAGCCGTCGCCGCCGGTGCCGACGATGTCGAGCAGCGGCCCGGCGGTCCGGACCCGCGGCTTGCGCGCCAGGCCGCGCATCGCCGTCGCGAAGCCGCGCACCTCGGCGGCCGTCTCCCCCTTGGCGCGCAGCGCCGCGAGCAAGGCGGCGGCCAGGGCCGGCTCGAGATCCTCGCGGGTGAGTTCGACCAGCAACTCTGCTGCTTCCGCCTCGGCAAGGTCGGCGCCGCCCAGCAGCCGCTCCAGGGTCACAGACAAGCGGCTCACGGCGCGGCCTCCCCGGTCGCATAGGCGGGGGAGAGAAACGTGCCGAGCATCGTCAGGCCATGCGGCGTGAGGACGCTCTCGGGGTGGAACTGCACCCCTTCCACAGGGAGCGTCTTGTGGCGCACGCCCATGACCTCCCCGTCGTCGGTGAACGCGCTGGCCTCGAGCTCCGCGGGCAACTCGTCGCGACGCACCGCGAGCGAATGGTAGCGGCCGGCCTCGAAGTGCTGCGGCAGGTCCCGGAACACCCCGCGCCCGTCGTGGAGCACCCGCGAGGTCTTGCCGTGCATGAGGGTCATGGCAGGGCGCACGTGGCCGCCCCAGGCTTCCACGATGGCCTGGTGGCCGAGACAGACGCCGAGCACAGGGACGCGGCCCGCGAACGCCCGGATGATGTCGATCGAGATGCCCGCTTCGCGCGGCGTGCCCGGCCCGGGCGAGACGACGACGTGCGTGGGCCCGAGCGCCAGCGCCTCATCGACGGTCAGCGCGTCGTTGCGGTGGACCAGCACCTCGGCGCCGAGCATGCGCAGGTACTGCACCAGGTTGTAGGTGAAGGAATCGTAGTTGTCGATCATCAGGACGCGCGCGTTCACAGGCCCTCCTCCGCCATCTCGAGCGCGCGACGCAGGATCGCGCTCTTGGCCAGCACTTCGCGGTACTCGCTGATCGGGATGCTGTCGGCGACGATCCCGGCCCCGGCCTGGAAGCTGTACTCGTCGCCGCGGAAGGCGAGCGTGCGGATCGCGATCGCCTGGTCCATGCCGCCGCGCCGGGCGAAATACCCGACCGTGCCCGCGTACAGCCCGCGCCCGACCGGCTCGTACTCGTCGATCAACTCCATGGCGCGTACTTTCGGCGCGCCCACCAGCGTGCCCGCGGGGAAGGTCGCGGCGAACAGGTCGAAGGCATCCCGCCCCGCTTCCAGTTCGCCGTTCACGCCGCTGACGATGTGCATGACGTGGCTGTAGCGCTCGATGGCGCGGCTCGGCTCGACCCGGATCGAGCCCGGCACGGCTACCCGCCCCAGGTCGTTGCGCGCCAGGTCCACCAGCATGACGTGCTCGGCGTTCTCCTTCGGGTCCGCGAGCAACTCGACCTCGCGCGCGAGGTCTTCCTCGTGCGTCTCGCCGCGGGGACGCGTCCCTGCGATGGGCCGCAGCGACGCGTTGCGGCCCTCGAGCTTCACCAGCGCCTCGGGCGAGGAGCCGGCGACGGACAACCCGTCCAGCTCCAGGAAGTACATGTAGGGCGACGGATTCAGCAGGCGCAACGCGCGGTAGGCCTCGAACGGCGACAGGTCGGTGTGGCCGGAGAACCGCACCGACAGCACCAGCTGGAACACGTCGCCCGCCGTGATGTTGCCCTTGGCCCTGGCCACCGCCGCGAGGAACTCGGCCTCGCTCATGCTGGCCGCGGGCGGCGCATGGCGGCCCGCACGACGGAACGGCACCCCCCCGGCGAGCGCCTGGACCACCTCTCGCCGCAACGCGAGGCGCTCCATCTCGTCGCCCGCATGCAGCAGCGCGGCGCGGCGCGTCAGGTGATCGAACACCAGCAGCGATTGCGGGGCGACCCAGAGCCCCTCCGGAAAACCACCGCGCCCGCCCGGCACGCGCTCGAAGTGCCGCACGATATCGTAGGCCGCGATCCCGACGAGGCCGCCGTCGAATGGCAGGCCCGCCTCGGGCGCGAGCCTTGGCGCGCAGGCCAGCGCCGCACGCAGCGCCGGCAGCAGGTCGCCGTCCACGACGCGCGTACGCCCGCCGAAATGCAGCCCTGCGCGGTCGAGCCGCACCGTCAGCGCATCGCCGAAGCCGATGAAGGAATAACGCCCGAGACGCTCGGCCCCCTCGACACTCTCCAGCAGGAAGCGCGGCCGGAACGGCGCGAGCTTCATGTAGGCCGAGACGGGGGTGTCCAGGTCGGCGGCGATATCGAACGGAGAGTGCATCATTCCTCCTCGTGGCGGTTGGCCGTCCGGGAGGAGGTCACGAAAAACCCATCCCCGGCGGGCTCCGGAGATGGGTTCGGGGCGTGAGCCGCTTCAGCCGGCTGCGCGCGACCGGACCCCCTCCGGGGATCCGATGCGCCACCACCAGTGGCCGCGCGCGCTGAGTAGTTCGGCATTCATGCTGACCCGGATGTTACTCGGCCCCGGGCACCGGTCAAGCCCCGGGCATGCCGAGCGGTCGGCTTCAGCCGCTCGGAAAGCCCCAGGGGACGCCGTAGCGCAGCGCCAGCGCGACCGAGATCGCCAGCCAGACGAGCATCGTCAGCGGGATCCCGACGCGCAGGAAATCACGCGCGAGGTAGCCGCCGGCCGTCGACACGATGAGGTTCGGGCGCGAGCCGAGCGCGGTCGCGAAACTCAGGTTCGCGCCGAACAGTACGGCGAGCACGAAGGGCTCGAGCGGCGCGCCGAGGCCGCGCGCGATCGCGACGGCGACCGGCACCGCGAGCAGCGCCACGGCGACATTGGGCGCCAGGCTGCCCGCGATGGCGACCAGGAGCAGCACCATCGACAGTGACACCGCGGCGGGCAGGCCATCAAGGAGCTGGAGGAACAGCCCGGCGACGAACACGTCGGCTCCCGTCGCGATGCTGGCCTCCACCAGCGCCAGGCTCATGACGATGATGAGCACCAGCGGCGCGGACAGCGAGCCCGCGACCTCGCGCCAGCCGATGCAGCCGGTCGCGATCAGGAGCGCCGCCCCGGCCGTCGCGCTGACGCTGATGGGCAGCCACCCGGTGGCCGCCGCCAGCACGACCGCCGCCGTCAGGGCCAGCGCCAGCGGCGCCCGCGTGGTCTTCGGCAGGTCGACCCGGCCGTCGAGCACCAGCATGCTGCCGCTCGCCCGCAGTTCCCTGAGGCGATCCGGGTGCCCCTGCACGAGGACGACGTCTCCCGCCTGGAGGACCGCATCCTCGAAGTCCCCCGTCACCTCGCTCATGCCGCCGGCCGTGGCGCGATGAATGGCGAGGGGGAGCATGCGAAAACGTTGCCGGAAATGGGTCGTCGACAGTGTCTTGCCGTACAGCGGTGAATCCGGCGTGACGACCAGCTCCGCGAGCTGCTGTGCGCTGCTGGCCTCGTCCTCCACGCTATCGTCTTCGCCGGCAAACTGGCTGTGCATGCTCACGCCGAGGAGCCGCTCGAACTCCTTGAGGTGCTCGCGCGTGTCCGCGACCAGCAGGCGGTCCCCGGCCTGCAGCCGCATTGCGGGCAGCTTCGCCACCTGCAGGCCATCGCCGCGCTGCACGCGGGAGACATTCATCCGTCGCCCGGTGCGCTCGCGCAGCTCGGCCAGCGTCCGGTCGACCGCCCAGCTGTCCTCGCCAATGAAAAACATCGCCTTGAAGATGCGCGGCGCCGCCTGGCGAATCGGCGCGTCGCGCTCCGGCAGCATGCGCGGCGCCACCAGCCAGAGAAACAGCAGCCCGACGGTGACACCCGCCGCGGCCGGAACGATGAAATGAAACATGCCGAAGACGGGCAGGCCGAGCGCCTCAGCCTCGTTCACTACCAGCAGGTTCGTCGAGGTGCCGATCGTCGTCATCATGCCGCCGAGCAGGGCAGCGAAGCCGACCGGCATCAGCACGCGCGTGGCCGGGAAGCGGCGGCGGCTCGAGGCGCCGACCAGCACGGGGAGCAGGGCCAGGACGACGAGCGTGTTCGAGAGGAACGCGGAAACGAATGCGCAGACCAGCAGCGTAACGACCAGCGCCAATGACCTCGGGCCCGTCCAGACCTTGAGCAGCAGCCGGATCAGCGGTTGCAGCGCCCCGGTCACCTCCAGCGCGCGCCCGACCACCAGCAGCGCCGCGATGGTGATCAGCGCCGCGTTGCCGAAGGTGGAGAGGAACCCGCCCGTCTTCACCACCCCGGCCGGGCCCTCGTAGGGGAATATCTCGAAGCCCAGCACCAGGAGCATCAGCACCATCAGGCAGGTGGACTCCTGCGGCACGGACGGGCGCGTCAAGGCCACCAGCGCGAACAGCGCCAGCCCGATGACGGCGAGGCCATGAGTGTCCGGCAGCGCGAGCGTCGCGATCGTGTCCATCAGGCCCGGGGATGGCAGTGGGGGGGCAACCTTTACCACGCGGGGACCCCGCGGAGCTAGTTACGCGTGGTCGCGGCCCACGCGAATCGCAGCGCCTCGCTGTACAGGGCAGCGGGGCATTCGCCCGCCGGCCTGCGCCAGGCGACGCTGTCGGCGCAGGCCAGCGCCGACAGGAGGCCGAGGCAGTCGCGACCGAATTCCGGCGGCGCCAGGCTCCATGGGGAGAGGCACACCAGGTGGGAATGCCGCGCGCCATGCACCAGCACCGCGCGATCGAGCGGGTCCGCATCCGCCACCTCGAGCGCGCCGGGCAGGGGAAACGGCTGCAGCCCGCCCCCGGCGCCACGACTGCGGGCCAGGCTGACCGACGCGGCGCGTGCGCCATCGCGGAATGCACCGAGGCGGCTCTTGACCCAGTCGAGCGCCCCGAGGCTGCGCGGATCGTGGCCGCGCGCGATGGCCGCGCGCGCGATGCCGCCGACGTGCAGCGCAAGTCGCCGCGGGCCGCCCGGCCCCAGCAACTGGCCGAGCAACTCGTCCGCGGCCGTTACGATCCGTCCGGCAAGGTGTCCGAGCGTCATCGGGTGATCCCTACTGGCCGAGATGAGCGCACCGAAGTCCAGCTCCAGCGTCAACCGGCAGGGCGCGGCGGGAATCAGCTCACCGAGGCCGGGCGACGGCCCGAGCCAGCGTTGCCCCGGCGCGAGCAGCGAGACGCCCGGCCCGGGCGCTTCGGGCACGAGACTCACCGACGGCGCGGTCGCGGCAAGCGCCAGCAGCCCACACCACCAGCGGCGTGCATCCGTCTCACTACCGTCACCCAGCGGCAGCATGCGGCCTCGCTGGATCGCCTCCAGCGCCATCTGTGGCAACAGCACGAAGATCGACGGCGTGCCGTTGCAGGCGCCGACCGCACCGAGTGCCAGGGCCGCCGGATCCGGCACCGCGCCGGACAGCGCCAGGGCTTCCGGCGCCAGCCTGTGCCCCTCCCGCCCCAGCTGAACGGCGAGCGCATCAAGGAGCGCCGCGGCGGCGTCCGCGCCGGCACAGCCGCTCATGCGCAGGGTCGCCCGGCAGCTTGCTTCGCGGGCCTCGGCCAATGCGGCCGCCGGCGCCTCCAGCGCGTCATCGGCGCACGCCAGATCAAGCGTCACCACCCGGGCGGGCGCCGGCGGCGTCCCTATCGCCAGCGCCCGAAGCTCGTCGCGGCCCACCATCCCTGGCCTCCCATCCTCGTCCGTCGATCGGGCTCCAGTTTCCCCCGCCGGGCATGTGCCGTTAAGGGGGCGAAAGCGGCGATTGCCGGCCGAAACGCGGGCAGGCGCCTTGCAGCGCCGCGCGCGGCGCACCATGATTCGGGTATGCAACAGGAGGCACGCGTGAAAATCAGGGACTTGCTGAAACACTGGGAAGGGACCCGGCGCCCGCAGATGACGGCCGAGACCTATGCCATCCACCTGCCGGTCGAGGAAGCCGCCCGGGTCCATGCCCTGGCGGACATGTATCCCGGTGTCCCGGAGGAGGACATCCTGCGGGACCTGCTGGCGGCGGCCCTCGCCGAACTCGAGGCGGCCATGCCCTACCAGCCCGGCACGAAGATCGCTAGCGAGGACGACTTCGGCGACCCCGTGTTCGAGGACGCGGGTCCCACGCCACGCTTCCTCACCCTCACCCGCAAGCACAAGGAGCGGCTCACCCCGGAAGGGTGAGCCGAAACAGCCATGCCATCTTTCGATGTAGTCTCCGAACTGGACGGCCACGAGGTGGCCAATGCCGTCGACCAGGCCAACCGCGAGGTCGATACCCGCTTCGATTTCAAGGGCTCCGGCGCGAAATTCGAGCTGGCCGAATTCGTCGTCAGCCTCGAGGCCGAGGCGGATTTCCAGCTCAAGCAAATGATCGACATCCTGACGCAGAAGCTCGCGAAGCGCAGCATCGACGTCGCCTGCATGAAGCCCGAGGAGCCGGAAATCGCGCTCAACAAGGCGCGCCAGAAAGTCATCCTGACGCATGGCATCGATTCCGACCTGGCGCGCAAGATCGTCAAGCTGGTCAAGGAAGCAAAGCTGAAGGTGCAGTCCCAGGTGCAGGGCGACCAGGTGCGGGTCACCGGCAAGAAACGCGACGACCTGCAGGAAGCGATCGCGCTGCTCAAGAAGGCCGAGCTCGGATTGCCGCTGCAGTTCACAAACTTCCGGGACTGACAGTCGACAAGAAGATTTTCGCGCAGAGACGCAGAGATGCAGAGGGGGAAAAGGGGTGAAAAATGATTCCTGGTTTTGACGAGCAAGCGACGGGGCGGGCCTTGCAACGTGGCGCGCCGAAAACCCCGGCGACCGGGGATCATTCTCACGCCCGGGTCCCGATATCTTCTCCCCCGCTCTGCTTCTCTGCGCCTCTGCCCGAGCGAAGCTCGACATGATTGAGCTCTACACGGCCCCGACCCCCAACGGCCGGAAAGTCTCGATCGCGCTCGAGGAGATGGCGCTCCCCTACGAGGTGCACGCCGTCGACCTCGCGGCGGGCGAGCAGAAGACCCCGGAGTTCCTGGCGATCAATCCCAACGGGCGCATCCCCGCCATCGTCGACCGCGATGCCGGCGACTTCGCGGTGTTCGAGTCCGGCGCGATCCTCGCCTGGCTGGCCGAGAAATGCGGCCAGTTCCTGCCCGTCGAGCCAAAACCCCGGTCCGTGGTCCTGCAATGGCTGTTCTTCCAGGTCGGCGGGGTCGGCCCGATGCAGGGCCAGGCCAACGTGTTCTATCGCTACGCCGAGGACAAGATCCCGTTCGCGATCGAGCGTTACCAGCGCGAGGTGCGCCGCCTGTACGAGGTCTACGACCGCCGCCTGGCGGGGCACGAGTATCTCGCCGGCGAGTATTCCATCGCGGACATGGCGACCTGGCCGTGGATCATCTCGCACGACTGGTCCGGCGTGTCCGTGGACGGCCTCGAGCACCTGCAGCGCTGGCTGGGAGACATCGGCAAGCGCCCGGCGGTGCAGCGCGGCATGGACGTGCCCAGGCGCTGGAACCCCAACCCGGACATCGCGAAATTCGTCGACGCCGCCCGCCAGATGCTGGTCTGAGCGACATGGCCGAGACGCCCCGCGAACCGGTTCGCTTCGAGCCCAAGGATGCCGCGCTGCGCGATGACGTGCGCGAGCTCGGCGCGATCGTCGGCGAGGTCATCGCCGAGCAGTGCGGCGCGGCGGTGTTCGAGGCGGTCGAGCAGATCCGCCGTGCGGCGATCCTGGAGCGCGAGACGGGCGAGCGCGGCGACCTGCGCGCGCTGGTCGATTCCCTGGGCCCGGAGGCGTCCACCGACGTCATCCGCGGCTTCTCGACCTACTTCCAGGTCGTCAATATCGCCGAGAAGGTGCACCGCATCCGGCGCCGGCGAGAATGGCTGCGCGATCAACGCCAGCTCCGCTCCGACAGCCTGGAGGCGGCGATGCGCCTGCTCGCCGAACGCCATCCCGACCCGGCCGAGGCCAAGGCGTTCCTCGACGGCCTGCTGATCGAGCCGGTGTTCACCGCCCATCCGACCGAGCCTACCCGGCGCACCGTGCTGCTCAAGCAGCAGCAGATCGCGCGCCGCCTGGTGGAGCGCACGGACAGCTCGCTGACGCCGCAAGAGCAGGCGACCCTGCTGGCGAACATCCGCGCCCAGGTGACGTCGAGCTGGCAGACGGAGGAACACCCGAACACGCGCATCACGGTGACGGACGAGCGCGAGCACGTGCTGTTCTTCCTCGCGGAGAGCCTCTACCGGGTCATCCCGGTGGTCTACGAGCACCTCGAGCAGGCGATCGCGGATGTCTGGGGCCACGACGCGGAGCGGCCGCGCCCGGGCATCATTTTCCGCTTCGGCAGCTGGGTCGGCGGCGACATGGACGGCAACCCCAATGTCGGCCCGGACACGATCCGCGAGACCTTTGTCCTGCATCGCCGGACCGCGCTGGGACTCTACCGGGCGGAACTGCGCAAGGTCGCGCGGGAACTCTCGCAGTCGCCCAGCAGGATCGGCTTTTCGCCCGCGCTGCTGGCGCAGATCGACGCCTATGCGGCCGCATTCCCCGAGGCGCTGGAAAGGATCCCGCCGCGGCACCGCGACATGCCCTACCGGCTGTTCTGCGCGCAGCTGGCGCGCCGCCTCGAGGTGACCGGCGCGGGTGGCGAGAACGGCTATCCGAACGCGGAGGAATTCATCGCCGACCTGCGCCTCATCGCGGACAGCCTGGAGGCCAACAAGGGCCACAACGCCGGCCTGTTCGCGGTCAACCGGATGCTGTGGCGCGCCGAGACTTTCCGCTTCCATCTCGCGACCCTGGACCTGCGGCAGGACTCCGAGATGCACCGGCGCTGCATCGCGCATTGCCTCGGCGACGAGGACTGGATGACGCGGCCGCGGGCCGAGCGCACCGCGCGGTTGCAGCAGCTGCTTGACGAGGGCGCGCAGTGCCCGCTGGTCGACGATGCGGAGGCCGAGAAGACGCTCGAGGTCTTCCGCGCCATCGGCGAGGCCCTCGCGACCTACGGCCCGCGCGCGATCGGCCCGTACATCATCTCGATGGCCCAGGGCGCGGACGACGTGTTGTCGGTGTTGCTGCTGGCGCGCTGGGCCGGCCTGGCCGATGCCGGCGGTGTCGTGCCGCTGGATATCGCGCCGCTGCTCGAGACCGTGGACGATCTCGAGCGCGGCCCGGAAATCGTCGCCGAACTGCTCGACGACCGGGTCTACAGGGACCACCTCGAGACCCGCACACGCCGGCAGGTCGTGATGATCGGGTATTCCGACTCGAGCAAGGACTCCGGCATCGCGGCCGCCCGCTGGGCGCTGCATCTCGCCGAAGAGCAGCTCGTCGCCGTCGCCGAGGCGCGCGACCTGGACCTGACGCTGTTCCACGGCCGCGGCGGCACCATCAGCCGCGGCGGCGGGCGCACGCACACGGCGGCCCTGGCCGCGCCGCGCGGCGCGGTGCGCGGCCGGCTGCGCGTCACCGAACAGGGCGAGATCATCAACGCCAAGTACGGGCTGCGCGGCATCGCGATCCGCACCCTCGAGCAGGCGGCCAGCTCGATCGCGGAGGCCACGCTCAGGGACGGCGGCAAACCCCCGCCGGCGCTGTGGCGCGAGATCATGACCGGGATCGCCGCCGACAGCCGCAGCACCTACCGCGCGCTCGTGCACGAGGACGAGAACTTCTACCCCTACTTCCGCCAGGCGACGCCGATCGATGTCATCGAGCGCATGAACATCGGCTCGCGTCCCGCCTCGCGGCGCGCGATGCAGGGCATCCGAGACCTGCGCGCCATCCCCTGGGTGTTCGCCTGGACCCAGACGCGCGCCATCCTGCCCGGCTGGTATGGCGTGGGCACGGGGCTCGAGGCGGCGGTCCGGCGCCACGGCGAGGCGCCGCTGCGCGAGATGTTCGGCCAGTGGTTGTTCATGCGCGCCATGCTCGAAGACCTGGAGATGGTGCTGGCGAAGTGCGACATGCCCATGGCGCGGCGCTACGCCGAGCTGGCCGATGCGCCGCTGCGCCATTACCACGAGCTCATCCAGGACGAATTCCGCCGCACCGTGGATGTCGTGCTCAGACTCAAGGGGGCGAGCGAGTTGCTCGAGTCCGACGCGACGCTGAGCCGCACCATCCGGCTGCGCAGCCCCTACGTGGACCCGATGAGCCTGCTGCAGATCGACCTGCTCGGGCGCTGGCGCGAAGGCGGCCGCGAGGACGAAGGACTGTTCCGCGCCCTGCTGCTGTCCATCAACGGCATCGCGCACGGGCTGCAGAATACGGGCTGAACCGAGCGCGCCGGCTCAGGGCTCGAGCAGGCCTTCCCGGATGGCGAACCTCGCCAGCTCGACCCGGTCGTGGATATCGAGCTTCTGCATCAGGTGTTCGCAGTGCTGCTCCACGGTCTTGTGGCTGATCTCCATGGTCCGGGCGATCCGCGTGATCCCGCTTACACGCGCAAGCGCGGCGTGAGGCGCAGGTGACCCTCGAACCCCTTCGACGACTGCAGGGGAATCAGCCAGTCCTCGCCGTCGCGCTCGGCCTCCATGCCGCGCGACTCGCCCCACTGGTCGTCGGCCATCACGTAGCGCATGTTCCAGCCGCCGTCCGCCCGCGTGGCGCGCAGCGTGACGGTGTTGCGGAACAGGTGCTCGCCCGGGATGTGCCGGCGCGTGACCGAGGCGCCGTCGACGGTGTAGCCGGTGGTCGAGACGGCGAGGTCCACGCTGAACACCAGGGTGCGCCCGGCCGTGATCTTCGCCGTGTCGAGAAACGTCGTGAACAGCACCGGCGAGCGTGGGGCGTCGAGCGGCGCGCCCGCGGGGCCCAGCAGCTCGTCGAACCTGCGCAGGATCGCGGAGCGCGTTTCGATGCGCCGCTCGCTGAGCTTGAACATGGACGCGCCGCGCGGGGCCACGGTGGCCTCGAAATAGTAGGAGGCGCGCACCCGGTGTCCCTGCTCGAAGGCCCGCCGGATGCTCGGCGGCAAGGGCAGCCGGCTCGGCTCGAGCACGCCCGTCATGCAGACGTCGCCGAACAGGAACCGCACCAGGTTCTGGTAGCCCTCCTCCGAGTTGACGATCCCGTAGGGGCCGCTGTGGCTGCGATACACGAAGGCCCGCGGGGCGCCGCGCACGGTCGCGTTCTCGATGCGCACGAGGCCGTCGCTCAATTCCCCCGCCGCGATGCGCGCGAGCCCGTAATCGCGGTGGTTGGTGCCGACGAGACAGAAGAATCGCTCCGGCGGGAAGCGCCCGTTGAGCGTGTCCACCCGCTCGCTGCCCGGCGGCAGGCCGAGGTACTCGGTCATGCGCTTGCGATTGAAGTTGTTCATGTCCCAGAGCCCGAGCACGGAAGGGACGTTGATCCCGCCCAGCTCGATGCCGTTGTGGGGCGTGGCGTAGGTGAACACCTTGTCCACGAGGGCGCGGTCGACGTCGGTGCTGATGGCGTCGTTCTGCAGGAAGGCGCGGCAGACGAGGCCGCCCATGGAATGGGCCACGAGATGCACGCGGAACCCGGCACGGCGTCCGGCATCGTTGCCGCAGACCTGGTCGCGCAGCTGGTGGATCAACCGCTTGAGGCCCTGCGCCGCCTCCACGATGGACAGCGGCTTGCCGGTGCCGAGGTCCTGGTCCGCGGGCTCGTAGTAGCGGTAGATGACGACGCTCTTCGCGGGGATGTTGCCGGTGATCTCGCTGCCGTCCTGGTAGACGTCCTGGTAGCCGTAGTCCTTCATCAGGCGGATCAAGGGCGATTCGAACACGTGGCGGACCACGGTGCCGCGCCAGTCCTGGCGGGCCTTGGTCGCGCCGAGGTTGAAGCCCATGTACGGGGTCGCGACCGTGTCGGCAATATCCGCAGGGCGCATCGCGTAGCCGCGCACATAGATGATCGGGAAGTGCGGACGCATTCTCAGGCCCCCCGGCACAGCATGGTCATGTCCGTCAGTTCAGCGGCGCGGGAACTCTGCGAGCACCTGCGCCACGGCCCCGCTGATCTGCTCCGCCCTCGGCTCGGCCGTGGGGAACGCGTTCTCCAGGGTGCCCCGCCAGACTTCCGCGGCGCGCGCGACGTCGATGACGTCGATCGCCAGGTTACCCACGGTGCGGGAGCCGCCGCCCACCGGCATGCTGACACCCACGCTGCCGCCCGTGTTGCCGCCCCACCTGCCGGCGCCGAGGCCGACCCTGACCGGCGAGCCGGGCCGCGCACCGCTGAAAATGACGCCCGAGACCCGGCAGTCCGGCGCCTCCTCGTCCGTGGCGTAGCCCTTCGCGGCCAATACCTGCATCACCTCGGCACGGAGCCGCTGCTCGGTGATCGACGCCCACTGGCCCTGCTCGAGCCACCCGAAACTCGTGCAGGCCAAGGGTTCGCCGGCCGTGTCTACGTGCAAGCGGGGCGGTGACGCGCAGCCGCCCGCCGCAAGCACCAGGGAGACCAGCGCCACACCCGCCAAGCCTGCAGATAAAGAAAACTTCCTCATAGCCTATCCCTTGTGCCCTTCGGGCACGTCATTCCTGCTGCATGGCCGCGAAGCGCAGGCGCACCGTGTCCTGCTCATCCAGCAGCTCGAGTTCTCCGTCTTCCGCACGCCAGCGCCGCACGTCCTGCAGGGCTTGTTCGAAGGCGCGTTCCTGCGCCATGGCGTCGGGACATGCCATCCTGGTGCTCGCGATGGCACCGAACGTCAGCCTGGACCCGCCGGATTCGTAGCTGCCGACGAAACGATTGCAGCCCGTCGAGCCCGATACGCGCGGTGTCGGGCTGCTTTCAAAGACGATGTGGGCCGCACGCTCATCCGAAGTCGAGATCGCCGGCGTGCCGTCCACCTCTGTCAGCCGCCAGCGGCTGCTCTCCAGTTCCATCGTCGTCGCGCACCCGCCAAGCACCAGGCCCACGATCATTGGGACCCATACCGCAGCCAGACGTTTCATGACGATCCACTCCTTCGATTTCCTGTGCATCACCGCAGGTAGCCGGCTCCCATGCGCAATGGGGGCCGGTGCACGGCTAAACTATGCCATACGCCCACGGCCCTGACCGGAGCCAGCGACATGGACAAACGAATCTTGTGGATCATTATCGCGGTGCTTGTCATCGGCCTGGCGGCGATCTTCTATCCGCGGCCCGCTGAAGAACCCTCAGTGCCCTTGGTGCTGCCCGAGGCCCCGGTGGCCACGGCGCCTGCGCCCGAGCCCGACCCCGAACCGGCGCCGGCGTTCGTCGCCGAGAAGCCCGCCGAGCCTCTGCCGCCCCTGCCGGCGCTCGATGAGAGCGATGCCGATGTGCGCGCCGCGCTGGCAGCGGCGACGAGCGACGACCTGGTGGAACGCCACCTGGTCACGGACGGGCTGGTACGCAAGCTGGTCACGACCGTCGACAACCTGAGCGGCGACACGATCTGGATGAAGACGCGTGTCGTCCCGCACCAGTCGGGGCCCTTCCTCGTCGAGGGGCCAGAGGACGAGCGCTACATCGCACCCGCCAACTACGAGCGCTACGCGCCGCTGGTGCAGCTCGTGGCGGCGATGGACGCGGCCCAGCTTGCGGCGGCCTACCAGCGCCACTATCCGCTGCTGCAGGAGGCGTACGAGGAGCTTGGCTACCCCGGGCGGCAATTCCACAACCGGGCGCTCGAGATCATCGATCACCTGCTGGCCACGCCAGTCGTCGAGGATCCGATCCGCGTGGTGCGTCCGCATGTGGTGTACAAGTACGCGGATCCGGAACTCGAGGCGCTCTCGTCCGGTCAGAAGACACTGATCCGCATCGGCCCCGATAATGCCGCCATCATCAGGGAAAAGCTCATCGAGCTGCGCGCGGCCATTGAAGGCCTGGCGGACACGCCTCGCGGCGACTAGCTACACGGCCAACCACAGGGAATCAGGATGAGCCTCATCAAGCGCCTCGAGCGCTTCCTGGTCGCGGCCTACGATGGCTCGGTGCTGCGTTACCCGGTCGTCACGCTGGTTGCCGGTGCGTTGCTGGTCGCCTCGCTCAGCGTGTTTGCGCCGCGCTTCCAGCTCGATGCCTCATCCGAAACCCTGGTCATGGAGCACGACGAGGCCGTGCGCTTCTATCGCGCCGTCCGTGCCCGCTACGAGTCGGACGACTTCCTCGTCGTCACGTACACGCCGCACGACGGCCTGTTCACGGACCGGGCGCTGGAGCGCCTGGAAGAACTCCGCGACGCCCTGCAATCCGTCGAGCAGGTCGAGGAAGTCACCACGCTGCTCGACGTGCCCTTGCTGGACGGCCTCGACGTCAGCCTCACCGAGCTGCCCACGGATCCCGAGGAGCTGACCTGCAACGGTCCGGACCGCGCCGAGGACTGCAGGCGCGCCATCGACAGTGGCCTCTATCGCAACCTGCTGGTCAGCCCGGACGGCAGCACCAGCGGCATCCGGGTGGCGCTCCAGCAGGACGACGAATACCGCTCGCTGCAGCGGGAGCGCGACCAGCTGCGCATCAAGGACCAGGCCGAGGGACTCGACGCCGAAGAGCAGGCGCGGATGGCGAAGCTCGACCGCCGGATTGCGAAGCGCGCGGCCATTGTCCGCGACCGCGAGGCCGTCGCCATCGCAGAGGTGCGCGAGACGCTCGAACGCTTTCGCGACGAGGCCAAGATCCATCTGGGCGGCGTGCCGATGATCGCGGTCGACTCGATCGCGTTCATCCGCGCCGACCTGGTGAACTTTGGTGCCGCCGTCGGCGCGTTCATCATGCTGATCCTGTTCCTGGCCTTTCGCCGTTGGTACTGGGTAGTGCTGCCGGTCGTCACCTGTGTGGCGACGGTCGTGGCCATGATCGGGCTGCTCGGCCTGCTGGGCTGGCCGGTGACAGTCGTATCGTCCAACTTCATCTCGCTGCTGCTGATCCTCAACCTGGCTTTGCTGGTCCACCTGATCGTGCGGTATCGAGAGCTGCACCAGCTGCATCCGGAGCTGGGCGCGGCGACGCTGGTGCGGGACACGGTGCTCAGCAAGTTCAGACCCTGCCTGTACACGGTACTCACGACCATGGTTGCGTTCGGCTCGCTGCTGGTCAGCGGAATCCGGCCGGTGATCGATTTCGGCTGGATGATGGTCATCGGCCTGGGCATCGCCTTCCTGCTGTCCTTCACGGTGTTCCCGGCCGCGCTCCTGCTGCTCAAGGCGGGCCATCCGGCGGCGTTGAGCAACATCACCGGGGCGATCACCGGCGCCCTTGCCCGGGGCATCACCGCGCGGCCGCGCACAACGTTGCTGGTCGCCGCGCTGCTGGCAGTGGCAGGGGTCTCCGGCACCCTCCAGCTGTCCATCGAGAACCGCTTTATCGACTACTTCAAGAAGTCGACCGAAATCTACCAGGGAATGCGGCTAATCGACGAGCAGCTCGGCGGTACGACTCCGCTGGACGTGCTGATCGATGCACCACCGACCGGGGCTGAGGATGAGGACTATTTCGACGACGATTTCGAGGCGCTCGATGAGTTTGACGAAACGGCGTCGGGCGCCGGTATCGCGAGCACCAGTTACTGGCTGAACAGCCGGCGCCTGCACGAGGTGCGGCAGGTGCACGAGTACCTGGACTCCCTCCCGGGCACCGGCAAGGTGCTTTCTGTCGCGACAGCGATGGACATGTTCGGGGCGCTCGAGCCGCGCGTGCTCACCGAGGACTTCTATCTGTCGGTATTCCACCGGCGCCTGCCGGAGGCGGTGAAGTCCGCACTGTTTGAACCCTACCTGTCCGAGGACGGCCAGCAGGTGCGCTTCAGCATCCGGGTGTACGAGTCGGCGCCCGACCTCCGCCGGAACGAAATGCTGCAGGAAATTCAACACCATATCGCCGAGGAAATGGGTTACGGGGCGGAGCAGGTCCATCTTTCCGGCATGATGGTGCTCTACAACAACATGTTGCAGGGCCTGTTTCGCTCGCAGATCCTGACCCTTGGCGTCGTTTTCGGGGCCATCATGTTGATGTTTTTGGTGTTGTTCCGCTCCTGGCGCTTCTCGGCGCTCGGCATCCTGCCCAACCTGCTGTCGGCGGCCATGGTGCTGGGACTGATGGGCTGGGCGAGCATTCCGCTCGACCTGATGACCGTGACGATCGCAGCAATCACCATTGGCATCGGCGTCGACAACACCATCCATTACGTCCATCGCTACCGTGAGGAGCTCGCTGTGGATGACGATGCGTGGGCCGCGGTGGCCCGCTGCCATCGGACTATCGGTCAGGCGCTGTACTACACCAGCGTGACGATCGTGCTTGGCTTCTCGGTGCTGGCGCTTTCAGCCTTCATCCCGACGATCTATTTCGGGCTGCTTACCGGCCTCGCAATGACCGCTGCACTGCTTGCAAACCTGACTCTGTTGCCGGTCCTGCTGGCGACGACCGAGTGATTACAAGCGACGGAACACCAGCGTCGCGTTCGTGCCGCCGAAACCGAAGCTGTTCGACATGACCGTGTCCAGGCGGACGCCGTCGCGCCGCTCGCGCACGATATCCAGTCCCTCGGCCGCCGGATCGAGCCGCTCGATGTTGGCCGAAGCTGCGATGAAGTCGTTCTGCATCATGAGGATTGCGTGGATGGCCTCGTTCACGCCGGCCGCCCCGAGGGCATGACCCGCCAGTGACTTCGTCGAGGCAATGGGCGGCGCCTGGGCGCCGAACACCTCGCGGATCGCCTTCAGTTCCTTGATATCGCCGACCGGCGTGCTGGTGCCGTGCGTATTGAGGTAGTCCACCGGGCCCTCGAGGCCGTCCAGCGCCATGCGCATGCAGCGCACCGCACCCTCGCCAGACGGCTGCACCATGTCGGCGCCGTCCGAGGTGGCGCCGTAGCCAACGAGCTCGCAGATGATGTTCGCGCCGCGGGCCCTGGCGTGTTCGAGCTCCTCGAGGATCACGATCCCGCCGCCGCCGGAGATGACGAAGCCGTCGCGATCCGCGTCGTAGGTGCGGGAGGCTTTCTCCGGCGTGTCGTTGTACTTCGAGGACAGCGCACCCATGCCGTCGAACATCACGGAGGTGCCCCAGTGCAGCTCCTCGGCCCCGCCGGCGAACACGACGTCCTGCTTGCCCAGCTGGATCAGTTCCGCGCCGTTGCCGATACAGTGCGCGCTGGTCGCGCAGGCCGAGCTGATCGTGTAGCTCACGCCCTTGATCTTGAAGGCCGTCGCGAGAATGGCGGGAATCGCCGACGACATGCAGCGCGTGACCATGTAGGGCCCGACCTTGCGTGCGCCTTTCTGGCGCACCGTGTCGCCGGTCCAGAACACGTTCTCCGTGGACGCACCGCCCGAGCCGGCGATCAGGCCGGTGCGCGGATTGCTGATATCGCTCTCCTCGATGCCGGCCATCTCGATAGCTTCACGCATGGCGATGTAGTTGTACCCGGCGGCATCGCTCATGAAGCGCTTCAGCTTCCGGTCGATCAGGTCCGCAAGGGGGATTTCCACCGGGCCGTGGACATGGCTGCGGAAGCCGAGCTCCCGGTACTCCTCGCAGAAGCGGATGCCGGAGCGGCCCTCGCGCAGGGAAGCGAGCACCTCCCGGGCGTGGTTGCCAATGCTCGAGACGATTCCGAAGCCGGTGACGACGACGCGACGCATGGAGCCTCCCTCAGAAAGAGTCAGTCGAAGTGAACAGGCCGACCTTCAGGTCGGTCGCGCTGTAGATATCGCGGCCATCCACGCTCATGGTGGCGTCGGCGATCCCCATATAGAGCCGGCGCAGCAGCACGCGCTTCATGTCGATGCGATAGGTGACCAGCTTCGCGGTCGGCAGCACCTGGCCCGTGAATTTCACCTCGCCACAGCCGAGCGCGCGACCCCGCCCCATCCCGCCGCTCCAGCACAGGAAGAAGCCGATCAGCTGCCACATGGCATCGAGCCCGAGGCAGCCGGGCATGACCGGGTCGGACTCGAAGTGGCACTTGAAAAACCACAGGTCCGGGCGGATGTCGAGTTCCGCCACGATCTCGCCGAGCCCGTGCGCGCCGCCGTCTGCCGTGATGCGGGTGATGCGGTCCATCATCAGCATCGGCGGCAGCGGCGCCCGGCCGCTGGCGGGCCCGAACAGCTCGCCCCTGCCCGCCTGCAGCAGTTCCTCGTAGCTGTACGCGCTCTTGATCATGTCCCGGCCCCGGTGATCGACTTCGCCAGGGCGATATTGTGCCGCAAAACCGGCTGAATTATTTCTTGCGCCGCGTCATGGCAGTCGCCACAGGCGCTGCCACCGCCCAGCATGAACAGGCCCTAAATTGCGTCAGTGACCGCCGGGGCCGCCCGCGCCCCGCCGGCTCGACCCCATAACCTGCCGGCGATCCGCCGCAGGTCCTCCAGCACGAGGTAATTCAGCGGCACCAGCAGGAGGGTGATGAAGGTCGCGAACAGGATGCCGAAGCCCAGCGAAACGGCCATCGGGATCAGGAACTGCGCCTGGGTGGATTTCTCGAAAATCAGCGGCGTCAGGCCCGCGAAGGTGGTCAGCGAGGTCAGCAGCACGGGGCGCAGGCGCGCGATCCCGGCTGTGCCGACCGCCTCCATCAGCGGCATGCCCTCGGCGCGCCGCTTGTTGATGTAGTCCACCAGCACGAGGCTGTCGTTCACGACCACGCCGGTGAGCGCGAGCATGCCCATGAGGCTCATGATCGTCAGGCTCATGCCCATGATCATGTGCCCGAGCATGGCGCCGGCTGCGCCGAACGGGATCACGCTCATGACGATCAGGGGCTGCAGGTAGGACCGGAACGGGATGGCCAGCAAGGCGTAGATCACGAACAGCACGAACATCAGGCCGTAGCCGAGGCTGCCGAAGGATTCGCGCTGCTCGCGTGCCTCGCCCTCGAGCGTGAAGCTGACACCCGCATAGCCGCGCACGGCTTCGGACAGGAAGGCCGAGATGTCGCGCTTGATGGCCTCGATGTCCGCGGTCTCCTTGTTCACGTCGGCCGTCACGTTGATGGTCCGGTTGCGGTCCACCCGGCGGATCTGGGCGAAGCCGCGCCCGAACTCGGCGCTCGCCACATCGGCAAACGGCACCTCCAGGCCTGCTGGGGTGCGGATGCGCATCGTGTCCAGGTTATCCAGCGAGCGACGCTCAGTCTCCGGGTAACGGACATAGACCCGCACCTCCTCGCGGCCGCGCTGCACGCGCTGGACCTCGAAGCCGAAGAATGCGTGCCTGACCTGGCGGGCCAGGTTCTCCAGCGTGATGCCGAGCAGTTCGGCCTCGGGACGGATGCGCAGCTTGATCTCCTGCTTGCCGTCCTGGAAGCTGTCCGTGATGTCGAACACGCCGGGATAGGTTTCCAGGCGCGCCCGCACCTCGGCCGCGAGGGCCCGCAGCGGCACGAAGTCCGGCCCCGTGATCTGCACGTCGAGCGGCGCGCCGCCGCCGCCGATCTCGGCCCGGAAACTCAGCTCCTTTGCGCCCGGAATCGAGCCGATCGCCTGGCGCCATTCGCGCACCAGGTCGGCGCTCGTGACCTCGAGCGTGCGCTCCTCCGGGGGGACGATCTCGAACACGACCCGCCCGACATCGGTGCGCGGCGCCGCGCCGCCGCCGGCGGAACCCACCGAGGCCAGGATGCCCTTGATGACGCTCTCGCCCGTCTCCGGGTCCCGGTAGCGCTCACGCAGGTTCTCCGCTTCCAGGTTGATGCGCCGGATGCCGTCCGCGGTGGCCTCGAAGGGTGTCCCCGGCGGCATGGTCAGGGTGGCCGAGGCCGTCTCGGCCTGGATGCGGGGGAAGAAGATGAAGCGCAGGTGCCCGCCGATCGCGATGCTGAACAGGATGATAGCGACCGCGCCGAACAGCGCACCCGCCAGGTAGCGGTTGCGCAGCGAGAAACGCAGCGCCGGGGCATAGATCGCCTGCGTGCCGCGCTCGAGACCGCGCTGGATGCGCGCCTGCAGCCTGCTCAACGGACCGTCGCTGGCGGCATTTCGCAACCGGACGTGCTTCAGGTGAGCAGGCAGGATCAGCTTCGACTCGACCAGCGAGAACAGCAATACCGGAATCACGATCAGCGGAATCTGCGCGAAGATCTGGCCGCGGATGCCCTCGATCATGAGCAGCGGCATGAAGGCGACCACCGTCGTCAGGATGCCGAAGGTCACCGGCACGGCGATCTCCTGCGTGCCCTTGATCGAGGCCTGCAGCGGATCCTCGCCTTTCTGCAGCCGCGAGAAGATGTTCTCGCCGGTGACAATCGCGTCGTCCACAACGATGCCCAGCACGAGAATGAACGCGAACAGGCTGATCAGGTTGATCGTTACGCCGAACACCGGCATCAGGGCGATGCCGCCCATGAACGCCACCGGGATCCCCACCACGACCCAGAACGCGACCGCGGGACGCAGGAACAGCGTCAGCAGGACGAGAATCAGGATGCCGCCTTGCACGGCGCTTTTCACCAGCGTGTTCAAGCGCGCCTGCACGACGCGCGACTGGTCGCGCCAGTAGTCGAGCTCGATGCCGGGCGGCAGCCAGGCCGGCGGATCGGCGATGTAATCCCGCACCACGCGTGCCACCTCGATGGCGCTCTGCTCGCCGACGCGGTAGACGTCGATGAACGCGGCGGGCCGGTCGTTGTAGCGGAACTCCAGCGGATCCTCGCTGAAGGCGTCACGCACGACGCCGAGGTCTCTGATCGTAAGCCGGGCGCCGGATTCGCCGCGCACCACGATGTCCTCGAATTCCCGCCCTGCGCGCGCCTGCCCCTGGGTGCGTATCAGCACCTCACCACCGGTGGTGCGCACCGAGCCGGCGGCGAGATCCAGCGAGGTGCGCCGCACGGCCGAGGCGACCTCCTCGAGTGTCAGCCCGTATTCGCGCAGCGTCTGCTCGGAAATCTCGATCGAGATCTCGTAGGGACGCACGCCGTCCAGTTCGACCTGGGTGATCGCCTCGAGATCGACGAGCTCGTCCCGCACCCGCTCGGCGACCAGGCGCAGCTCCTGCTCGGGCAGCTCGCCCGAGATCACCACCGTGATGACGTCCCGGCGGATCTCCGGGACATAGACCACCGGCCGCTCGCTGTCCGCCGGGAACGTCGAGATCCCGTCCACGCGCGCCTTGACGTCGTTCATCAGCTCGCGCGGGTCGGCATTGTTCTCCACTTCGACCACGACGGTGCCGAGGTTCTCGACCGCCGTGGAGCGCAGCTGCTTGATCCCCTCGAGGTCCTGGATGGCTTCCTCGATCTTGACCGTGATGCCCTCCTCGACCTCGGCCGGGGTGGCGCCCGGGAACGGCACGCGCACGATGACCGAGCGCAGCTCGAAGGCCGGGAACACTTCCAGCGGGATCTTCGCCGTGAGCGCCCAGGCGCCGAGCGCAAGCACCGTCACCATCAGCAGGTTGGCCGCGACGTCGTTGCGCGCGAACCAGGCGATCATGCCCTTCACTGCGCAGCGCCCTCGGCCGCGACCCGGTCCGCCTGCGGTCGGCCGCGCGGGGCGGGGGCCACGCCGTCGATGGTCGCGGCGACCAGCGTGCCGCTGGCGGCGACCGCCAGCGGCGTGATGTTGACGGCCTCGCCACCGTCGAGGCCCGCGATCACCACCGCGTGCTCGCCGTCGGTCCAGGCGACTGTGACAGGCCGGCGCTGCAGGCGGCTCTCGTCATCCACGACCAGGACTTCGTTGCCGTCGCGCAGGGCGCTGCGCGGCAGCACCACGGCGTTCTCCAGCGTCCGGCCCTCGATCTCGACCTCGACGAACTGCCCGATCCTGAGCGGCGGCCTGCCCTCTGGGCCCCGCGCATAGGGATCATCCACCTGCGCGACGACGAACAGCTGGCGCGTGCGGGTATCGATCGCGCCCTCGGCCCGGACGATGCGCCCGGTCCAGCGCCATACCTGGCTGCCAATGGACGCCTTGACGGTGACCTCGGGCCCGGCGGTGCCGCGCTGCGCGGTCTCGCCGCGGAATCGTTCCGGCAGGTCCACGAACTCCAGCTGGCGGTTCGACAGCGGCAGGCGGATCTCGACGTAGTCGGTCGCATAGACGCGCGCCAGCACCGTGCCCGTCGAGACGAACTGCCCGATGTCCACGTTCTTCTCGAGCACCTGGCCGTCGTAGGGCGCCCGGATGCGCGTGCGTTCCAGGTCGAACCTGGCCCGCTCGAGCTGGGCCTGGGCCGACAGCAGGGTGGCGCGCGCGGCCGCGATCTGCGGCTTGCGCAGGCCCAGCTCCGGCGCCTCCTTGCCCAGCATGCGCCAGTCGCCCTCCACGACCTTGGCCTGCGCGAGCTCCTGCTCGAGCGCCGACTCGGCCTGCGCCACCTGCGCCTCCGCGCTGGCGATGGCGAGCTCGTAGTCCCGTGGGTCCAGCGTCACGAGCACGTCACCGCGCTCGAAGAAGCCGCCCTCGCGGAAGGTCGGCGAGATCGCCACGATCTGGCCGGAGACCTGCGGGATCAGCGTGCTCTCGGTGCGCGGCTCCACCGTCCCCTCGCTGCGGATGGCGACGCGGTACTCCGTGGGCACGGTGCGGATCGCGTCGATCGCGACCGGGACCTGCGGCGGCTCGAACTGCTGCGCCTCGGGTCGCTGGGAAACGATGTAACGTCCCCCGGCGAGCGCGGCGACGAGCACCAGCGCGGGAAGGATCCATTTCAGGAGCTTGTTGAACATCTGGACCTGCACTTGGCGGATTGGCGAACACGCGCGAACCAGGAGTGTAATCGCTCGGGACGGCGTTCCGGATCCATCGGCCCCGGCGTCCGCTCGCGTTCTCCGGGACGAGAGCCCGTCATTTTACCCGCACTGTGACCGTGCACTGCCATCCTGGTTCACTCACCGATGCTCGCTTGCATCGGGCACGTCCGCGAGGGCACCCTGCAGCCCATGGAATTGAACCAGAGCGAGGCCCTGATCCGGTTCGGGGCTTTTTTCGGCCTGCTGCTGATCCTTTTTGCCGCCCAGTGGCGCTGGCCGGCGCGCGGCGACGGCCGCCCGGCGCGGCGGCAGCTGGTCAACCTCGGCATGGTGGCCGTCAGCACCGGCGTCCTCCGGGTCGGCTTTCCGGTGCTGGCCGTGGCCTGGGCCGTGCAGGTGCAAGGCGCTGGGCTGTTCGGCCTGCTGGAGTGGCCTGCCTGGGTCGAGCTCGCCGCCGCGATCCTCCTGCTGGACGTCGCCATCTACTGGCAGCATCGACTCATGCACACCATCCCGCTACTCTGGCGGCTGCACCGCGTGCACCACTGCGACACCGCGTTCGACGTCACCACGGGGGTCCGCTTCCACCCGCTGGAGATCGCGCTGTCGATGGGCCTCAAGCTCGGGCTGATCACGCTGCTCGGCCCGCATCCCGCCGCGGTGCTGGCCTTCGAGGTGCTGCTGAGCCTCGGCTCGCTCTTCACACATACCGACGTTGCTTTCCCGCGTGCGCTTGACCGCCGGCTGCGCTGGGTATTCGTCACGCCCTCGATGCACCGCATCCACCACTCGACGCGCCGCGTCGAGACCGACAGCAACTACGGCTTCCACCTGTCCATGTGGGATCGCCTGTTCCGCAGCTACACCGTCGAGCCCGCCGAGGACGAGCGCCGCATGCCCATCGGCCTCGAGGACTGGCGGGAACCGCGCGACCAGCGACTGGTCTCACTGCTCCTGAATCCTTTCCGCAAGCCTGAGCCGAGCCAAACCGATGCGTGACACCCTCCCCCTGCTGGTACGGACGGATTTCCCGCGCATCCGGCGCGACCGGCTCGATACGCTGCAGCTCAACCTGGGCTACCTGTGCAACCTCGCCTGCTTGCATTGCCACGTCGCGGCCGGGCCCACGCGCAAGGAGCTGATGGATCGCGACACGATGGAGGTCGCGCTGGCCGTGGCGGAGCGCCACCGCGTGGGTACGCTGGACCTGACCGGGGGCTCGCCGGAAATGAACCCCGGGTTCCGCTGGCTGGTGAGCGAGGCCCGCGCGCGCGGCATCCATGTCATGGACCGGCTGAACCCGACCATCTTGCGGGTGCCAGGCTACGAGTGGGTCGGGGAGTTCCTCGCCGCGCACCGGGTCGAGGCGATCGCCTCGCTGCCCTGTTACTCGAAGGAGAACGTCGATGCGCAGCGCGGCAACGGTGTGTTCGAGGCGTCGATCGGAGCGCTGCAGGAACTGAACGCGCTCGGCTACGGCCAGCCGGACTCCGGGCTCGTGCTGAACCTGGTCTACAACCCGCTCGGCCCGTCGCTGCCGCCGCCGCAGGCCTCGCTCGAGGCGGACTACAAGCGGCTCCTGCATGAGGAGTTCGGCCTCCTCTTCAATTCGCTGTTCACGATCACCAACATGCCGATCAAGCGGTTCGGCGCCATCCTGCTGGCGAAAGACCAGTACGAGAGCTACATGGCGCTGCTCAAGAACGCCTACCGCGCCGACAACCTGAAGAACGTCATGTGTCGCAACCTGGTCAGCGTCGATTACCAGGGATTCCTGTACGACTGCGATTTCAACCAGATGCTGGGCCTGCCGCTCGGCGGCAAGGAGTCCCGGCCGCACCTGCGCGACCTGCTGTCAGCCGACGGCCCGCCCGGCGATATCGCGGTCGGCGGGCACTGCTACGGCTGCACCGCCGGCCAGGGCTCGAGCTGCGGGGGGGCGCTGGTTTAGCGCCCGCATGGTTTGAACAGGCCCTAGCCGCGCCTGTCCCGGCGCGCCTGGCTGCGCTTGCCGGCGGCCGTTTTCTGGCCCTTGCGCGCCCCGGCGCGCGTGTCCCGCGCCAGCTTGCCACGCGCCGCGACCCGTGCCGATTCCGAGGCGTAGCCCGCGGCGCCGCTGGCCTTGCGGCTGCGCGCCTTGCCCTTGCCGAGCTCTGCCGCGCGGCGCGCGCCGGCCTTCTTCTTCGCGGCAACGCGGCCAGCCAGCGCGGCTTTTGCCGCCGCGCGCTTCGCTGCCCGCTGTTCGGCCGCCGCGAGCTTTGTGGCTTTCGCCTCGAAGCGCCCGAGCGCCTCATCGAACAGTTTCGCCTTGTCGGCGGTGCGCAGGTTGGTCTGCGGCCGGTCGCCTTTCTTCGTGCCCGTGCGCGCACGATTCGCGAGGCGCTGGCGTTTCAACAAGTCGCGGTACTTGTCGCGCAGCTTGCGCGCGCGCTGGATCTTGCCGCGCAGCTGGGCCGGCGCGAGTTTGCCGATTTCGTCAGCCAGGCTGGCGGTGAACAGCTTGTACTCGGCGTCGGTGCACAGGGGGCGGGCATGGTTGCGGTTGAAGGCCATGGGTGCGAATCCTTATCTCAGCTCGTTCTTGCGGGCCACTGCAGACAAAGTGACTGTCGGCGGCATCGAGACGATAGATTACCATTCGCGGTCCGGCGCGTGCCCGCCAGGAAACGCCAGCTCGAAACATGATTCCTCGCTCTCCGCCTCTTTCCGCAGGACAGCTGGCACGGTGCGCCGCGCGCTTCGGCCTGCTGGCCGCGTTCCTGTCGAGCGCGGGGCAGACTTTTTTCATCGGGCTGTTCGGCGCGGATCTGCGCGCCGAGTTCGCGTTGAGCGAGGGCGCGTTCGGCACCATCTATGGCGCGGCGACCCTCGCGAGCGGATTACTGATGTTCTGGCTCGGTGGTCTGGCGGACCGGCTCAGTCCGCGCCAGTCGGTCAGCGTGGCGCTCGGGATACTCGGCGCCGGGGCGCTGACCGTAGCGCTCGGGCGCAGCTCGCTGTGGCTGCTGCCGGGGCTGTTCCTGCTGCGGCTCGGCGGACAGGGCCTGACCGGGCACATCGCCATCGTGACGACAGCGCGACACGGCGGCGCCCGGCGGGGGCGAAGCGTGGCGACGGCTGCATTCGGCTTCATTCTCGGCGAGGCGCTCCTGCCGCTGGTCACCACCGCCGCGCTGGGCCTGCTCGACTGGCGCTGGCTGTGGATCACGGTCGGCGCGTTCATACTGGTGGTGGCCATGCCCGTGATGCGCCGGCTCGCAGCGCCGCTGCCCGGCAGACCGGCGCCAGGCGCGGAGCCGGCGGAGCCGGAGAGTCCGAGCGGTCGGTGGCCGCTGTTGCGCGACCCCCGCTTCCTGGCCGTGCTCTCCGTCGTGCTGGTCGCGCCCTTCGTGGTCACCGCCGTGTTCCTGCACCAGGGCACGCTCGCGGAAATTCGGCGCTGGCAACCGTCCCAGGTGGCCGCCGCGTTCCTCGGCTTCGCCGCCTTCCAGGCGCTCGCCACCTGGCTGTCGGGACGTCTGGTGGATCGTATCGGCAGCCTGGGGCTGATGCGCCTCTACCTGTTGCCGCTGGGTCTCGGCATCCTCGCGCTTGGCTTCCTGGAAGGCGTTGCCGGCCTCTGGTTGCTGTTCTGCGGCCTCGGCCTCACCGCCGGTTCAAACGCGGTGGTCGCCGGCGCCGTGTGGGTGGAGGTGTTCGGTGCCCGCCGCCTGGGGATGGTGCGCGGCGTCTATGCAGGCCTGATGGTGGTGTCGACGGCGATCGCACCGGCATTGCTCGGCATGGCGCTCGCCGCCGGGATCTCGCTGCAGGCCATGGCGATCGGCACGGCCGCCTGGGTGATGGCCGTGCCGCAGCTCGCCGCGCCGCGGCTCAGAAGTAGTAGCCGATGTTGATATTCAGCCGGGAGCGCCACTTCCCGGCCGAGGCGCCGTCCAGCCCGATGCCGTCCCCGCCCGCGAACCACATGTTGCGGCCGGCGATCCAGTCGAAGTAGGCGAACACGCCGCCGGCGGAGACCGAGCAGCCGGTGACGTTCTGGATGGATTCGGCGGAATTGTCGACGTCCGGGTCAATGTAAGTGAAGTTGTTGTAGCAGTTCAGGCCCGTGACCGGCCCCCAGTCCACGTCGAAAGAGTGCGCCAGGTTGGCCGACAGGATGTTGCCCTTCGCGGCAGCCAGGAACGGGAACTCGAAGGCGCCGATCTGGATGAAATCGCGCGACACGCCATCCGGGTTGCGCGGGTTGTACTCGTAGCGGATCCCCTGCAGGTGCAGGTTCCACGGCCCGTAGTTCCCGTTCATGTGCGCGGCCACCGCCCAGCGGTCGCCGTCGCGTGTCGTGATCTCGTTGTAGATCTGCCCGCCCTGCAGGCTGAGGCCGAGTTCCGTGCTGCTGTCTTCGTCGTGCCGCAGCAGGCGCGCAGCGCGGAAATTCAACTGGTTCGTCTCGGTGTTCTGCTGCTCCCCGCCCGTCACGAGGTCAAAGGAATACCGCTCGGTGCGACTGTCGTCCGCATACTCGGGATTCTTGAAGAAGGCGTAGTGGAAGGTCCAGTCGCCGGCCTCCTGCACGACCTTCACGCCTGTGTCGTAGTCGTCCTCGAGACCCATGTAGTAGGTGCCGCCGAACCAGAAGCTGTGCGAGGCGTACGGCAGGATGCCGAACGGCACCTGCGTGATGCCGAGCTCCATGTGCAGGCCTTCATTGAAGCGGTAGCCCACCCAGGCGTGGTGGATCGCCTGGAAGTTGTTGTATTGCCGCCATTCGGCGTTGAGCATGACGTCGCCGACCGTGCCGCGCGCATTGATGCGAAACAACTCGAGCTCGAAGTCGCCGAGCCGGTCCTTGTTCTGGTCGTCGTAGTCGCGCCATGCGTAATTCAGCCGGACGGCGCCACCCAGCTCGATGTTCTCTTCGGCGGCGCCGGCGCTAGCCGGCGGTGTCAGCAGCGCCGCGAGGACCGCGACCGCCAGTGTTCGTCCCTGTCTCATGTTTCTCCCCAAAATCCAGACGTTCCTTTCCGTGCGGGCCACCGGGTCCTGCATTTGTGATCGTAGGGCCACAGTTGCTAACATGGCGACTCAGCCCAACCAGTGTAAACGCTTGAAAGAGGAGCGCAAACCTCTGTTTTGCTTGAGAATTATACTTCCTCAGGCAACGGGCGGATGATGCCTCGCCGGCGTTCCGGATGACCCGATCGAGCGTCGAAACAAGGCCGAGATGAGCACCACGCACGACCGCCTGCCTACGCTGATGCTGGTGCTGTTCGGCCTCGTCAACCTGCCGTTGTCCATGCTGATGTCGCCGACGGCGGCGATCCTGCCGAACTTCTATCTCGAGTACAGCGCAGTGACGCTGGCGGGGCTCGCGACGGCCACGTTCATCGCGCGGCTGTTCGACGGCTTCACCGACCCGCTGATCGGCTATCTCTCGGACCGCTCCGGCACCCGCAAGCCCTGGATGATCCTGGGCGCGCTGCTCGTCGCCGCGAGCACCTGGTTCCTGTTCAATCCCTCTGCCGACGCGGGCCTGGGCCACCTGCTGCTCTGGTACCTGCTGGTGACGCTCGGCTGGACCCTGGTGGAGATCCCCCACACAGCCATGGCCGCGGAGTTGTCCACCGGCTATCACGAGCGCTCGCGGATCGCTTTGTGGCGCCAGCTGCTGGGGTTTGCCGGGGGGATCATGTTCATGGCCTCGCCCATGATCCTCATCGGCGGCAGCACGGAATTCAGCCCCGCCGTCATGCGCAGCCTCGCGCTGTTCATCATGATTGGCCTGCCGCTGTGCGTGACGCTGATGTGCCTCACCGTGCCCGAACCGGCGCGGCGCGTATGCGCCCGCCCGGTCCAGCCGGCCGACCTGTGGCGGGCACTGCGCGATACCCGCCCATTGCAGTATTTCCTGCTGACGCAGGTGCTGTTCGGCCTTGCCACCGGCGCCGTGGCGAGCCTGTTCGTGATCTACACCAGCCAGTACCTCGGCCTGCCCGACAAGGTCCCGCACATCGCGTTGCCCATGACGCTCGCGATGGCGCTCGGCATGCCCCTCTGGCTGCAGGTGATGAAGCACGTGGACAAGCATCGCGCCTGGGCCGCGGCGGCGGGCGGGATGATCGCAACGCTCCTGCTGGTGCCGTGGATCGCGCCCGGGCCCGGGGCGCTCAAGCCGATGATCGCCGTCATGACCAGTTTCGGTTTCTTCCTCGGGCTGTCGTCGATCGCGCTGCCGTCCCTGCTGGCCGACATCGTCGACTATGACATCTGGCGTAACCGGCAGGACCGCGCGGCGATCTTTTTCTCCTTCCAGGCGCTGGTCACGAAGCTCAACCAGGGCATCGGCGGCGCGATCGCGCTGTCCATTCCGGCCCTGTTCGGATTCTCGGCCCGCGAGGCGCTGACGCCGGAGGCGACCCTCGGCCTCAAGCTGGCGTTCGTCGCCTGGCCATGCCTGCTGCTGCTGCCGATGCTGGTCCTGGCCTGGCGCTATCCGCTGGGGCGACGGGCGCACGGCATCCTGGCGCGGCGGCTCTCCGGGCGGACGCGCGGTTGATGCGCGTCAGGCGCGGCGCGCGATCTCCCGGCGACGCATGCGCCTCGTGCGGCGACCCTGGCGGACATCACTGGCCGCGGGGGACATACGGCCCCTCGGGATGGACTTACGACTTTCCATGGCAGCCTCCGTGGCTCTGGCTGGACCTTAACAGGCCAGCATATTAGCCAGCGGGTTCCGCGCGGAAAGTGACCCAGGTCATGTCCGTAGGCGATTGTTTTAAGTAGTTTTCCTGACTGTGAACCGCATCACACCAGGTGCGTCGGACCAACCGCGGCGCGGGCTCCCTGGCCGCGAAGAAATAAGGTTCTTCGCAGATTAGCGTGAAGGCTGTGGAGCGATGGGTGGCCCACAAACCATGACACCAACTGACGGGGCCCGTAAGCCCCCGGCTCCCATCGAAAGACCTGCCTCGTAGTCCTACCTGTCTATCTTCTCCGCGCCTCTGCCTGTCTGCGTCTCCGCGCGAGCCGATTTTCCCGGCAAAGTGCGATGAACCAGAAATAAGCCGGGACGCGTCGTTGTGCCTAGCTGGGCGGCCAGGGATGCAGGTCGGCCGCGAGGATGGCCAGCGTGGACCCCACCGTGTGGTGGGTCAGCACCGGCGCCAGCAGGATGAGCGCGGCCCAGGTCAACGTGAACACCACCGCGAACTTGTCGCCCCGGCTCCACGGACGCCGCCACGGGGGGCGCTCGTCCACGACCTCCGCCACCTGCTCGCGCCTGGGGCCATTGCGCGCGGCGACCGCCTTCACCACATGCGCCGCCTCGTCCACCGTCATCAGCACGCCGCGAATGCTGCGCTGCCAGGCGACCGCCCGCGCCGCGGTTTGCGCGCCTGCGCGCGCGGCGGCCCCGAGCCCCGCCAGGCCGAACAGCAGCTCGAGATAGAGCCCGAGCCACAGCGCGACCAGCACGAGGCCGATATCCAGTTTGAGGTGCCACAACACGCGACCCGCCCGGTGATCGAGGATGCCCTGGCGCCCCATCGCGAACCACTCGAGCACGGCGTGGGCCGCGACGACTGCGACCAGCCAGAACAGCGAGATCGTCATGCTGAGCACGAGGCCCAGGCCGACGTAAAATACGATGAACAGCCAGCTGTCGTCGTGCTCCGCGATCCAGGCCAGGACACGTTGGCGCGCCGTCATTCCGGCGACGGTTGCTTGTTCGATGCGCGGGCCCCCCTGCCAATATCCCAAGGTTAGACAAGAATCAGCTCCCGCGCAGGTAGTTCGCCGCGACCTTCATGATCGCCGGGAGACGGAAACTCAGCATGTGACGCTGCCAGAACAGTTCCTGCTTGTCGCAGACGGTGCTGTTGCTGAAGCGCGAAATCTCGCCGCGCAGCCGGGCGGCGTCGTCGGGGTCCATCGCTCCGTCGATCCCTGCGTTCAGCCGCGCCCGCAGCCGGCGCGCCGCGGCGATGCCATCTGCGACCGCCTGCGCCTGCTGCGCCGAAATCCGCCCATAGCGCAGCTTCAGCGCATTCAACCGCTCGGCCGCGTCATAGGTCGCGTCCACCAGCTGGGCACGGGTCATCCACTCCGTCTCGTAATTGAGAATGTGCTCCCAGCTCGGCTGCACGAGCAGCTGGCGATGCTCCTCGAGCGTATGGGCGAACTTGCGGTAGCCGAAACGTTCCGGTTCCTCGAAGATCTGGCTGCCCGGGTCAAGGAACGGGCCCATCGGCGAAATGAAGCACTGCAGCCGGGGGTCGCCCCACTGGAACAGCCGCTCGCAGTAGTCGACGGTCTCCATCACCGACTCGTAGGTCTGCTTCGGCAGGCCGATCATGTAGAACACGTCGATGCGGCGGCAATTCAGCTTCAGCGCCTCGCGCAGCATATTCTCCATCGCGTCGTTCTCGTACCCGGCCTGGCCCTCCATGGCGTGGCGCACGATCTTGTCATGGCTCTCCGGGCTGACCTCGAAGCTCCAGTTCGGCAGCTTCGCATCGACGTACTGCAGAAAGTCGGTCGGCGGCACGTCGAAGAACTCGAAGCAGATCCCGTTCGTCACTCCGGCCGCGGCGATCTCGTCGATCACCCGGGTGGCGTACTTGCGTCCGCCCTGCAGCAGGTCGCCCGGGATGACGATGGCGCCGCGCGACAGGCGGCTGATCGCCGCGAGGTTGGCCGCCAGGTTGGCCGGGCTGCGGAACACCGGCTTGCGGCGCAGCGTCAGGTGCGTGCAGGTCGTGGCGGAACTGCCGCAAGTGATGCATTCGAAGGCGCAGCCTTTCAGGGGCAGGACCATGGTGGTCGGGTTGCGCAGCCAGCCGTTGAACGGCAGCACGCTGGCGAAATCGCGATAGCGAAGCGCCATCTCGATAAGGAGCTCGGGGCGGACGTCGATGTAATCCAGCGTCTTCGGGATGAAGGTCAGCGGGTTGACGCGGATCGCGCCGTCCTTGCGCCAGCTGAGGTTGGGGATGTCGTCCAGCGGGCCGCCGTCCTGCAGGGCGCTCAACAGCTGGTGCAGCGGCGGCTCCGTGCTGTCGCCGCGCATGACGAAATCCACTTCCGGGTAACCGAGCAGTTCCTGGTGGAAATAGGTCGCGGACAGGCCGCCAAAAATCACAGGGACGTCCGGGTGCACCTCCTTGGCGAGGCGCGCGATCTCGATGGCGCCGTGACAGTGCGGCATCCAGTGCAGGTCGATGCCGATCGCCCGGGGGCGCTGCTTCGCGAGAAACTTCCTCACGTCGAAACGCTTGTCGGTAAGCATGCGCAGCGCCAGGTTGACGATGCGCACCTGCATGCCCCGTTGCTGCAGGTAGCCGGCGATAGTCAGGAACCCGATCGGATAAAGCTCGAACACGACCGACGACGGCACCATGTCGCTGACCGGCCCGTAGAGAATCGACTTCTCGCGGAAGTCATAGACGCTGGGCGGGTGCAGCAGCAGCAGGTCGATCGTCTTGGCGGGCATGTCGGGCAGCGCTCCTTCCGCGTGGCTTATGGGCTGAATGGCGCGACGCGCACGCCGTCGTCGAGGGCGTCGTCCGGATGCAGGACGACCCGGTCACCCGGCGACAGTCCCTCGATGACTTCGGTCAGCAGGCCGCTGCCGGGGCCGAGCCTCACCGGGCGCAGCCGCGCTGCGCTCGTCCTCGACGACGAGCGCGCTGATCTTCGTGAAGCCGCTCGGCTCGACGATTCGCGCAATCCCCTCGAGCACCTTGTCGCCGCCCCTGCGCTCGAACAATACCCGTCCGCCCGGCGCGATGCGAACGGCATCGCGCGACAGCAGCTCGACCTCGAGCCGGCGCGGCCGCAGGCAACGCCTCCATGGCGCGCATCCGGCTGCGCGCCTCGGCTTCCGCGCGCGTGCGCGGGTCGAGCACCGTCGAACGCAGCGGATCGAGCACGGCGAGGGGGGCGACGACGCGGGTCTCGACCTGGTTGACGCCCGGCAGCTCCGTGAACTTTTCCGCCACTGCTTCCGGGGCACGGACGAGGTTCACGAACACCTTGGCGAAGCGCTGGTCGATGTAATAGCGCGTCTGCGTGATCTGCAGCGACTCGTACGTCACGCGCGACATGACGAACGTCGAGATCCCCCCGATCATGACCAGCGAGATCGCCACGGCCATGCCCCGCATGTGCCAGAGATCCCGCAGCAGCTTGCGGTCTAGGGCGCGCATCACCAGTGCAACTCCGCCGGCGCCTTGCGCGTCTCGTTGCGCTCGGAGCCCGCGATCTGGCCGTCCGCCATGCGGATCACGCGATCGGCCATCTCGGCGATCACCATGTTGTGGGTGATGACGACTGTCGTGGTGCCGAGTTCCCGGTTGGCACGCTCCAGCGCCTCGAGCACGACGATCCCCGTGGCGGAGTCCAGCGCGCCGGTCGGCTCGTCGCACAGCAGCACCGCAGGGTTCTTGGCGATGGCACGGGCGATGGCGACCCGCTGCTGCTCGCCGCCGGACAACTGGGCGGGGAAGTGATCGAGCCGCTTGCCCATCCCCACGAGCTCGAGCGCGTCCTCGGGCTTCATCGGCCGGGTGGCGATCTCCGTCACCGCGGCAACGTTCTCGCGCGCCGTCAGGCTCGGAATCAGGTTGTAGAATTGAAAGACGAAGCCGACATGATCGCGACGAAAAGCCGTAAGTTCGCGCTCATTCGCTGCCGTCAGGTCCTGGCCGCTGTACCACACCTGGCCCGAAGTCGCGGTGTCCAGGCCGCCGAGAATGTTCAACAGGGTGGACTTGCCGCTGCCGGACGGGCCCAGCAGGACGACGAATTCGCCGCCGTAGAGATCGAGGTCCAGGTTGCGCAGGGCGACCACTTCCACCTCGCCCATGCGATAGATCTTCGTCAGGCCGCGCGCACGAAAGACGACGGGCGTATCCATCCCCGCAGCATACCCGTCGGCCCACGGGCTGCCGATGCGTGATTTGCGAACCCCGGACCCGCCACGATTGCCCCCGTCACACGCCTTGGGCTAACTTCAGAGTGTGATGACACTCCGTGAACAGGTCGAACAATTGCTCCCGGACTGGGAGAGCTGGTACCCGAGCCTCTTCGATGCGGCCCGGGACCTCGGCGTGATCCGCGCGCGGGTCTGCGACCCAGGCTCGCTGTTGTTGTCCAACCGTCATGCGGGGGTCGTCAGCGAGGCCGCGCGCGCCCACCGCGAGCAGTGGAGTATCGAGGACGAGCCCGGACCCGCGGCCGGGTCCTCGGCCAGGCTCAGCGCCGGCCGGCGGCGCTGAGCCTGAAAACGCCGGGGTAGCCAGGGCTACGGCAAGGACGACGGTAGCCGCTGCCGCTCGAAGTAGCTGCGCGTCTCGGCGGCGACCACTCCTGACAGCAGTAACAGCCCGACCAGGTTCGGCAGCGCCATGAGTCCGTTCATCACGTCGGACAGCAGCCAGACGAAGTCGAGCGTGTAGATCGAGCCCATGAACGCGGCGAGTATGAACAGCAACCGGTAAGGCAGGATCGCCTGCACGCCGAAGATGTACTCGATTCCCCGCGAGCCGTAGTGGCTCCAGCCGAGGATGGTCGAGAACGCAAACATCGCCAGGCAGATCGCGACGATGCCCGGGCCGATCGGCCCGGGCATCGCCGAGCCGAAGGCGAGCTGGGTCAGCGCGGCGCCGTTGATGCCCGAGCTCCAGGCGCCGCTGGCGATGATCGCGATCCCGGTGAACGTGCACACGACCAGCGTGTCGATGAACGTCTGCGTCATCGACACCATCGCCTGGCGTACGGGCTCCCGGGTCTTCGCGGCCGCCGCCGCGATACCCGCCGAGCCAAGCCCCGACTCGTTGGAGAAAATGCCGCGCGCGACGCCGTAGCGCATCGCCTGGGCGATGGTCGCGCCGAGGAAGCCGCCGGCCGCGGAGCTGCCGGTGAACGCGTCGGTGAACACCAGCGCGAAGGCGGCTGGAATGGCGGTGAAGTTGAACAGCAGCACGATCGTGCAGGCGCCGACGTAGATCACGATCATGAACGGGACGAACAGGCTCGTGAACCCCCCGATCGAGCGGATCCCGCCCAGCGTCACGGCGGCGAGCGCGACCGCGATGGTCGCGCCGGTCACCCAGGCCGGCACGCCGAAGGCGCCGCCGATCGCGTCGGCGACCGAGTTCGACTGCACCATGTTGCCGATACCGAACGCCGCGCAGGCGGTGAACAACGCGAACAACCAGCCGAGCATGCGCCCGAACGGCTTCCAGCGAATGCCCTCGGACAGGTAGTACATCGGCCCGCCCGCCTGCTCGCCGCGCTCGTTCGTGACGCGGTATTTCACGGAGAGCAGGGCCTCCGAGTACTTGGTCGCCATCCCCACCAGGCCGGTGACCCACATCCAGAACAGGGCGCCCGGCCCGCCGAGCCCGATCGCCGTGGCGACCCCGACGATGTTGCCGGTGCCGACCGTGGCGGCCATGGCCGTCATGAGCGCGGCGAAGTGCGAGATGTCACCCTCGGCGCCGTGCTCACGGCGCACGATCAGCGCGTGGTGCAGCGCAGGCCCGAGCTGCCGGAACTGCAGCCCGCGCAGTACGATGGTCAGGTAGAGCCCGGTGAGAAGCAGCAGCGGGATCAGGCAGTACGGTCCCCAGATGAATCCCGAGACCGTGTCGAGCCAGGCGGTAAGGTCTTGCACGCTAAGGTTGCTCCCCGGTCAGTCGTTGCCTTCGGTCATGCGTCATTTGCGGCCGCACGCAACGCGGCGACCTGCTCGTCCTTGCGCGCCCAGGCGTCGCTGATCCACGCCTGGAAACGCGCCCTGAATTCCGGGTCGTCCTGGTAGTCGCCGCGGCGCATCCAGTCCGGCGTCTCGCGCACGGTCACGCGCACGACGACCTTGCGCGCCCGCCCGCAGCACAGGTCCCAGAGGCTCGGTGCGCCGCCGGGATAGACGATGGTCACGTCCAGCACGCGGTGCAGGATCTCGCCCATCGCGCCCAGCACGAACGCCGTGCCGCCCGCGCGCGGCTTCAGCAGGTGACGGTAAGGCGAATCCTGTGCGGCGTGCTTCGCCAGCGTGAAGCGCGTGCCCTCGACGAAGTTCATCACCGAGGTCGGGATCTGGCTGAAGTGCTCGCAGGCGCGGCGGGTCACCTCGAGGTCGCGGCCGCGCGCCTCCGGGTGTCGTTCGAGGAATTCCCGCGAATGGCGCTGCATGAAGGGGAAATCCAGCGCCCACCACGCGAAGCCGAGCACGGGCACCCAGATCAGCTGCTTCTTCAGGAAGAATTTCAGGAACGGGATGCGCCGGTTGAACACGCCCTGCAGCACCAGGATGTCGACCCAGCTCTGGTGGTTGCAGATCACGAGGTACCAGTCGCGGCGCTGCAGCCCCTCGATGCCCTCGACGTCCCAGCGGATGTCCTGCGTGAGGCGGAAAATGAGCTGATTGCCGCTGATCCAGTTCTGCGCGAGCTGCACGAGAATCCGGTCGCAGTGGATGCGCAGCGCCGCGAACGGGAGCAGTTTCACGAGCGCGACCAGGTACAGCGGGGTCGCCCAGAACAACAGGTTCAGGACGATCAGCGCCATGGTGACGATGCCGCGCAGGGTGGCCATGGCGGGAGATTGTAGCCGTTTCGGCGCTGGCCGCACGGCCGGGGGGGAGTGTAACCTTGCCGCCCATGAAAGCCGTTTTTCCCGATTTCTCGACGGTCAGTCGCGGCGACATCGACCTCGGCCCGCTCGAGGCCGCGGGCATCGACCTCGCCCTGTACGGCGTCACGACGGCGGCGGAGCTGCCCGCGCGCCTCGCGGCGGCAGAAATCCTGATCACGAACAAGATCCGCATCGGTGAGGCCGAACTCGCGGCGGCGCGACTGCTGAAGCTCATCTGCCTGTCCGCGACCGGGGTGAACAACGTCGACCTCGAGGCGGCCCAGGCGCGCGGCATCGGCGTCTGCAACATCACCGCCTATTGCACGGCCTCGGTGGTGCAGCACGTCTACGCGATGATCCTGGCCCTGACCCATCACCTGTCGGGCTACCAGCGCGTCCTGCAGCAGGGCGCGTGGAAGACCAGCCCGCAATTCTGCCTGCTGGACTATCCGATCCGCGAACTTTCGGGGCGCACGCTCGGCATCGTCGGCTATGGCGAGCTGGGCCGGGGCGTGGCGCGCGTCGCGCCGGCCTTCGGGCTCGAGGTACTGGTCAGCGAGCGGCCCGGCGGCCCGGGCGCGTCGACCCCGGCGGCGGAAGCGCGGGTCCCGTTCGAACGGTTGCTCGAGGAGGCCGACATCCTGTCGCTGCATTGCCCGCTGACCGACGCCACGCGCGGGCTCATCGATGCCCGCGCGCTCGGCCGCATGAAGCGCGACGCCCTGCTGATCAACACGGCGCGCGGCGCGCTGGTGGACTCGGCCGCGCTCGCCGCTGCGCTGCGCGCCCAGCGCATCGGCGGCGCGGGCATCGACGTGCTCCCGCAGGAACCGCCCGTGGACGGCGACCCGCTGCTCGACGCCGCGATCCCGAACCTGATCATTACCCCCCACGTCGCCTGGGCGGCGCGTGAATCCCGCCAGCGAGCCATCGACGAAATCGCCGCCAATATCCGCTCGTTCCTGGCAGGCGGCCGTCGCGGCCGGGTCATTTGAAACTCGCACTCTGCTGGTTCCGCCGGGATCTCCGGCTCGCCGACAACCCGGCGCTCATCGCCGCATGCGAAGACGCCGAGGGGGTGCTGCCCGTTTATGTCTGGTCGCCGGAGGACGAGCACGAATGGGCGCCGGGCGGCGCGGGACGCTGGTGGCTGCACGAGAGCCTCGCCGCGCTCGACGCATCGCTGCGCGCACGCGGCAGCCGCCTTCTGCTGCGCGCCGGTCCCGCGGCCGAAACCCTGGCGGCGCTGGTCGCCGAGACCGGCGCCGAGGCGGTGTACTGGAACCGGCTATACGAACCAGCCCTGGTCGAGCGGGATACGGCGATCAAGTCCCGGCTCGGCGACGCGGGCGTCGAGGCGCGCAGCTTCCAGGCCGCCCTGCTCCACGAGCCGTGGGCACTGGCCACCGGCAAGGGCGATCCGTACCGCGTGTTCACGCCGTTCTGGAAGGCCGCGTTGAAGTTGCCCGAGCCGGCCCCGCCGTGTGCGCCGCCGGCGTGCCTGCAACCCCCCACCCGCTGGCCCGCCGGGCAGAGGCTGGAAGAACTCGAGCTGCTGCCGAGCGTCCGCTGGTACGACGGCCTGGCGACGGCCTGGACACCGGGCGAGGATGGCGCGCTGGCGCGGCTGGACGCGTGGTGCGGCGACGGCCTGGCCCGCTATGCCGAGGGGCGCAACCGCCCGGATCGCGACGAGACGTCCGCGCTGTCGCCTTACCTGCACCACGGCGAGCTCTCGCCGCGGCAGGCCTGGCATGCGGCGGCCGCACGGCGCGACGAGGTGCCGGAGCGCGACCTCGAGTGCTGGCTGCGGGAGCTCGGCTGGCGCGAGTTTGCGCATCACGTCCTGTACCACTTCCCGCGCACCCCGACCGAGCCCATGTACGAAAAATACGCGGCCTTTCCCTGGCGCGCGGACCACGAGGCCATGCTGGAGGCCTGGCGGCGTGGCCGCACCGGAATCCCGATCGTGGATGCCGGAATGCGCCAGCTCTGGACGACCGGCTGGATGCACAACCGCGTGCGCATGATCGCCGCGTCGCTGCTGGTGAAGAACATCCGCGCCCCCTGGCAGGCCGGCGCCCGCTGGTTTTGGGACACGCTGGTGGACGCGGACCTCGCCAACAACACGATGGGCTGGCAATGGAGCGCCGGGTCCGGCGCCGACGCCGCGCCTTACTTCCGGATTTTCAACCCGGTGACCCAGGGCGAGAAATTCGACCCGCGCGGGGACTACGTGAAGCGCTGGGTGCCGGAACTGGCGGGTCTGCCGCCCCAGAAAATCCATCGGCCCTGGGAGCAGCCCCCCGCGGGCTACCCGGCGCCCGTGGTCGATCTCAAGCGCAGTCGCGAGGAAGCGCTCGCCGCGCTCGCCAGCCTGCGCTAGCCCCCAAGGCCTGTTCAAGCTGGCCCGGTCACGGCCCGCGCGATGACCGGGCCACGCTCCGCCCTCGGGTCAGGCTGCCTCGGCAGTCGCCACCTCGGGCGCGGTCGCGAGCACCGAGGCGGCCGCCGCAATCACCGCCGCGATGCGCGCGGCGCTCTGCACGCCCTCGCGCCCGATCCCGGCCTCCCGCACGACCTTCTCGTGCGCCTGGATGCAGAACTCGCAGCCATTGATGGCGGACACCGCCAGCGAGTAGAGCTCGAACTCCGCCTTGTCGATGCCGGGGTTGCCGATGACGTTCATCCGCAGCCGGGCCGGCAGCTTCCGGTACTCCTCGTCGCCGACGAAGTGCGTGAAGCGGTAATAGACGTTGTTCATCGCCATGACCGCCGCCGCGGCCCGTGCCGCGTTGCGCCGCGCCGGGTCCAGCTTCTCGCCGGCGACCTGTTCGACGGCCTCGGCCAGCGCATTGCTCTTCACCGCCACGGCGCAGGCCAGCGCCGTGCCGAGGGCCTGGCCCTCGGTGAGGCCCGGGGTCCCGGTGCCGCCGAGCACGGTGGAGAGGTTCAGCTTGATGTCGCGCGCATACTCCGGCATGCGCGCCTTGATCTGCTCGAGGTTCATCATGGCGCTCCTCAGGCGGCCTTGAGGGTGTCGTCACCCTTCTTCCAGTTGCAGGGGCAGAGCTCGTCGGTCTGCAGCGCGTCCAGCACGCGCAGCACCTCGTCCGGGCTGCGGCCGACGTTCAGGTCGGTGACATAGACGAAGCGCACGACATCTTCCTGGTCGACGATGAAGGTGGCGCGCTGGGCCACGCCCTCGGCCTCGTCGAGGATGCCGAGCGCCGCGCTCAGCTCGCGCTTGATGTCGGAGAGCATCGGGAACGGCAGGTCGCGCAGCTCTTCCTTGTCGCTGCGCCAGGCGAGGTGCACGAACTCGGAGTCGGTGGAGACGCCGAACAGCTGTGCGTCGCGGTCCTTGAACTCGCCGTTCAGCTTGCCGAACGCGGCGATCTCGGTCGGGCAGACGAAGGTGAAGTCCTTCGGCCAGAAGAACAGGATCTTCCACTGGCCCTTCAGGTCTTCGCTGGAGAAGTCCTTGAAGGCGGTGTTGATGTCGTTGCTGACGACACCCTTGAGCTTGAAGGCGGGGAATTTCTTGCCGATGCTGATCATGTCGTAGCTCCTTGCGGTGCAGTTCTGGCGAATGTTGCGTAACAGCATGCGGCCCGGGTCTTGATTTATCCAATGAATTGAATCTATCGTTTCGATAGATGAAATCTATCAACATCCACCTGAGCCTGCGGGCGCTCGGCTATCTCGTGGCGCTGGCCGAGACCGGACATTTCGGCAAGGCCGCGGAACGCTGCTTCGTCAGCCAGCCGACCCTGAGTGCCCAGCTCAAGAAGATGGAGGACCAGCTCGGCGTCCAGCTCGTGGAGCGCGGCCAGCAGGTGCGGCTCACGGACATCGGCGAGCGCGTCGTGGAGCGCGCCCGCCGCGTGCTCGACGAGGCGCGGGAGATCGAGGAGCTGGCCCGCAACTTCCAGGACCCGCTGGCCGGTGAGCTGCGCATCGGCCTGATCCCGACCGTCGGCCCCTACCTGTTGCCGCGCATCGCCGGCGCGTTGCGGGCACGCTTCCCGCGCCTCAAGTTATTGTTGCTCGAGCACCAGACGCATCGCCTGGTCGAGCTGCTGAAGAGCGGCGAGATCGACGTCGGCATCCTCGCGCTCCCCATTCCCGTCGAGCGCCTGGTCACGCGTGTGCTCTACGCGGAAACCTTCCAGGTCGCGCTGCCGACCGACCACCGGCTCGCCCGGCGGCGGCGGCTGACGCTCGACGACCTCGATGGCGAGACGCTGTTGCTGCTGGAGGACGGGCACTGCCTGCGCGACCAGGCGTTGGCGGCGTGCCGCCTCGCCCGGGTGCGCGAGGCGCCGGACTTCCGCGCCACGAGCCTGGAGACGCTGCGCCAGATGGTGGCCGCGGGCGTGGGCATCACGCTTTTGCCGAGCCTCGCGGTCGAACAGCAGGGTTCACGCGTCCCCGAGATGGCCGTGCGCCGCTTCAAGGACCCGGAGCCCTCGCGCACCATCGCCGCGGCCTGGCGCCCGGGCTGCGCACGCGAGGAGACCATCACCCACCTGTGCGACGCGATCGAGTCGATCATGAAAGGGGGACACGGCTGAAACGGCGAAATGGGGACACTGCTCCGTGGGAGCAGTGTCCCCATTCGCGCGATTCAGCCGTGTCCCCGTAAGACGTTCGCCGGCGGATGGGTGACGACGGTGCGGGTGGCCAGCACGCCGGTCCCGCCGACCACGAACAACCCGGCCGCCAACCCCGCGACCCAGATCATGGGGTCCGCGCTGAACTCGAGCTGGAATACGCGCCGCGCCAGCAGCCAGGCGACGCCGGAGGCCCCCGTGGCGGCCAGCACCCCCGAGATCAGCCCCAGGGCCGCGAACTCCACGGCGACGCCCGCAAGGACGACACGGCGTTTCGCGCCCAGGGTGCGCAGCATCGCGCTTTCGTACAGGCGCTCCTCGCGGGTCGACTGCACCACGGCCAGCATCACCAGGATTCCCGCGCCGAGCGCGAACAGGAACACGTACTGCACCGCGAGCGCGGCCTGGTCCATGATGTCGCGCACCTGGCCGATCGCGGCCTCGATGTCGATCACCGTGACGCTCGGGTAGTTGCGCACCAGCTCGAGCATGTCGCCGCGCAACGAGCGATCGACGTAGACGCTGGAGATGTAGGTGAGCGGATAGCCGTCCATCAGCGCCGGGGGAAACACCATGAAGAAATTGGGATTGAAGGAGTCCCACTGCACCTCGCGCAAGCTGGTGACTTTCACGGTGAGGCGTTCCCCGGCGATGTCGAACTCCATGCGGTCACCGAGCTCGATGCCCAGGTCGCGGGCGAAGTCGACTTCCACCGAGACCTCTTCCTCGTCTCCGCGCGGCCACCAGCGTCCCGCGACGACGCGGTTGTCGGGCGCCGGCTCCCGGGCCCAGCTCAGGTTCGATTCGCGGTCGATGAAGCCCTGCGCGCGCGGCGCCGAGAACTCCAGCTCCGCGACCGGCCGGCCGTTGATGGCCGTGATGCGTGCGCGGATGAGCGGCACGAGCTCGCCGCCGCCGAGGCGCTCTGCCAGGAACTCGCTTACGCCGTCCGCCTCGTGCGGCTGGATGTTGATCAGGAAGCGGTTCGGCGCATCCGCCGGCAGGGTCGCGCGCCATTGTTCCAGCAGCCCCGACCGGACCAGCGTGAGGAGCAGGAGCACCATCAGGCCAATGCCGAACGCACCGACCTGGATGATGCTCTCCGGCCCGCGGCGGCTGACATTGGCGAGCCCGTAGCGCCAGGCCCCGCCGCCACCGCGCAGCCGCGCCGCGGCCTGGACCAGCAGCCAGCCGCCAGCCGCGAGGCCCAGCATGACCGCCGCCGTGCCCAGCGCCAGCCAGCCCACCAACGTCGCGTCGCGCACCTGCCAGGCCAGCAGCCCCAGCGCGCCGGCAATCGCCGCCCCGTAGAGCACCAGCGGCCCCGCCGCGGGCGGCAGCAGGTCACGCCGCAGCACCCGCCCGGGCGGAGTGCGACAAAGCTCAATGATGGGGACCAGCGCGAAGCCGACGAGCACGATCGCCGCCAGCACCAGGCCGCCGATGGCCGGCGCGAGGGTCGGCGGCGGCAGCTCGTCGCCGACGAGGTCGGCGAGGATACGCACCAGGCCCTCCTGCGCCAGCCAGCCGAGCGCCAGCCCGACCAGTGAGGCCGCGAGGCCGACGACGACCAGCTGCGCCAGCATGGCCGTGAGCACGAAGCGGCGCGGCGCGCCGACGCACTTCATCAGCGCGACCGTGTCCATGCGGCGGCTCGCGAAGCGCCGGGCGGCCATCGCCACCGCGACTGCCGCGATCAGCGCACTCACCAGCGAGGCGAGCCCGATGAAGCGGCCGGCCCGTTCGACCGCGTTGCCGATCTCGGGCTGGGCGTCCTCGATGCCGCGCAACCGCTCGCCGATGCCGAGTTCGACGCGTTCGCGGTACGCCGCCAGCGCGGCCGGGTCGCCGGCCAGCAGCAATCGATAGGACACCCGGCTGCCCGGCGCCACCAGCCCGCTGGCGGCGACGTCCGCGTGATTGATCAGCAGCGTGGGCGCGAGTTCGGCGAAGCTGAAGCCCTGGTCCGGGCGGTAGTCCAGCAGGCGCGTGACCTTGAGCTCGATCTGGCCCAGCTCGACGGTGATGCCGACTTCCTTGCCCAGCCGCGCCAGGAGGCGCGGATCGGCCCAGGCCTCGCCGGGCGGGGGCACGCCGGCCACGCCCTCGGACTCGGCCTCGAAACCGCTGCTGACCTTCAGCTGGCCGCGCAGGGGATAGCCCTCGGTGACGCCCTCGATGTCCGCCAGGGCGCTCTCGTCGCCCGCCAGGACGACGCTCGGGAACGATGCCGTGCGCGCCGTCGCGATGCCGAGCTCCAGCGCAAGCGCCTCGCGCGCCTCCGGGATGGGGCGGTTGGAGCGCAGCACGAGGTCGGCCGCCAGCACCTCGGCGCTGCGCGCCTGCACGCCCTGGCCGACCCGGTCGGTAAAGAAGCCGACCGCGGTCATCGCCGCCACGGCGAGGGCCAGCGCGGCCGCGAGCACGCGCACCTCGCCCGACTTCAGCTCGCGGCCGACCTGCTTGAACCCGAACGACACGCCGCTCAAAGGATCCTCCCGGCATCCATCTCGAGCTGGCGGTCGCAGCGATCCGCGAGCGCCCGATCGTGGGTGACGAGCACCAGCGTGGTGCCCCGCTCCGCGTTCAGGCGGAACATCAGGTCCGCGATCTTGCCGCCGGTGCGCGAGTCGAGATTGCCGGTGGGCTCGTCGGCAAACAGCACCGAGGGACTGCCGACGAAGGCGCGCGCGATCGCCACCCGCTGGCGCTCTCCACCGGAGAGCTGGCGGGGATAATGACCGACCCGGGGGCCGAGTCCGACCTCGTCGAGCGCCGCGCGGGCCGCGCGCCGCGCGTCGGGGCGACCGGCCAGCTCGAGCGGCAGCATGACGTTCTCGAGTGCCGTGAGCGCGGGCACGAGGTGGAAGGACTGGAACACGAAGCCCACCTGGTCGGCCCGCACGGCAGCGCGGCCGTCCTCGTCGAGGGCGGTCAGCTCCCGCTCGTTGACCCAGACCCGGCCGTCGCTGGGCAGGTCGAGGCCCGCCAGCAGCGACAACAGCGTGGACTTGCCGGCGCCCGAGGGCCCGAGGATCGCGACCGACTCGCCGGCCATGATCTCCAGGTCGGCCCGGTCGAGGATGGTCAGCTCGCCCTCCGGGCTGCTAACCTTCTTAGTCAACCCTCGGGCCTTGAGTACCGGCTGTGTTCCGGTCAGTTGCTGCATGTACAGAATCCTTCTGCTCTTGTTCGTCCTGGCTGCGCCGGCCGCTCCGGCCGCACAGCCCGTGGTGCTCATTGTCGGCGACAGCCTGAGCGCAGGCTATGGCATGGCCATTCACGAGAACTGGCCGAAGCTCCTGGAGGACCGCCTGGCCGCTGCCGGCTATCCCCACCGGGTGGTCAACGCCAGCATCAGCGGCGACACGACCAGCGGCGGGCTGGCCAGGCTGCCGGGCGCCCTGGAACGCCATGCCCCGTCGGTCGTGGTCATCGGGCTCGGCGGGAATGACGGCCTTCGCGGCATCCCCATCCCGGAGATTCGACGAAACCTGGCCAGGATGATTCAAATTTCCGTCGAGGCGGGCGCGCAAGCGATGCTGGCGGGGGTGCATATTCCGCCGAACTACGGCCCCGCCTACACGGAAGCGTTCCACGCCGTATACCATGAGCTGGCGGAAGAATACGGCACCGGGCTGGCGCCCTTCATCCTCGACGGGGTCGCCCTGGACGCCGAGCTGATGCAGGAGGACGGGATCCATCCGACCGCGGCCGCCCAGCCCCGGATCGTGGACAACGTGTGGCCCGCGCTCGAGCCGCTGCTGGACAGTACAATCAGTGCAACAGACCAAGAATGATCATGGAGTCAGTGGGGGAACTATGGACAAGATCTGGCTGAAAGAATACCCGGAAAACATACCCGCCGAGATTGACGTCGACGAGTTCTCCTCGCTGCGGGAGTTTCTCGAGCAAAGTTTCACGAAGTACCGGAGCCTGCCCGCCTTCACCAACATGGGGCACTCGATCAGCTTCGGCGAGCTCGACGAGATGTCCCGTTACCTCGGCGCCTGGCTGCAGAAGAACGCGGGGCTCGCGAAGGGCGACCGGGTCGCCGTGATGATGCCCAACATCATCCAGTATGCCGTGGCGGTGGCGGCCATCCTGCGCGCCGGGCTGACGGTCACCAACGTGAACCCGCTGTACACGCCGCGCGAGCTCCAGCACCAGCTCAAGGATTCCGGCGCCAAGGCGATCATCATCGTCGAGAACTTCGCCGGTACGCTGGAGAAGGTGCGCCACAACACGGACATCAACGCCGTGATCGTGACTGCCATCGGCGACATGCTGCCGACGCCCAGGCGGCAGCTCACCAACTTCGTGATCCGCAAGGTCAAGAAGATGGTGCCCGCATACAACATTCCGGATGCCGTGAGCTTCCACAAGGCCCTCAAGGAGGGCAAGTGGCAGACCATGGACACGCCGCAGCTCGGCCACGACGACATCGCTTTCCTGCAATACACCGGCGGCACGACCGGCGTGGCCAAGGGCGCGATGCTGACGCACCGGAACATCATCGCGAACCTGCTGCAGGCGCGCGCCTGGCTCAGCAACACGGTGACGGAGGGCCAGTCCATCGTCATCACGCCGCTGCCGCTGTACCACATCTTTTCCCTGACGGCGAACTTCTTCACGTTCACCCTGATGGGCGGCAACAACATCCTGATCACCAACCCGCGCGACATGCCGGGGTTCATCAAGGAGCTGAAGAAGCACCACTTCACCTTCATCACGGGCGTCAACACGCTGTTCAACAGCCTGCTGAACACGCCCGGCTTCGAGGAGGTCGATTTCAGCCACCTCAAGGGAACCCTGGGCGGCGGGATGGCCGTGCAGCGCGCGGTCGCCGAGCGCTGGCAGAAGGTCACCGGCAAGCCGCTGATCGAGGCCTACGGCCTGACGGAGACCTCGCCGGCCGCCTGCATCAACCCGCTGACCAACACGGAGTTCAATGGCTCGATCGGCCTGCCCATCTCCTCCACCGAGGTCAGCATCCGCGACGAGGACGGCAACGACCTCGGCATCGGCGCCGTCGGCGAGATCTGCATCCGAGGACCGCAGGTCATGGCCGGCTACTGGAACCGCCCCGACGAGACCGCCAAGGTGATGCTCGAGGACGGCTGGTTCCGGACTGGCGACATGGGGCGGATGGACGAGAAAGGCTATACCTTCATCGAGGATCGGAAGAAGGACATGATCCTCGTCTCGGGCTTCAACGTGTACCCGAACGAGGTCGAGGGCGTCGCCGTGATGCATCCCGCCGTGCTCGAGGCGGCCGCGGTCGGCATTCCCGACGAGAAGTCCGGCGAGCTGGTGAAGCTGTTCGTCGTCTGCCGCGAGGGCCAGAGCGTCACCGACAAGGAGCTGATCGCGTTCTGCCGCGAGAGCCTGACCGGCTACAAGGTGCCGCGCCTGGTCGAGTTCCGCAAGGAGCTGCCGAAGACCAACGTGGGCAAGATCCTCCGCCGGGAGCTGCGGGAGGGCAAGGCCTGAGCGCGTGGCGCGCCGTGCCGCAACCGCACGCCCGCGCCCTCCTCGCGTACCTGGCATTCACGCTGGCGGCCTGCGCCGCAGAGCCTCCGCCTGCCGCCGAGCGCACGACGCCCGCGCCGCACGACACATGCCTGGAGCGGGTCGAGCCCTCACCACGCCGGGACACGTCCATGCCGACTGACGGCGCCTCGGTGTTGCCGCCCGAGCGCTTGCTGGCGCCGGTCCTGGCCGATGCCAGCAAGCGCACCGGCGTGCCGACCGGTGAACTGGTCGTCACGAACGCGTGGCGCAGGACCTGGAGCGATGGCTCGCTGGGCTGCCCGCAGCCGGGCATGCATTACACCCAGGCGCTCGTGCCCGGCTGGCAGGTCATCGTTGCAGCGGGTGAGCGGTCGCTGGATTACCGCCTCTCGGACCGCGGATTCTTCATGGTGTGCGCAGGCGGCGGCGTGGCCGGCGCGGGGGAGGTCAGGGTCGAACGATGATCTCCAGCCGGTCGAGCAGGCTGTCGAGGCGGTTGGTCATTTTGTTCTTGTAGTTGCCGAGGCGCATCGGGTCGGGCCGCCGGGACAGGGCGCTGGTGAAATGCCGGTCGCCGTCCCGCAGGATGCTCTCGTTGATGGTCACGCCGTGCCGCTTCAGGATCGGGCCGAGGTGGCGGCGCCGCAGCCAGAGGTCCCGGCGCGTCGTGCGATAGGCGTGCTGGCAGACCATCTCGCGGTTCGAGTAGCTGAAGACGTTGGTGAAGAACATCTTCGAATCGCCGGAGTCGGGCTCGAACAGGATCACGTCCCGGTCCACATAGTTGGTTTCGTACTTCGCCATGCCCACCTGCATGCGCGAGTGAACCAGCGCGCGGAAGGTCTGCGACAGGATCACCGTCAGGCCGCCCTCGACGAGTGAATCGTGTCGCTTCTCGTCGCCCGGCGGCGCAAGACTCGCGTCATAGGGAACGATCGGGTTGATGCAGAACAGCAGCTCCACGCCGGCGTCGAGCGCGGAGGACGCGTGCAGCGTGCGCTTCAGGCCGCCGTCAACGAAATAACGATCCCCGATCTGCACGGGCGGATAGAGGCCAGGCAGCGCGGTGCTCGCCTGCACGGCCCTCGAGATCGGCACGTCGTCTTGGCCCCGGGAGCCGAAACGCACCGCCACCCCGGTGTCCAGGTCCACGCCGACAATCAGCAGCTGGCGCTTGAGTTCGCGGAAGTCGTTCGTCATGCCGCGATTGCTGAACAGGTCGGCCAGGAAACGCTCGATCGGCCGGTTGTCGAAGACCGCGGTCGGAATCGCCTTGGCCAGGCCGCTGATCGACTCGAGCAGTCCCGTCTTCAACGGCCTGCGTGCGAATCCCCACAGGCCCTCGGCCAGCAGCCTCGGCAGCTTCGCGGTGCGGCGCAGGTACTCGGTGAAGTTGGGCTGCAGGAACAGCGCCGGATCGAAGCGCTGGGGGCGGCCCTTGCGGCTGACGAGCAGCCGTCCCATCTCTTCGACCGAGATCCCGTTGGCCAGCGTGGCAGCGACGAGGGAGCCCGCCGAAACGCCCACGTAGATGTCCACTTCGGCGAAGTCCAGTCCGTCGATCGCCTCATTCAGCGCCAGCAGCGCGCCGATCTCGTAGATGCCGCCGAGGGGGCCGCCGCCCGCGAGCGCGAGGCCGATCTTTGGCCCACCGGCCTTCTCTTCCTGGTGCGTCTGCTGGGTCTGCAGCATCGACTCAGGCTCCAGCCTTCGTCCGCGCCCTCACCGGGGCCTTCCGGACCGCACGCGCGGCCGCTTTCTTGCGGGGCGCCCGGGTCTTCCTGGCCGGCGGCGCCTGCGCCGCACGACGCTCGAGCGCGACGACGGCCTTCTGCAGCGCCTCCACCCGGTGCGTCAGCTCCTTCACGTCACGCGCCGTGGGAATCTGCAGTGCGTTCAGCGCCCGCGCGACCCGGTGCACGAAGGCGCTCTCGAGCCGCTCCCACGCCTCCGTGGCCGTCGTCCGTGCTTCGAACACGCGGCTCTTCGCCTCGCGGTCGAGGCGCCCGCCGAGGTTCAGCAAGCCACCCACCAGGCGCCCGCTTTGCGTGCCCGCCCGTGAATAGGCGCCGCGCCCCACGTGCCAGACCTGGTTGGCGGATCCCTTCACCAGCCGGGTGAGCTGGTTGTCGGCGAAGGGTTGCATGCCGTTGTTCCTTGCCATGACAAAGCCTCAAACAACTGTTTGATAATGAAAGCATACCACCGCCGTGGAGCGCGTCACAGTGAGCGGGGTCACAGACCCGGGCCGCCGCGTAACACAAGCAAATTCATCGGCCTGCCACTACAATGCCGGGCCATGAGCAGTGGAGAAAGCAGGGATTCAGGCGCGCGGCGGCTCGCGGAACAGCTCGAGCGCAGCCGGCTCGCGCGACTGCGGCAGTACGACGAACAGGGACTGCGCCCGGAGTGCCGCATGCTGGCGGCGTGGCAGGCCCGGCGCCTGCGCCACACCTATCGGGACCTGCTCGAGGTCTCGCGCTACCGCAAGGCGGTCGAGTTCTTCCTGACTGATCTCTACGGCGACAAGGATTTCTCCGCCCGCGACGAGGGCGTCGAGCGCGTCTACCCCCTCATGTCCCGCGTCATGCCCGGCCCGGCGCTGCAGACCATCAGCATCGGCATCGAGCTGCACGCCATCAGCCAGGAGCTCGACCTCGACATGGTCGCGGTGCTGTGGGGCGAGATGGACGTGGGCAGCGAGCTCGATGCGGAGGCGTATGCCGAGGCCTACCGACGCTGCGGCAACGTGGATGCACGGCGGCGGCAGATCAGCATCGTGCGCGAAGTCGGCGAATCGCTGGACAGCGTGGTCTTCAAGCCGTTCATCTACAACGCCGTCAAGCTTGCGCGCGGACCCGCGAAGATGGCCGGCCTGCTGGCATTGCACAATTTCATCGAGCGCGGCTTCATCGCCTTCCGCGCGATGAAGGGCTCCGACGAGTTCATCGACGCGATCGTAAAGCGCGAGACCGGGATCATGGAGTCGATTCTCGCCGGGGAGTCCGTCAGCGGCTGGGCGCCGCCCGGCGATCCCTCGCTGCAGCGGTAACGCGCCGGACCGGACGCGCCGGCCCTCGATTCAGCGGTGGAATGCCGGGCTGAAGTCGACCACGGCCTCGATCATCGCGCCGGCGTGCTCCGGATGGATTTCCGGGTGAATGCCGTGGCCGAGGTTGAACACGTGTCCCGGGCCATGGCCGAAGCTCTCGAGCACCTGGCGGACCTCCTCGCGAATGATCTCCGGCGAGGCATACAGCACGGCCGGGTCGAGGTTGCCCTGCAGCGCCACGCGCTCGCCGACCCGGGCCCGCGCATCGGCGAGATCAGTCGTCCAGTCCACGCCGAGCGCGTCGCAGCCAGTGTCTGCCATCGCCTCGAGCCACGGGCCGCCGCCCTTGGTGAACAGCACCACCGGCACCTTGCGGCCCTCAGCCTGGCGCGTGACGCCGTCGACGATGCGCTGCATGTACTCCAGCGAGAAGTGCAGGTAGGTCTTCGGCGTGAGGATGCTGCCCCAGGTGTCGAACACCATCACCGCCTGGGCGCCGGCGGCGACCTGGGCATTCAGGTAATCGATCGTGGTTTGCGTCACGCGCTCCAGCAGGCTGTGCAGCAGGGCCGGCTTGTCGTAGAGCATGCCCTTGATGCGGCTGAAGTTCTTGCTCGTGCCGCCCTCGACCATGTAGGTCGCCACGGTCCATGGGCTGCCGGAGAAGCCGATCAACGGCACGCGCCCGTCCAGTTCGCGCCGGATGAGGCGGACTGCATCCATGACGTATTTCAGCTCGTTTTCCGGGTCCGGGGACGCCAGCGCGGCGACGTCGGCGGTGCGCGCGATGGTGCGCTCGAAGCGCGGGCCCTCGCCGCCCTCGAAATACAAGCCGAGTCCCATGGCGTCCGGCACCGTCAGGATGTCGGAAAACAGGATCGCCGCGTCCAGCGGATAACGCGCGAGGGGCTGCAGCGTGACCTCGCAGGCCAGCTCCGGCGCCTTGCACAGCTGCATGAAGCTCCCGGCCCGGGCGCGCGTCGCGCGGTACTCGGGCAGGTAGCGCCCGGCCTGGCGCATCATCCAGACCGGCGTGCGGTCCACGGGCTGGCGGGACAGCGCCCGCAGGAAACGATCGTTCTTCAGCTCGACAGTCATGCGCCCACCGCCTTTGCAATGCTGGCCTGGATGGCTTCCGCGGCGGCCTTCGGGTCCTTCGCGTCCCGGATCGGCCGCCCCACTACAATGTAGTCCGCGCCCAGCGTGAACGCCTGGTCGACGGTGACGACGCGCTTCTGGTCGTCCTCCGGCCGGTTGTCCACCGGGCGGATCCCGGGCGTGATCACCAGCAGCCGCGCGTCGAGGTGTTCGCGCAGGCGCGCGGCCTCGAGGCCCGAGGAAATGACGCCGTCGCAGCCGGCCTCCAGCGCGCGCCGCGCGCGCGACAGCACCAGCTCGGGCACGTCGCAGGCGAAGCCCAGGTCCTCGAGGTCGCCGCGGTCCAGGCTGGTCAACGCGGTGACCGCGAGCACCTTGACGTCCTCGCGCGCGGCGACGGCCGCCTCCATGATGCCCTGGTTGCCGTGCACCGTGCAGAAGGTCACGCCACGGCCGTTGAGGCGCGCCACCGCGCGCGCCACCGTCGCGGGAACGTCGAAAAACTTCAGGTCGACGAAGACCTTCTTGCCCCGGCCCGCCAGCCAGTCGAGCAGCTCGAAATAGCCACCGGCCATGAGCAGCTCGAGGCCGAGCTTGTAGAAACGCACGGAGTCGTCGAGCTCCTGCACCAGCGCGCGCGCCTCGGCGGCGTCCGGCACGTCGAGCGCGAAGATGAGCCGCTCGTCGACGGGGATGTTCTTGGGGTTCATGGATGGCGTCCGGCCTGGGTCAAGCCCGTAATTCTAGCATCCGCGGCGGCGTCGCCCGCGTCGGGGAAGGCCGCAATGCGGCGCCGGGCGTCGCCCGGTTCACCTCAGGTCCGGGCGCGCGGATCGAACAGCCGGCCGTGCTCCAGGATCGCGAAGCGGTCGGTCATCCCCGCGATATAGTCCGCGACCGCGCGAGCGCGCCCTGCCTCGCCGTGCGCGGCTTCCTTGCGCACCGCTTCGCGCGCGTGGTCCTCGGGGAGCAGGCGAGGCTCCTGCATGAAGGCGCCGAACAGGTCGCCGACGGTGCGCTGCGCCTTGGTCGTCATGCGGATCACGCGGTTGTGGCGGTACAGCCGTTCACGCAGGAAACGCTTCAGCTCGGCGTGCGCGGCGCCGACCTCCGGGCTGAAACGGACCAGCCGCCGGCCCGCCTGGCGCACGGCCTCCGGCGAATCCGGGCGCTCGGCGTCGAGCTCGGCCTGCGAGGCGGCGACGAGATCCTCGACCACGCGCCCGATCATGCGGCGCACGATCTCGTGCACGAGCCGCCGGCCGGACAAGGCCGGCCACCGCGCCCGGACCGCATCGTGCTGCTCCCGGAACAACGCCGCCTCGCGCAGTTCCTCCATGTCCAGCAACCCGGCGCGCAGGCCGTCGTCCACGTCGTGGTTGTTGTAGGCGATCTCGTCCGCAACGTTCGCGAGCTGTGCCTCGAGCCCCGGCTGGAGTCCCTCGAGAAAACGCCGGCCCACTTCGCCAAGCAGGCGCGCGTTACGGGCCGAGCAGTGCTTCAGGATGCCCTCGCGCGTCTCGAACATGAGGTTCAGGCCCTGGAATTCGGCGTACTTCTCTTCGAGTTCATCGACGACGCGGAGCGACTGCAGATTGTGCTCGAAGCCGCCGTAGTCGGCCATGCAGCGGTTCAACGCTTCCTGGCCGGCATGCCCGAAGGGCGTGTGGCCCAGGTCGTGGGCCAGGCAGATGGCCTCGGTCAGGTAGGTGTTCAAGCCGAGCGCGCCGGCAACGGTGCGCGCGATCTGCGCGACCTCGAGGGAATGCGTCAGGCGGGTCCGGTACAGGTCGCCCTCGTGATTCACGAACACCTGCGTCTTGTAGACGAGGCGCCGGAACGCCGTCGAATGGATGATCCGGTCGCGGTCGCGGTGGTATTCGCCGCGATAGCGCGGCGGGGGTTCGGGGTGCTGCCGGCCGGACGAGCGGGATTCGCACGTCGCCCAGGGCGCCAGCGGCTCGCTCACCTCCGGTCTGCCATCGCCAGCACCGCGTCCAGGTCGGCCTCCGGAATGTCCGCCCTGAGAATGCTCGAGCCCAGGCCGTCGGGCAGCACGAAGCGCAGGCGTCCGCCCGAGATCTTCTTGTCGACCATCATCAGGGTCTTCAGGTACGCGCCGCCCACCGGCGGCGGGCGAATCGGCAGGCCGGCCGTCGTCAGCAGCGCCTCGAGACGCTCAACCACCTGCCGGTCCAGCAGGCCGAGCTGCACCGAGAGCTCCGCCGCCATCACCAGGCCCGCCGCGACCGCCTCGCCGTGCAGCCAGCCGCCGAAGGAAACCGCGGTCTCGATGGCGTGCCCGAACGTGTGGCCGAGGTTGAGCAGGGCGCGCCGGCCGCCCTCGCGCTCATCCTCGGCGACGACCGCGGCCTTCAGCGCGCAGCACCAGTAGACGACGCGCTCGATGGCTTCCGGGTCGCGATCCAGCACCGCATCCAGGTTGCCTTCCAGCCATTCGAACAGCCCCGCGTCCAGGCCCAGGCCGTATTTGACGACCTCCCCGAGTCCCGCGCAGTACTCCTTCCGGCCGAGCGTGCCGAGCGTGGCGGTGTCCACGATCACGGCGTTCGGCTGGTGGAAGGCGCCGACGAGATTTTTCCCGGCGGCAATGTTGACGGCCGTCTTGCCGCCGACCGCAGCGTCCACCTGCGCGAGCAGCGTCGTCGGCAGCTGGACGAAACCGATGCCGCGCTGCCAGCAGGCCGCGGCGAACCCCGCCACGTCGCCGACCACCCCGCCGCCGAGCGCCACGATCGTCGCGTCGCGGTGGAAATGCTGCTCCGCGAGAATGTCGAAGATCCCGGCGAGGGTGTCCAGCGTCTTGTGTTCTTCGCCGTCGGGCAGCACGTGGACCGCGACCTCGCGGTCGGCGAGCGCCATGCGCAAGGTCTTCAGCCACAACGGGCCGACGATCTCGTTGGTGACGACGAGCACCTGGCGCCCGTCCAGGTAGTGCGTCAGCACCTCGGACCGGCCAAGCAGGCCACGCCCGATAACCACCGGGTAGGACCTCTCTCCGAGCGGCACATTCAGCGCATGCATTCCTGGCCTCAGTTACCCTCGTGCAACTCCGCGAGCCATCGGCGGATTTCCTGTGCGACCTCCCGCACCATCCGGCCGTCGGTGCTGACGGTGAGCCGGGCGAGATCACGATATATGGGGCCCCGCGCCTGCATCAGCTCGGCCAGGCGCGCGCCGGGATTCGGTGTATCGAGCAGCGGACGGTCGTTCGAGAGCCGCGTCCGTTCGAGCTGCTGGTCCACCGAGGCGTCAAGGTAGACGACCAGGCCCCGCGATGCCAGCATTTCGCGATTTTCCGGGTCGAGCACTGCGCCGCCCCCGGTCGCCAGCACGATCCCCTCGAGGGCCGTGAGCGCGTCGATGACCTCGTGCTCGCGGCGGCGGAAGCCGGCCTCGCCTTCCTTCTCGAAGATGAACGGGATATCGACCCCGGTGCGCGCCTCGATCTCGGCATCACTGTCGTGGAAGTCACGCTTGAGCATGCGGGCCAGCTGCCTTCCGACCGCGCTCTTGCCCGCACCCATGGGCCCGATGAGGAATATGTTCGGAACCGTCATTGTTCCCTGCCGCAAATCTCATAGGGTTGGGCCGGCTTGCGCCGGCCCAACCACCCGTCCGAAGAGCCCCCGGACTCAGTAGATGTTGCTGCCCTCGCGCAGGATCTTGGGAGTCACGAAGATCAGCAGCTCGCGCTTGTTTGACTGCGTGCTGGTCCGCTTGAACAGCCTCCCCAGCCCGGGAATGTCGCCCAGGAACGGCACCTTGTCCTCGGAGTCCCGCCGCTCGGTCTCGAAGATGCCCCCGAGCACGACGGTCTCGCCGTCGTTCACGAGGACCTGGGTGATCACCTTGCGGGTGTCGATGCTCGGCACGACGCCGCCGGTCGCGCTGGGCAGCGACTGCCCCACCGTGTCCTGGGTGACCTCGAGGTCCATGATAATCCGGTCATCCGGCGTGATCTGCGGGGTGACGGTCAGGCTGAGCACTGCCTTCTTGAACTGCGTGGCCGTGGCGCCGCTCGCCGCCGCCTCCTGGAACGGAATCTCCACGCCCTGCTCGATGACCGCCTGCTTCTGGTTCGCCGTGACCACGCGCGGGCTCGAGACGATCTCGCCCCGACCCTCGGCCTGCGCGGCCGCGATCTCGACATCAATCAGCGTGTCCTGCCCCAGGATCGCGAGGCCGATACTGCCGGCCGGGTTGGAGATCGGGAGATTGACGTTATAGCGGTCCAGCTGGTTGGGCACGATCACCGGCCGCGCCGCGCCGGCGGCGTCCGCCGCGATGATCGTATTGGTGCTCTGGTTCGTGCCGCTGACCGAGACCAGGCCATCCAGGCCGCGATCGGTGAGATAGGTGACGCCCATGCGCACGCCGAGGTCGCGGCTGAAGTCATCGTTGGCCACCACGATCCGCGACTCGATCAGCACCTGCCGTACCGGGATATCGAGGGCCGCCACCAGGCGACGGATGTCGGCGATCCGCTCCGCCGTGTCGTAGATCAGCAGCGTGTTGGTGCGCTCGTCGATGCTCACCCGGCCACGCTCCGACAGGAGCGAGCCTTCGCCGCCACCCTTGCTCATCAGGCCCGCGAGATCGGATGCCTTGGCGTAATTGACCTGCAGGAACTCGGCGCGCAGCGGCGCCAGCTGCTGGATATCCTGCTTGGACTCCAGCTCCTGGCGTTCGCGCGCGGCGATCTCCGCGGCCGGTGCGACCAGGATCACATTGCCGACCTGGCGCATCGCGAGACCCTTGGTGGTCAGGATGATGTCCATCGCCTGGTCCCAGGGCACGCTGTTGAGCCGCAGGGTGACGTTGCCGCCCACCGTGTCGCTCACGACGACATTCAGGCCGCTGGTCTCCGCAAGGAGCTGCAACACGGCCCGGACCTCGATGTCCTGGAAGTTCAGGGTGATGCGCTGGCCACTGTATTCCTTGCGCTCGTCGAAGGCACCGAACTGGGTCGGGTCCTGCTTCTCGACGGGCCGGAATTCGATGGTGAAGGTGTCGTCCGCCTGGTAGGCAAGCTTTTCATAGTCGCCGGTCGCGTTGATGACCAGGCGCGAGCCGCCGGGGAAGCGGACGCTGTCTACCGTTTGCACCGGCGTCGCGAAATCGAGCACGTCCAGGCGACGTAGCAAGGCGTCGGGCAGGGAGGCGTCACGGAAGTCCACGACCGTCCTGTCGGCTTGATCGCGAACATCCACGGCGATGGCCGGATCGCTCAGGGTCACGATGACCCGGCCCGCGCCATCGGCGCCACGGCGGAAATCGACCGCGTTGATCTTGCCCGAGACCGCCGTAGCGGCATCGCTCGATGCCACGGAGGCCTGGCCGAACACGCTGCCGCGCTCCGTCGCGACCGTCGCTCCCGCGCTGCCGAGCGTCACGGTGATCTGGTCGCCTTCGACGGTGGTTTCGTAGGGCACCATCAGGTCGAGATTCAGCACGACGCGCGTGCGGCCCTGGGCTTCGGCCAGCATGACCGTGTCCAGCACGCCGCGCTTGACGTCCCTGCGCCGCTCGGCGATGCCCAAGCGGGTGCCGGGCAGGTCGAGCGAGATGCGGGCGGGGTTGTCGATCGTGAATGACAGCGGCTCGGGCGCCGGGCCGCTGGTGGTCATCACCAGCACCACCCGATTGCCGGGGAGGGTGTTGACCTGCAGATCCGTCAGCTGCAGACCCTCTTGGGCAGCGGCCATCCCTGACCACCAAAGAAGGGGCAGCGCCGCCAGTGCCCACCAAGCACGCCGCGACCTCGCCGGGGCTGCGTCCATCCTGTTGCTCCGCCTGTGATCGCGCATCATTACTAAGTTCTCCACGAGATTCATGTCTCACCCAGGCCGATCGAGGCCGCACGTTCGGTGTATCCCCCGAGGCCGTCTGGAATGATCTCCAGCAGCTGGATCGCGGAATCGGTGATGGAAATGATTCGGCCGTCGTTCTGGCCCAGGTAATTGCCGACGATGACCCGGTGGATGAGCCGGTCGGAGGCCTGCACGAGACCGTACAGCCGCCCGTCCATGTTGAGCGTACCCACCATCCTCAGCGTATCGAGCGGGAAACCTTCCAGGTATTCGCGCTTGCGGTCCGCGTCCGGCCGCACGCCGTTGTCGGACCTGCTGGCCGCTGGCGAGTCCGGCACGAACGGCGACCGGGTGTCGCCTGCCTCGTACGCGAACGTCTCGTAAAGGGTGATCTCCGGCAGCGGCTCGATCAGCCCGCCGGGGCGCGCCTTGACCTCGGCGATGTACGCCTCGAGATCCGACATCCCGCGCGAGCACCCTGCGGTCAGCAGGACGGCGGCGGCCAGGAGGAAAATCAGCTTTCGGCAGGGTCCTGTCATTGGTCCCCATCCTCGAGATATCGGTAGGTCTTCGCGGTCAGGTCCATGACCAGTCTTCCCCCTGGGGCGTTGTCTCCCGGGCGTTGCTGCTCCGGCCTCAGGACGATGTCGTGCAGCGTCACGATCCGGGGCAGCGCGACAACGCCGCTCACGAAATTGCCGAGCTCATGATATGTGCCGACCACCTGCATCCGGATCGGCAGCTCGCTGTAGGCTTCGCGACTGACCTCGGCGAGCGGCTGGAACAGGCGTTCCTCCAGGCCCGCGGCGAGCCCGGTCTGCGAGATGTCGACCAGCAGGCTCGGCACCTCGGTCTCGCCCGGCAGCTGGCGCAGCATCGCGCCGAAGGTCTGCTCGACTTCTGCGAGCTGGTCCTTGTAGGCATCGAGATTGGCGGCCAGCTTCTGGCGGCTCTCGAACGTCGCGCGCAGGTCCTGTTCCTGCTGCTGGACCTGCTCCAGCTGCGGGATCATGTTGCGCCAGACGAAATAGTAGGTTCCGCCGACCGCGACGAGCGTGAAAATGAGTCCGACGGCCACCGCGCGGAACACGAACGGCCAGCGTCCAACGTCCTTGGTGTCCAGGGTGCGGAGCTGCTCCAGGACGTTCATAGCTGCTCCTCCTGCTCGTCGGCGATGCCGACCTGGCGCGCCGCGAGAGTAAACTCGGCGCGCCGTCCCGGGCCGCGCGCGGCGGCACCGCGCTGGCTCTGGCCGGACTGGACGACCTGCAGCCGCGGGTCGGCCAGCGTCGGCGAAGACGCGATGTTGCGCATCAGCGAGGAGACGCGGGTGCTGGACTCCGAGATGCCCTTGAAGAGCAGGTTCCGCCCGTTCTGGGTGAGCTCGGTGAGATAGACCCCCTCCGGCATGATCTCGGCCACCTGGTCGAACAGGAACACGACCTCGGGCCGGGCCCGCTGCAGGTCATCGATCGCGGCCATGCGGGCCAATAAGCGTTCCTTGCGCGCCCTCAGGTTGCGAATTTCCTGGATCTGCTCGTCGAGCACGGCGATTTCCTGCTGGAGGCGCTGGTTGCGGGCATTCTGGTAGTCGATCCGGCCCTGGATGCCGCTGTGGACCAGCCACATGATCAGCCCGCCGAACAGGACGGCCAGCAGAGAGGCGACCGCGAAGTTCTTCTGGCGCTCCTTGCGCTGCGCGGCGCGCCAGGGCAATAGATTGATACGAGGCATCAGTCAAAGCTCCTGAGTGCCAGGCCGCATGCCGTCAGGAGTGCGGTGGCGTCTTTCATGACACCTTGGGAACGTGCCTTGGAAGAGATTTTCATCATGCCGAGCGGATTGCCGACCTCCGTGGGAATCCCGACCCGGCTGGCGATCACGTCCGCCACTCCGGGGATATTCGCGCAACCGCCGCAGATGAGGAGGAGCTCAGGCTGCTCGCGATTCGTTCCCGAGGCGAGGAAGAACTGCAACGAGCGGCTGACCTGCTGGGTCATGTCGTCAATGAACGGCTCCAGGATCTCGGGCTCGTAATTGCTCGGCAGCCCGCCTTCTTTCTTGGCGCGCCCGGCTTCCTCGAGCGTCAGCCCGTAAGTGCGCATGATTTCCTCGGTCAGCTGCTGGCCGCCGAAGGCAAAATCGCGCGTGTAGACCACCTTGAGATCGCGCAGCACGCTGAACGTCGTGCTGCTCGCACCGAAATCCATCACTGCAATGTTGTGCCCCTGGCCCTCGTCGGGCATCTGGTGGCGCAACAGCCGGCAGGCATTCTCGACCGCGAATGCCTCGACATCCACGATGCTCGCTTTCAGGCCCGCGGCCTCGACGGCGGCCTGGCGCTGCTCGACGTTCTCGGTGCGCGTCGCGACCAGCAGCACGTCGATCATGTCCGGGTCGCGCTCGGTCGGCCCAATGACCTCGAAATCGTAGCTCACTTCTTCCATCGGGAAGGGAATGTACTGGTCGGCCTGCAGCTCGACCTGGCCTTCCAGCTCGGAACCGACGAAATTTGCCGGCATCTGGATCGTCTTCGTGATCGCGGCATCGCCGCTGATCGCCACCGCCGCCTCGCGGGACTTCGCCCCCGAGCGCTTAACCACACGCCTGACGGCTTCGCCGACAATCTGCGCGTCGACAATGGCTTTCTCGTTGACCGCGTTCAGCGGCGTCGCCTCGGCAGCATACGACTCGACGCGGTAAGTGTCCCCGGACTTTGACAGCTCGATGAGCTTCACGGAGGAAGTCGTGATATCCAAGCCCAGCAGGGATTTGTTGGATCTCCCGAAATGCACTTTAGAATTTCCTTTTGAATCCGGGGCTTGGAAGGCGAAGATAGACCAGAATATTAGGTAATGCAACGGCCATCCCAACGCCACCTCCCGGCACGCCATGTGCCGGAGGTAAACACTGCAGCATTATCCCCCGCAGAATCCGTGAACGAGTTCACGGCTCGACATATTACATATTCTCGGAATAAAGGCATCCGCGGCGCTTCGGGACGGCCTGCAGGGCGGGCGGCCACGGCGGGCTTCGAGGCCATCTGAGCTGAAATGGTAATATCCTGAGCGCCTTGGCATAAGGCAAACCAAGCACCCCCGCGTGATGAGAATCTTCCTGCGCCTCGTCTACGGCATCGTCGCCTTCGCATCGGTGTCCCTGATCGGCCTCGCCCTCGCGGCGATCGGCGCCTATTACTATGTCGCGCCGAGCCTGCCGGACGTCGAGTCGCTGCGGGATGTCCGCTTGCAGGTGCCGATGCGCGTCCACAGCCGCGACGGCCTGCTGCTCGCGGAGTTCGGCGAGCAGCGGCGCATCCCGCTGCACATCGACGACATTCCCGAGCAGCTGCAACAGGCCTTCCTCTCGGCCGAGGACGAGCGCTTCTTCGGGCACCCGGGCGTGGACTGGCAGGGCCTCACGCGCGCAGCCATTGCCGTCGTGATGACCGGCGAGCCGGCGCAGGGCGGCGGCACCATCACCATGCAGGTCGCCAGGAATTTCTTCCTGGGCCGCGAAAAGACCATCTCCAGGAAAGTGCGCGAAATCATCCTCGCGCTGCGCATCGACCACCTGTTGTCGAAGCGGGAGGTGCTGGATCTCTACCTCAACAAGATCTTCCTCGGGCAGCGCGCCTACGGCGTCGGTGCAGCGGCCGAGGTCTATTTTGGCAAGACCGTCGACGAGCTGACGCTGGCGGAAATCGCCCTCATTGCCGGCCTGCCACGCGCGCCTTCGCTCGATAACCCTGTCACGAACCCGGAGCGGGCCAGGGTGCGCCGGGCTTACGTGCTCCGGCGCATGCACGAGACCGGAGCCATCGACCTTGCGGCCATGGAGGCTGCCGCGGCGGAGCCGGTGGTCTCGCGATTGCACGGTGCCCAGGTCCGCCTGCGCGCCCCGTGGATTGCGGAGATGGCCCGGCAGGCCATGCTGGATCGCTTCGGGCCGGAGGCCTACACGGCTGGCTACACGGTGGTGACCACGGTGGACAGCCGGATGCAGCCGTTGGCGCAGGAAGCGGTGCGGACCACCCTGGAGCGCTATGACCGGCGCCACGGTTACCGTGGACCCGTGGCGGTTCTCGAGGCGCTGCCCACCGGGGACGAGTCGCCGGCTCCCTTGCTCGAGGGCTATGCGGAACCGGCGGGCCTGCGCGCGGCGCTGGTGACGGCCGTGGATGACGAGGGCGCCGACGTGTTCGTCCGCGGCGCGGGCATGGCACGGCTGGACTTCGAAACCATGCTCTGGGCCCGGCCCTACATCGATGAAAACCGCCGCGGACCGGCGCCCGAGGGGTCCGCTGACGTCGTCGCACCGGGACACGTCATCCTGCTGGCTTATCGCGACGGCGCCTGGGCACTCTCGCAGGCACCGGCAGTCCAGGGCGCCCTGATCGCGCTGGACCCTCGCGACGGCGCCGTCGTCGCGCTCAGCGGCGGCCTGGATTTCGAAAGCAGCAAGTTCAACCGCGCGACCCAGGCGCGACGCCAGCCGGGGTCGGCCTTCAAGCCCTTCGTCTACTCGGCGGCGCTCGAGCGGGGGCTGACTGCTGCCAGCATCATGTTGGATGCCCCGGTGGTCTATGACGATCCTGGCCTCGAGGATACGTGGCGGCCCCAGAACTACAGCGGGCGTTTCTACGGGCCGATGCGCCTGCGGGAGGCGCTGGCGCAGTCACGCAACCTCGTGTCCATCCGGGTCCTCGATCGGATCGGCGTGCCGTTCACGGTCGACTACGTGAGGCGTTTCGGCTTCCCCTCCGAGGCGCTGCCGCGCAACCTGACGCTGGCGCTCGGCAGCGGCGGCGTCACACCAACGGAACTGGCCGCCGGCTACGCGGTCTTCGCCAACGGTGGTTTCCGGGTCACGCCCTACTTCATCGATCGCATCTACGCACCGGACGGCACGCTGCTGCTGGAGGCCGAGGCGCCGTGGGCCTGCGCGGAGTGTGAATACGGCGAATCCCTCCTCGTGCCGGAGTCCGAAGTCCAGTTGGTGAGCGACCCCGCCGGCATCGATCAGGAGCAGGCCGCCGTCGTCGCGCCAGAGCCGCTGCCGCGCGTAGTCGAGGCGCGTAATGCCTGGATCATTTCCAGCATGCTGGAGGATGTCATTCGCCGGGGCACCGGAACACGAGCGCGCGAACTGGGGCGTAGCGACCTTGCCGGCAAGACCGGCACGACCAATGACGGCCGTGACACCTGGTTTGCCGGCTACAACGGCGACCTCGTGGCGACAGCCTGGGTCGGATTCGACCAGGAGCGTCCGCTGGGGCGGGGCGAGACTGGCGCCTCGACCGCCCTGCCGATGTGGATTTCGTTCATGGGCCCGGCGCTGGAAGGCCGGCGGGCGAGCCGGCCGGCGGAGCCGCCCGGGCTCGTCACCGTCCGTATCTCCGCGGAGACCGGCCTGCTGGCACGCGCGGGCGAGCCCGGTGCGATCTTCGAGACCTTCCGCGCCGGCGAAGTGCCCGGCCCCGCCGAGGCGAGTCAAGACGAGTTTCCCGACGGCGCAAGCCGCGCGGAGGAGGAACCGCTGTTCTGAGCAACGGACAACCGATGCCGAGACGTACAGCAAACAGGGCCGGAGAATTGCGCGCGCGGGTCGCGGAAGAGGCGGCCCGCATCATGCGCGAGCAGGGCGTCCGGGATTTCCTGCTGGCCAAGCGCAAGGCGGCCGACCGGCTCGGCGTCGTGGACCGCAATGCCCTGCCGGCCAACCAGGAGATCTCCGCCGCGCTTGCGGCGCAGCAGCGGCTGTTCGGCGGATCCGAGCATGAAGACAACCTGCGGGCATTGCGCGAGGTCGCGTTGCGGGCCATGAGCTTGCTCGAGCGCTTCCATCCGCGGCTGGTGGGACCGGTGCTGGCGGGTACGGCCACGCCTCATACCGATGTTTCGCTGCACGTGTTCGCCGCCACGCCGGAGGACATCGCGTTCCTGCTGATCGAGCGTGGCATCCGGTATCGCGCCGGTGATCGCCGCGTACGCCTGGCGAACGGCGAGCACGCCAGCTATCCGAGTTTCGAATTCGAATCCGGCGAGGTCGCGATCGAGGCCACGGTCTTCCCCGAGCACGGCCTCCGCGAGGCCCCGCTCTGCCCGATCAGCGGAGGGCCGATGCGCCGCGCGCGGCGCGACGAAATCGAGGCGCTGCTCGACCCGCCAAGTGTGACCTAGGCGCCCCGGCGCTCGATGGGCGTGTAATCCCGGCTGGCGGCGCCCGTGTAGAGCTGGCGCGGGCGACCGATACGACGATGCGGGTCGGTGATCATTTCCTGCCAGTGCGCCACCCACCCGACCGTGCGCGCGATCGCGAACATGACCGTGAACATCGAAGTGGGAATGCCGATGGCGCGGTAGATGATGCCCGAGTAGAAGTCGACGTTCGGGTACAGCTTCCGCTCGACGAAATATTCGTCCTCGAGCGCGATCTCCTCCAGCCGCAGCGCCAGCTCGAACAGCGGTGAATCGGTGTGCCCGAGCCGGTTCAGGACCTTGTGGCACATAGTGCGGATCAGCTTCGCGCGCGGGTCGAAGTTCTTGTAGACGCGATGCCCGAAGCCCATGAGGCGGAACGGATCGTCCTTATCCTTCGCCTTGGCGATGAACTTCGGAATGTTCTCGACCGAGCCGATCTTCTCGAGCATCGTCAGCACGGCCTCATTGGCGCCCCCGTGCGCCGGGCCCCACAGCGTGGCGATGCCCGCGGCGATGGCGGCATAAGGATTGGTGCCCGAACTGCCGGCCAGGCGCACCGTCGAGGTGCTGGCGTTCTGCTCGTGATCGGCGTGCAGGATGAACAGCAGGTCGAGGGCCTCGGCGGCCACCGGGTCCACGCGGTAGTCCATGGTCGGCACCGCGAAGAACATGTTCAGCAGGTTGCTGCTGTAGTCGAGCTCATTGCGCGGATAGATGAACGGCTGGCCGACGGAGTGCTTGTAGGCTGCGGCCGCGATGGTCGGAATCTTCGCGATGATCCGATGCGCGAAGATCTCGCGGTGCCGCGGGTTCTCGATGTCGGTCGAGTCGTGGTAGAAGGCCGACATCGACCCGACCACGGAGGCCAGCATCGCCATCGGGTGCGCATCGTGGTGAAAACCGTTGAAGTGACGCAACAAGGTCTGGTTGATCAGCGTGTGCGTCGTGATGATGTCCGTGAAGCCTTCGAGCTGGCTGCGGGTCGGCAACTCGCCATTCAGCAGCAGGTAGGACACCTCGAGGAAGCTGCTGCGCTCCGCCAGCTGGTCGACCGGGTAACCGCGATACAGGAGCACCCCTTCGTCGCCGTCGATGTAGGTGATGCTGCTCTCGCAACTCGCCGTCGAAACGAAGCCCGGGTCGAGGGTAAACACGCCGAGATTCTTGTACAACGCGCCAATATCCACGACATCCGGCCCGACCGTGCCGCGGCGCACGGGCATCTCCAGCCGCTTTCCGTCTTCTTCGCTGACGAGGGTCAGGGTCTTCTCGCTCATGCTGGCTTTCCTGGTATGTGGTCGGGCTGCGGTGAGGCACGAATCGGCCCCGCGCGGGGCCAATGATTATAGCCCCCGCGCCGCGCCGTGTCCCGGATGCCCCAACGAAAAGGGGCGCCGACGGGCGCCCCTCTGCGGATCAATAACCGTCCGAGGATCGGCTCAGGCGCTCAGGCCGCCGTATTTGCGGCGGAACTTGTCGACCCGGCCACCGGTGTCGACGATCTTCTGCTTGCCCGTGTAGAAGGGATGGCACTTTGAACAGACTTCCACATGCAGTTCCTCCCCCAGCGTCGAGCGGGTCAGGAACGTGTTGCCGCAGCTGCAGACCACGTTGATCTCGGTGTACTCAGGATGAATGTTCGGCTTCATGGTCGGCCTTCCAGGACTCGGGAACCGGTGGAAAAGCTCGCCATAATAACGGCTGATCCGGCGCTCGGCAAGTACGAGTCTCTTCCAACATGGTATGAGTCTGAAGGCGGGGTCGTGTTTCCAACGAGGTATGAGTCTGGCGAGTAGGTTTTGGGTTGATCATCTGCCGCATGGTGATCGACATGAACGAACAAAAACTGGCTATTCTCGCCAGCAGCTGACGCGCCTGGTCGGGCGAGCCGCCCGGGGAGAGG
>JBLRWH010000003.1:0-80030 GCA_047921395.1 Gammaproteobacteria bacterium
CGCCGGCCGGCAGGCCGTCCAGCGCCGCGCGCGCCTGTGCCCAGCTGAAGGATTCGCTCAGCTGCCGGTAGTCGCCGACGGTCGGTTTCGGCCCGGTCGGCCCGGCGCGTTTCCGGATCGCGCGATGGCTCATCTCCGCTCCCTGGAGTCGGGGCGAAGCAGCCCCGGCCCATCCCTGAAGCTAGCCCTGTGAGACCCGTATTGCCGTCAGGAAAAGTACGGAGAACGCCAAGAAAAAGGCCCCCGAACTTGCGTTCTGGGGGCCTAAACCAAGAGGAGAGTGTCGGGAGCCGGAGACCAACTGGACCTGAAACCGGCCGGCGATGCCTCCCTGGCGTACCGGCCGGCGCCACATCCGTATGGTCTCGACTGCCGTGATCATTTATATGATTGCTGCAGCGCAGTAACATTGACTTGGGTCAATTTCAAGGCCGAATGCGGAAACTCCCTAGATCAGGCCCGGAGAGGCTCACTGGCCCGGTGCGCCGGCCGTTCCCGGGCGAAAACGGTAGACGTGGTAGGGGCCGTGCCCCTCGATGTGGGTGCGGGTTCGCAGCACGACATCCGGCAGCGCGCTGTCCGCCAGGTAAAGCCAGCCGTTCGGTCCGAACGACAGGCCGTCCGCCCACCGGATGCGGGGTGACTTGACGATTGTCGTCAGCTGTCCGTCCGGGGCCATGCGCAACACCGCGCCGTGCTCGACGTCCGTGAGGTAGACGTTGCCGGACAGGTCGGCCGACAGGCCGTCGCTCAGGACCTTCCGGCCAAGGGCCTCGACACGCTCGCCGAGCTCGGTGTCGGAGAGCTGCTCGTCCAGCAATGCACTGGTGGCGATGCGGTACAAGGTATCGTGCGCCATGGCCCCGAAAGCCAGCCATTGCCCGGTGGGATCGAGCGCGATGCCGTCCAGGCCGGGCTTCATCGGCAGGAGCCCGCCCACGAACCGCATCTCGCGGATCGGCGTCCGGATCACCCAGTCCTGGGCCTGGACCGAGGCGTGGCCGTCCAGCAGGCGGCGAGACCTGCGCGTGGCGGTGTCGTAGACGACCAGCGCGGGCGACTTGCGCCAGATGCTGGTATCGGCGATGAAGACGAACCGGCCGGCCGGATCCACCTGTAGATCCTGCAGAAACGAGCCGCGCGGGGCGATGCTGCGGGGGAAGACATGCTCGTGTGTCACGAGGCCGCTGGCCAGGTCGATCGCCACGATGCGTGGGCGGCCGAAGCCATGATTGGCGGGATCGATGACCCACAGGCGATCCCGCCGGTCGATCGCCATGCCGAGCGGAGTTTCGAAGAGCGCGTCCTGGATTCCCTGCGCCGGGAACGCCTCGGCCCTGCCGTCGCGCCACTCGAGCACGCGCGGGCCCTCCGGCCGGGCCTCGGGGTGCACAGTGAAGAAGACCCGGCCGGTCGCGCTGACGGCGACGTTGCCGAGCGGCTCCGGGTACGACAATACCCTCTCGACGCCCTCCTCGCTGACCAGGGGTGGCGTGGTCAGGTCACCGTAGTTCGTCCCCCCGCCGAAATACAGGCGCAGCCCGCCGAGCGCCAGTGCGGCGACGAGCAACAGGAAGACTATGAATTTGAGTATTTTGTTCATGGCGGCAGATGATCTCGCGGCAGCTTAGGCGCGCCGCTCGCAGGCCGGAACGAACTGCGTCACAAAGTGACGCAAATTATCAGTACCGCGGCGGGAGCAGGGGATAAAGCGTCAGGCGCCGGGATGTTCGAGCGCATCGCGGACCCGCCGCAGCAGGACCCGGTCGATGACCGGCTTCTGGATGAAGTCCATCGCGCCGGCCCGGATCGCGCCCACGGCGGTCGCGACATCGGGTTCGCCGGCCAGCATGATCGTGGGTGCCCGGCAGCCGCGCGCGCGGAGCGCCTGCAACAGTTCGAGTCCGCTCATGCCCGGAAGCTCGAGGCTGGCCACGATCATCGCGACCGACAGGTCATCCATGGTGGCCAGCAGCGCTTCCGCCGAATCGAAGGCGCTGACGGCATGCTGGAGGTGGCTCAACAGTTGCGAAAGCGCCTCCCGCTCACGGGGATCACTTTCGACGACGCAGATGGTCGACTGCTGTGCCGCAGCGCTGCTTCCCGAAACTGGGGCCATTTTGTTCCGAACCGGACGAGGCAAGCGGGTTCGCCAGCCCTGCCGGGGCCGACGTCCTCTGTGATGTTCTTATTTTCGCTCTGCGAGTATTGAAACTCGCCGCGAGCAAAGGAATACGAACATCTACCTAAGCCCCGGGTCGGAGGCCGGGGGTCATGCGCCGGCCTGGTTCTCCGCCACCATGACCATGCGGACGAGATGGGCCAGGGAATTGGCCTGCATCTTCTCCATCACGCGCGCCCGGTGAATCTCGACCGTGCGCTGGCTGACGCCCAGGTCGCCCGCGATGACCTTGTTGGCCTTGCCCAGCACGACCTCGCCCATGACCTGCTTCTCGCGCGCGGTCAGGCTGTCGATCCGGTCCATGATCTGAAGCCGCTCGAGCTCGCCCTCGCGCTGTTCGGCAGCTTGCTTTATGGCGTCGTTGATGCGGTCGACGAGCTCCTGGTCCTGGAACGGCTTCTGCAGGAAGTCCACGGCCCCCAGGCGGACGGCCTCTACGGCCATGGGAATGTCGCCATGCCCTGTGATGAATACGATGGGGATATTGCAGCCGATCTCGGCGAGGTGCTTCTGCAGCTCGAGACCCGTCATGCCGGGCATGCGGATATCGAGTACGAGACAGCCGTAGTCTCGCGGATCGAAGGCCTTGAGGAATTCCCTGGCGCTCGCGTAGCACCGCGCACGGTAGCCCACGGAGCGCAGCAGCAGCCCCAGCGAGTCCCGAACCGCCTCGTCGTCGTCAACGATGAAAACTGTCGCCTCGCTTGACGCCATTATTCCTCCTCCGGTGCCGTGGGAAGCCTGATCCTGAAAATACTGCCGCCTGATGGGTGCGAATCGTATCGCAGTGTGCCGCCGTGCGCCTCAATGATGGATCGGCTGAGCGAGAGCCCGAGCCCCATGCCCTCCGGCTTGGTGGTGAAAAACGGCTCGAAAAGCTGCTCGAGCATGGTGTCCGGCACGCCCGGTCCCGCGTCCTCGACCGCCAGCTCGACCTCGTCGTCGCCCAGCGCCTCGGTGCGGATGACCAGGCTGCGCACCTCGGGCGCGCATGCATTCATGGCCTCGACGGCGTTGCGTGTCAGGTTGAGCAGCACCTGCTGCAGCTGGATCCCGTCGACCTGCACTCTCGGCAAGTCGCTCTGGCACTGCAGCCGCAGGTCCACCTCGTGGGAACGGCAGTCCATCTCCACCAGGGGGAGGATTTCCTGGATGAGCTCGTTCGCCTCGCGATTCCTGCGGTCGGGGGTGTGCCGCCGGACGAAGGCGCGCAGGCGATGGATCACGTCCCCTGCGCGCCGCGCCTGCGCCGTCACCCGGCCAAGCACCTGTCCGAGTTCCTCTGCGTCCATGTCCCCCGCCGCCATCAGGCGCTGGCAGGCCTGCGTGTAGTTCGCGATTGCCGCCAGCGGCTGGTTAAGCTCGTGCGCGATCCCGGCCGCCATCTCGCCCAGCGTGCCGAGCCGTGCGACATGCGCCAGACGTTCGCGCTGCTTCCTGGCTTCCATTTCCGCCAGCACGACGTCGGTGCGGTCGAGAATCTGGCTGATGATCAGCAGCGGCTTGCCCGCATGGTCGGCGATGACGCTGAGGTGGACCAGCGCGTGCACGATCGAGCCGTCCTTGTGAATGAAACGCTTGTCATACTTGACGGTGTCTGCGCCGTCGAGCAGGACGTGGAAGTGGCGCAGCGTGTCGTCGATTTCCTCGGGCGGCGTGACGTCACGCACCGAGCGGGCCAGCAGCTCGCCCTCGGTATAACCCAGCATGTTGCACAGCGACTGGTTCACCGAGAGATAGCGACCGTCGATCTCGTGCGCAGCGGAGAGCGTTGCCATGCCGACCGGCGCGCGCCGGAAGATGAGCCGTAACTCCTCCTCGGCCTGGCGGAGTTGCACCTCCGTCTCGCGCTGCTCGGTGACGTCCTCGCCGGCGCTCAGCACGCCGTTGATGCGCCCGCGCTCGTCCCTGAGGAACTGGTTGCGCCAGAAGACGCGGCGCGTGTGGCCGCTGCGGGTCAGCACCGGCCCCTCGAGGAGACTGAAGCCCGACTCCTGCCCCGCGAGCGCCTCTTCGAACAGGATTCGCGAGCGTCCCGCGAAGCCTGGCGGCTGGCATGCCGCGAAGAAGTCCTTGCCGAGCAGCTCGTGCTCCGGATAGCCGAACAGTTCGCAGGCCTTGCGATTGACCAGCGTGATGCGGCCGGAACGGTCGACCGCGATCACCATCACGTTGACGAGGTCGAGGTAGCGCTGGGCCCGGTCGCGCTCCCTGCGGAGCGCCTCTTCCGCGTGCCGGCGGAAGGTCTGGTCCAGGATGGTGCCCTGGATGCGGCAGCCGCCACGCAACTCGTCCGTGACGATCTGGTAAATGGTCTGGATATGGCGCACCGTGCCGTCCGGCCGGATGATCCGGTACTCCAGTTCGCCGCCGCCGGACACCTTTTTCATATCCTCGGCCAGGCGCGCCTCGACCCGTTCCAGGTCGTCCGGGTGCGCGAAGCGGCGCGCGAACTCGCCAGGCCCCATGGTGGGCTGGTCGGGATCGAGGCCGACGATGCGGTAGAACTCGTCGGACCAGAAATTGGCTCCGGGCTCGGGCCAGTTGCCCTCGAAGCTCCCGACGTGGGCCAGCGCCTGCGCGGTCAGCAGGTTGGTCTCGACGCGGTGCAGCCGCGCCTCGGCGGCCACGCGCGCGCTGATGTCCCGGACGATGCCGATGAAGCTGGCCATGCCTTCGCCGTCGACCTGGCCCACGGAGACTTCCGCCGGGAACGTCGAACCGTCCTTGCGGCAGGCCTCGACCTCGCGGGGCGCGAGCATGAACCGGGCCTCGCCGGTCTGCTGGTACCGCCTTATGTAGTCGTCGTGGTTGGCCCTGAAGGGGGTCGGCATGAGCAGCGAGATGTTCTGGCCGACGATCTCGCCGGCGCGATAGCCGAAGACCCGTTCGGCGCCCGCGTTGAATGACTCGATGATGCCCTCGCCGTCGATCAGCACGACCGCGTCCGGCGTGGCGTCCAGCAGCGCGGCGAGCCGGCTCTCGGCACGTCCGTCGGTATGCTGAACAGCGGCTGCCGGCTTGGAATCGCGGATGTTCATCGGGCTGGCGGGGGTCCTGTGGGAGCGATCGGGGCCGCGCGGCGCGTGGCCGGTCGGCGTACAGCGGACTAGAATAACCGTAGGGCAGAGTCGAAAGCATCCCGGCGCCTGCCGGATGCGCCACGCCCAACGGGAGAATTGCGATGGTGAGCAAGCCCGGAAGAATCGTCGTCGGCATGGATCCGCACGCGATCTCGATGGCGGCGGCGGCGCTCGGCGCGCGCCTCGCCGAAGGCATGGATGCCACGCTCGAGTTGTTCATGCCGGTGTACAACTCGCAGGTTTCCCTGGCCCATTTCGAGAACCGGGAGCACCTGCAGCATGCGCGGGACGCCCTTGTGCGGCGGCACCGGGAGCATCTCGAGGAGCACCTTGCGTCGGCAGGGATCGGCGGGCGCCCCGAGTGCCATGCGGCATGGGACCACCCGCACGAAGAGGCCCTGATCCGGCGCGTGCTGGAGAGTGCGGCCGACCTGCTGGTGGTCGAGTTGCCGGCCGGGGAGGCGAGCGGCGGACGTCTATTGTCTGCGCCGCAATGGCAGCTGGTGCGGCATTGTCCCGCGCCGGTGCTGCTGACACGCGGCGGCGCCTGGCGGGAAGCGCCGGTGATCGTCGCAGCGGTCGATCCGGGCGGGCGCCATGGCCGCGGCGACGAACTCGATACCCGCATCCTGAAATTCGCCGAGCGGCTTGCGCTGGGCGCAGGCGGGACGGTGCACGCATTCCATGCCTGGGAGCGCACATTGCGCACCCTGATCGGCGGGCGGGAGGAGATGCTGGCGACGGATCGCCCCGAGACCGGCCTCGAGCAGCGGTATCGCGAGGCCGTCTACTCGGTGCTGGCCGCCGCGGGGGTGGCCCCGGCGCGCGTCTCCCTGGTCGAAGGCCGGCCGGAGCTGGCCTTGCCGGAATATTGTCGCGGTGTCGCGGCGGATGTCGTGGTGATGGGCGCGATCGCGCGCAACCCGCTCGGCCGGATCTTCATCGGCAGCACCGCGGAGCGTGTCCTGGAGCAGCTGCCCTGCGACCTCCTCGTGGTGAAGCCCGGGGCATTCAGGACACCGGTATCCAGCGAACGCTGGCCCGCGGAGCAGGCGGCCACGCCGATCCTTGGCGTGCCCGGCATCTGATCCGGTGCCCGTGGGCGGCGCCGCGTCTCGCGCGAATTCCTGCGCACACGCAACGACGCCGGCGCGGGATCGTGGTAACTTCCGGTTGCCATGGCCATAGGGCACAACGTTTCCGATGTCCCAGTCGCTGCGCATCTTGTTGGTTGCGGATGATCCGGAGGTCATCCGGAAGATCGGTCAGGGCCTGCAAAGGCAGGATTCCGGCCTGATCCTGATCGAGGGCGCGGATACCGTGCACACGGCGCGCCGTCGACTCGGTTCCGGCGCGTACGACCTCGCGCTGGTCGACCTGTCGCTCGGCCAGGACGATGGCCTGCACCTGTTATCCGACCTCCAGGAGATCGCCCCGGAGCTGCCCCTCGTGGCGGTCGCAGCCGATGATGCTGCGCCCGACATGCTCGCGTGTCTCGCGCACGGCGCACACGACCGGGTGGCTCCCGAGGCACTGGAGTCGGCCGGACTGCTCGATCGCCTGCAGAGCGCGGCGGCGCGCGCGCGCGCGGGACGGCTCGCCCGGCGGCGGAGCCAGCTCATGACCGCGAGCCTGGCGGCCACCGGGGATCTCGCCTGGCACTACGGGGGCGACGGCGAGGTATGGCTTGCCGCCGCGGACCCCGCCGCCTGGCAGCTGCCCGGGCCCGAATGCTCCGAGTCACTGGAAGACCTGCGCGCCCGGATCCACCCGGATGACCGCGAGATGGTATTGCGGCGAATCGGGGAGCTCCTCGAGACCGAGCAGCAGTGGCAGCTGGAGGCGCGGGTAAAAGTGGGTGGTGGCGCCTATCGATGGTGCACGCTGCGCGGTCACGCTCATCTCGATCCGCAGGGCAGGCTCGAGCGGGCCGCTGGGATGATCTCCGACGCCCAGCGCCAGCAGAAGGCGCTGCGCGATCTCGAGCAGGCCCGCCGGTTCCTCCGCGCGGTGTTCGATTCGTCGCGGGCGCCGCAGGCCATCCTGGATTCCGCGGCTGTCATCACGGACTGCAACCAGGCCTGGCTCGCGCTGGACGACCCCGCCTGCCATGCCGGCAAGGCCTTCGGGCAGGGCAGCCTGTTCGCCGACGGCCACGCCGCTGGGCGTGATTTCGGCGACCTCGACCTCGGCCAGCTCGCACGCGGCATCCGGCAGGTCCTGGGCGGCGTGGCAGATCACTTCCAATGCGAATACGGCGATGGCCAGCGCCGCTGGCGGATCGGCGTGACACCCCTGCTCAACCCGGGCATCGCCGGTGCAGTGGTCAGCCATGAGGAGATCACCGCGATGCGGCGGGAGGAAGGCGAGGCACACGCAAAGCTGGAGGCCCTCGAGCGCGACCTGCTTGCCATCAGTGGGCCGTTCTTTCGCGTCGCCGCTGACTTCGTGGTCCTCTCAGCCAATGAGGACGGCCAGGCGCTCGGGCGCGCGCCGCATCTCGGGCGGGATGTGCTCCGCGTCCTGCCGCGCGTCCATGCGGATGCCGTCGGCAACGCGCTGGCCGCGATCTCCGCTGGCGCCCGGGCTGCGGTGCGCGACAGCCGGCCGCGTGACGGGCAGGTGTTTCGCTGGCTGGTAACCCGCCGCGGGGACCTGACGGGCAACGGGGACGGATTTCTCGTCCATGGCGTCGATGTGTCCGATCTTGCCGCGCAGGCCGAGGCCGCCCCGGACCCGGGACCGGGCGAGCAGGCTCTGGCCGCGCTGCGCGGCGAGCTGGAGCAGGAGCGGCAGCTGCTGGCGTCCGCCCGTGCGACGCTCGCGGCCATGACCGCGGAGTCCGAAAGCCTGGGAGCGCGCCTCGCCGAGGAAAAGAGATATGTCGGTGGGTTGCGCGAGGCGCTGGCGGCCGCCGAGGCGCGGCTCGAGGAGCTCGGCGCGGGCCTCGAGCAGGCGCGACGCGAGACCGAGGACGTGCGCCGCAGGGAGGCGGATTCCGAGCAGGAAGGACGCCGGCTTGCCGAGGCGCTCGAGGGTGAACGCACCGCGCACGGCGAGACCGTGGCCGCGCTGTCGAAAGCCGAGCAGGCCCAGGCCGCCCTGCACGCCCGGCTCGAGCGCGCGCAGGGCGAGCTGCGCACGGAAATCGAAAGCCTCGTCGGGCGCGTGTTCACGCCCCTCCTGGACCAGGGCGGGTCTCGGCCGGATGCGGTCGCCGCGGTTGACAGGCACAAGAGCAAGGCCCGCTGAGCCGTGGAAGATGCAATGACCGTTCGGCGCCTCCTGATCCTGGGCAGCGACGAGCTGGATATCACGACGCTCGGCGAGGCGGCGGCGGCCTTCGGGCTGTTGCTGCGCCGGGTCTCGAGCGAGGCCGGCCTGGTGCCCGTGCTCGCGGACTTCGGCCCCGATGCGGTGATCGTCGATCCGGCCGCTCTCGGGAGCGCACCGGCGGCGACCCTGCGCGCCCTGTCCGAAGCGGGCGCCAACCTGCTGCTGCTTGGCCGTCCCGACGACCCCGGGGTCAGGATGGCCCGGGATCTTGCCACAGCAGAGGGGCTGAACGTCGCCGGCATCCTGGCGAGGCCCGTAGCGGCCGAGGGGCTTGAAGTCGCACTGCGCACCATGGCCGGCGAGCTGGTGTTTTCGGCGGCCGACATCGCCGGTGCCGTCATGCGCGGCGAGATTACGACCTGGTACCAGATGCAGCTGTCGCGGAGCGGCAAGGGCTGGCGGACCGCCGGCGCCGAGGCCCTGGCCCGCTGGCAGCACCCGGACCACGGGGTGCTGCTGCCCTATTCGTTCGTTCCCGCGGCCGAGGCAGAGGGCCAGATTGCCGCCATCACCGACTGCATGCTGCACAATTCGGTCCAGCAGCTTGGGGTTTGGCGCCGGGCCGGCATCTCGTTACGCATCGGCGTCAACCTGTCACCATCGCTCGTCACCGACCCCGAGTTTCCCGAGCGCCTCGCCCGGCTGATGAGCGAGTTCGACGTCCCCGCCCGCCAGCTGGTGCTGGAGGTGCCGGAGTCCGCGCTTGCCGACGTCCCGCAGGGCTTCCACAGCGTCCTCGCACGGCTCCGGATTCATGGCTTCGGCCTCGCGCTGGAGCATTTCGGCCGGGGCACGTCATCGGTGGCGGAGCTGTATCGCACGCCATTCAGCGACCTGAAAATCGATCGGCGCCTCGTAAAGCTGCTCGACGAGGACGAGGATGCCCGCCGGCTGGTGCGGGGGATCATCCTGCTGGCGCACGAGCTTGGCCTCGAGACCACGGCCGAGGCCGTAGAGACCCGCGAGGCGCTGGACTTCCTGCACGAGGCGGGCTGTGATCGCGTGCAGGGCTACGTGATCAGCAGGCCGCTGCCGGCCCCCGAGTTCCAGGGTGTGGTGGCGCACTGGAGCTGAGCCAGCGGCCGACATGCCGGTCCGAGGCGCCGGCCGTTCGCTGAGCCGAGCCGTATAATCAGCTGCACGGGCGCCACTGGAGCGTCGTTGCATGGAGCTGTCCCTGATGACCAGATTCATCCAGATCGTCCTGGGCCTGTTCGGGCTGCTCCTGGTACTGGTCCTGGCGGCGGTCATTCTCATCCCGATGTTCGTGGACCCGAATGACTACCGCGACGAGATCGCCCGAGCGGTCGAGGAGCGGACCGGCCGCAGCCTGGAAATCCAGGGCGAAATCTCCCTGAGCGTGTTCCCGTGGCTCGGGCTGGAGGTCGGCGCCGTGCGGCTCGGCAATCCGCCCGGGTTCGGCGACGAGCCGTTCGTCGAGATCCGTTCGGCCGGCGTCGGGGCGCGGCTGCTGCCGCTGTTGTCCCGGCGGCTCGAGGTCAGCACGCTGCGGCTCGACGGCCTGCGAGTCGACCTCGTCAGGCGCGCCGACGGTTCGACCAACTGGGACGGCCTCGGCGGCGATGAGGACGCAGCGGCGACGCCAACCCCTGCCGAGGATCGCGGCCAGTTCACGCTCGAACAGGTCGGAGGGCTGCGGCTCACCGACGCGCTGATCCGGTACCGGGATCTCGGGGAAGGCACGGTCGTCGAGGCCGCGATTCCGACGCTTTCGACGGGCGAACTGGCTCCGGGCCAGGCGTTCACCCTGGAATTGGAGGCAGCGATCACGTCGGCCCCGGACGCGGAGGCCATCCGGGTGCGGCTTGCGGCGTCCGTCCTGGTGGCGGAAGGCCCCTTGTTCGAGATCGAGGCGCTCGGGCTCGGCTTCGAGCTCGGCGGCCCCGGCGTGCCGGGGGGCTCCCAGGCGGGCAGAATCGATGCGCCGCGGGTGACGGCGGATCTCGGCGCGCAGACGCTGGCCGTCCCGGCGTGGACGTTCGAGGCCGCGGGCCTGCGTGGCAGCGGTGAGCTGGCAGGGACGCAGATCGTCGACGCGCCGGCCTTCGTCGGGCGTGTCAGCCTGGAGGAGTTTTCCCCGCGAGGGCTGCTGGAGCGCCTCGGGGAACGGGGACCCGATACCGCCGATCGCGCGGTCCTGGGCAAAGCGTCGCTCGAGGCCAGCTTCCGGGCCGGCGCCGATGAGGCGCAGTTCGAGGATCTGCGGGTCATGCTCGACGACACCACGCTCACTGGCAAGGCGGGGATCGGGTTCGGCGAACCGCTGCGGATTCGCGCCGAGCTCCAGCTGGATGCCATCGATCTCGATCGCTACCTGCCGCCGGAGGCTGAAGCATCGGCGGACGCCCCGCCGGCCGAGGACGCGCCGCTGGCCTTCGATTGGCTGCGCGGATTGGACCTCGATGCCTCGTTCCAAGCAGGCACGTTGAAGGTCAATGGCCTGACCCTGTCGGATCTGGAGGGACGCGCCGTCGCCAGGGACGGCGTGTTGACGCTGCAGCCCTTCGACGCGGCCCTGTATGGCGGTCAGGTGCGCGGCAGCGCGCGGCTCGACGCCCGCCAGGCGCCGGCCACCCTGAGCCTCGAACAATCGCTGTCGTCGCTGCAGCTTCTGCCGTTCGTGCAGGACCTCGCGGACTTCGATCGGCTCACGGGCGTCGCGCAGCTCAACGCGAAGCTGGCCACCACGGCGTCCAGCGTGGCGGGGCTGACCTCGGGCCTCAACGGCGAATTGTCGTTCGACCTCAGCGAGGGCGCGCTGCAAGGCGTGAACCTGTGGTTCGAGATCCAGCGTGCCTATGCTCTTGCCAGGGGTCGGGAGGCGCCGCAAAAGACGTCGCCGGATACGCCTTTCAGGCAGCTCAAGGGCACCGCGGTGATCCGCGACGGCATGCTGGTCAACCAGGATCTCGTCGGCGGCCTGCCTTTCCTGGCCCTCGCCGGGCGCGGCGAGATCGACCTCGCCGCGGCAGAACTCGATTATCGCCTCAACGCCACCGTGATCCGCGAGGCCGTCGATGAGGCGACCGGGGCGGCGAGCGAACTCGCCGGCATGAGCGTCCCGCTGCGCCTCCGTGGCAGCCTCGACTCGCCGTCAGTCAGCGTGGATGTCTCGGGCCTGCTGCGTGACCGGGCCGAGCGGGAGGCCCTGCGGCGCCTGGGCCTGGAGGCCGAGGAGGGCACGGATGCCGAGGAACAGCTGAAGGAGAAGGCGCTCGACAAGGTCCGCGGGCTGTTCGATCGCAAGACCCGCGGCGACTGAGGGCATGGCGCGGCGCTCATCCCGGGTCGACCGGCGCACTCCGCGCGGCGCCGTGCTGGGCGGCGTGATGGCGTTGCTCGCGCCGCTGGCCGGGGCGCACGCCTTCGAACTGGTCTCGGTGAAGACGGCGCGCGATGGTCCCGCCTACCTGCTCAGGATCGAGGCGGTGTTCGATGCCGTGTCGCCGGAGCGCATGCTGGCGGTGTTGAGCGATTACGAGCACATTCACGAGCTGCACCCGCAGATCCTGGAGAGCCGCTCGCTGGGCAAGGTGGCGCCCGCGACAGAAGAGGTCTTCTCGCGCTTCAGGGGCTGCGTACTCTTCCTGTGCCAGACCCTGAACCGGGTGGAGCGCATTCGCCGGCAGGGCAATGCGCTGGTCGCGGAGGACGTTCCCGGGCGTGGCTCTTTCAGCGACGGCCACACGGAATGGCAGTTCACCCGCGAGGGCGACGGGGCCCGGCTGCATTACGAGGCCCGCTTCGTGCCGGCGTTCAGCGTAGCGCCGGTCTTCGGCCCCGCGGCGCTGGCGCGCTCGCTGGAGCGCATGACGCTCGAGACGATGGCGGAGACCCACCGGCGAGCGCTCCAGCGCCGATGACTGAGGGGATCGCCCCGGCGTTGCTCGCGTGGCACGAGGAGGCGGGGCGGCACGACCTGCCCTGGCAGCTCGACCGCTCGCCCTACCCGGTCTGGATTTCCGAAATCATGCTCCAGCAGACCCAGGTCGCGACGGTGATCCCGTATTTCCGGCGATTCATGGCGCGCTTTCCGGATGTCGCCGCGCTGGCCGGGGCGCCGCTGGACGAGGTCCTGCACCACTGGTCGGGGCTCGGCTATTACGCGCGAGCGCGCAACCTCCACCGGGCCGCGCAGGCGATCATGACCGCGCACGGGGGGCGGTTCCCGCAGGATTACGCGGCGGTCTGCGCCTTGCCGGGCATCGGTCGCTCGACGGCGGGCGCGATCCTCGCGCAGGCTTTCGGACAGCGTCACCCGATTCTCGACGGCAACGTGAAGCGCGTGCTCGCGCGTCTGCATGCCGTGCCGGGCTGGCCGGGGGAGCCGGCAGTCGAGCGGCAGCTGTGGGGCTTCGCTGACCGGCACACGCCGGCGGCGCGGGTCGGGGCTTACACCCAGGCCATCATGGATCTCGGCGCCACGGTCTGCCGGCGGGGGCGCCCTGCCTGCGAGCGCTGCCCGGTCGCCGACGCCTGCGATGCCCGCGCGCTCGGCAGGGAGGCGGATTTCCCGGCCCCACGCCCCCGGCGCACGCGGCCACGCCGGCACACCCGGATGCTGCTGCTGCAGGACGCCGCGGGGGCGGTGCTGCTGGAGCAGCGTCCGCCGCTGGGCATCTGGGGCGGACTCTGGTGCCCGCCCGAACTCGGTGCCGAATCGGCCGCGGACTGGGCCACCCGCGTGCTCGGCACGAGCATCGCACCGGCGCCGCCGCTCGCGCCGGTGCGCCACGGCTTCACGCACTTCGAGCTCGAGATCGAGCCGGTCCCTGCCCGCATCGAGGCGCCGCCGCCGGTGTCGATGGAGCCGGGCCGGTGGGTCTGGTATAACGCCCACTCCCCGGCAAAGCTCGGGCTCGCGGCGATCGTGAGCCGTCTGATCGATGCCCAGGCGCAGCTGCGCGCCGCCGATGCAGTCAAGGAATCACCATGAGCAGAACCGTCCAGTGCGTGCTGTTGGGCCGTGAGGCCGAGGGCCTCGACCGGCCTCCCTATCCCGGCGAACTCGGCCAGCGCATCTACGAGCAGGTCTCCAAGGAAGCCTGGCGCCAGTGGCTCGGACACCAGACCATGCTGATCAACGAGTATCGTCTCGTCGTCATCGAGCCCGAGGCGCGGAAGTTCCTGCGCGAGCAGATGGAGCAGTATTTTTTCGGCGAAGGCGTCGACAAGCCCGAGGGTTACGTCCCGCCGGAATGACTCAGGCGGCCGCGAGCAGCTGTACCGAGAACAGCGCTTCCGGGTCGGTCCACACCCGCGCGACGGCAAAACCGTTCGCTTCGGCCAGGCTGCGGAACCCCTCCAGCGAGTACTTGTGGGAGTACTCGGTGACCAGGATCTCGCCCGGGGCGAACGCGAAATCGTGTCCCGCCACGTGCACGGTCTGCGCGCGGGTGCTGATCAGGCGCATCTCGATCCGGCCCGCGGCCTCGTCCCAGACGGCCTCGTGGCGGAATGCGCGGAGGTCGAAATCCGCGCCCAGCTCCCGGTTCAGCCGGACCAGCAGGTTGAGGTTGAATTCCGCGGTGACGCCGGCCGCATCGTTGTAGGCGCGCTCGAGGAGGGCACGGTCCTTCTCCAGGTCCACGCCGATCAGCATCGCGCCGCCAGGCCCGACGTCGCTCCGCACGGTGCGCAGCAGGTCCGCCGCCATGCCGCGCGGGAAATTGCCGATGGTCGAGCCCGGGAAGAACGCCACGTTGCGGCATACCGTGCCGTGCTTCGGCTCCGGCAGGTCGAAGGGCTCGGTAAAATCCGCGTTGACCGGCAATACTTCGAGCCCGGGGAAATCGGCGGCGATCCGGCCCGCGGCCGCGAGCAGGTGCTCGCGCGAAATCTCGACCGGGACATAGGCCGCCGGGGCTTCGAGCCGGGCGAGCAACAGCTCCGTCTTCAGTGCCGAGCCCGAGCCCAGCTCGATGAGCCGCACGCCCGGGCCGAGGGCTGCCGCCATTTCCGCGCCGTGGGCCTCGAGGATCGAGACCTCGGTCCGGGTGGGGTAGTACTCGGGCAGCTCGGTGATGGCGTCGAACAGCTTCGAGCCCCGCTGGTCGTAAAAATACAGCGAGGGAACGTTCTTGCTTGGCAGCGCCAGGCCGCGCAGCACGTCGTCGAGCATCACGGCCTCATCCGGGCTGAAGTCGGCGAGGCTGTGCAGGTTGGCCGTCATGCGCGGTCCCTGGCCAGGCGGACGCCGCTGAACTGCCAGCGTTGTCCCGGGTAGAAGAAGTTGCGGTAGGTGGGGCGCACGTGCCCCACCGGCGTGGCGCAGGAGCCGCCGCGCAGCACCATCTGGCTGCACATGAACTTGCCGTTGTATTCGCCGAGCGAGCCCGCCAGGGGGCGGAAGCCCGGGTAGGGTGAGTACGGGCTCGCGGTCCATTCCCAGGCATCGCCGTAGACCTGCTCGAGCCCGGCGCCACCCGTAGCCGGGCGGGGATGCAGGGCGCCGGAGTCGGCGAAGTTGCCGTCGACTGGCAGGCGGGCCGCGGCAGCCTCCCACTCGAACTCGGTGGGGAGCCGGCAGCCCGCCCAGCGGGCGAAGGCGTCCGCCTCGAAATAGCTGAGGTGGGCGACTGGTGCGTCCGGCTGGATCGGCTGAAGCCCGCCGAGCGTGAATTCCTGCTCGAGGTCCTCGTGCCAGTAGAGCGGTCGTTGCCAGCCCTCGGCCATCACGGTCGACCAGCCGTCCGACAGCCATAGCGCGGAATCCGCGTAGCCGCCGTCGTCAATGAACTCGCGGAACTCGGCATTGGTCACGAGGCGGGAGGCGAGCGCGTGTTCGCCGAGCAGCGCGCAATGGCGGGGCGTCTCGTTGTCGAACGCGAACGCCTCGCCGGCATGGCCGATCTCCGCGATACCGGGACTGCCCTGCAGCCAGCGCAGCGGCGTGACTTCCCCCGTGCCGGTACGCGGCAGCTCGGCGTAGGCAGGCAGCAACGGATTCTGGGCGAACAGGTGCTTGATGTCCGTGAGCAGGAGTTCCTGGTGCTGCTGCTCGTGGTGGATCCCGAGCGTCACGAGAAAATCGAGCTCGCCGTCGTCGCCGGCGTCCTCCAGCAGGCGCGCGAGCGCGGCGTCGACGTGCGCGCGGTAGGCGAGGATCTCGTCGCGCGACGGCCGCGTGATCAGTCCGCGCCGGGGCCGCAGGTGCATCTGTCCGACCGAGTAATAGTAGGAATTGAACAGGTAGTCGTAGCGTTCGTGGCAGGGCCGGTAGCCGGCGACGCGGGTGGCCAGGATGAAGCGCTCGAAGAACCAGCTGGTGTGCGCCAGGTGCCACTTGGCCGGACTGGCGTCCGGCATGCTCTGCACGCACGCGTCTTCCGCCGACAGGGGTGCGGCCAGCGCCAGGGTGCGCGCCCGGACGCGCCGGAATGCCGCCAAGTTGTCTGCAGCGGGCGCGGGAATATGCCTCAAGGGTCTCGACGTGCTCAAGGAAGTGCCCTGCCGTGATTCGATCCTGCAAACAGGGTAGTCGCTGGGCGTTCGGCGGGTCAAAAGGCGCTGCCGCGGCCGCTGCCTTGACGGCCCGGCGGCCGCGCGGGTCTAATACGCGCCTCCGACCGATGGCCAGGTAGCTCAGTTGGTAGAGCACGTGACTGAAAATCACGGTGTCGGCAGTTCGATTCTGCCCCTGGCCACCATCTGATTAGCAACTCGCTTTGTTAGCAGCGCACGCCCCAAGCGCCATTCCAGGGGTGGCAGCATCCAGGGCAAGAATGGCGTCTCATCCTTGTAATTCTGGAGCGAGGCTCCATAATTGCAGGCATGATTCCTCGTCGGCTTGTTCCCACGCTCACCGGTGCCCTCCAGGAGACACCGGCGGTCGCGCTGCTCGGTCCACGCCAGGTCGGCAAGACGACGCTGGCGCTCGAGGTCGCGAAGTCGCGGTCAGCCATCTATCTCGACCTTGAATCGGAATCGGACCGCGCCAAACTGGCCGAGCCAGAGCTGTACCTCTCAAATCATGCGGACAAGCTGGTGATCCTCGATGAGATCCAGCGCACGCCGCAGCTCTTTCAGAGCCTGCGCGGGCTGATCGACGCAGGCCGGCGTCGCGGGCAGGGCAAGGGCAACGGCCGCTTCCTCGTGCTGGGCTCGGCATCCATCGATCTGCTCAGGCAATCCAGTGAAACGCTCGCCGGGAGGATCCGCTACCTGGAACTGTCACCGGTCGACGCGGGCGAAGCAGGCCGGGATCGCCTGGATGCCCTCTGGCTACGGGGCGGCTTTCCGGAGAGCCTGCTGGCCGATTCCGACTCGGCAAGCCTGCGCTGGCGCGGTGACTTCATCCGCACCTACCTCGAGCGCGATATCCCGCAACTCGGATCGCGCATTCCGGCCGAGACCCTGCGCCGGTTCTGGACCATGCTGTCGCACCAGCAGGGCGCGCTCCTCAATGCTGCGTCGCTTGCGCGTGCTCTTGCCGTGGATGGCAAGACAGTCGCGGCCTACCTGGACTTGCTTGTGGACCTGCTGCTCGTCCGCCGGCTTGCGCCCTGGCATGGCAACGTCAAAAAGCGCCTGGTCAAGTCACCCAAAGTCTACGTCCGCGACAGCGGGCTGGTGCATGCGCTGCTCGGCATCGGCGACCACGAGGCCCTGCTGGCTCACCCCGTGGCCGGCGGGACCTGGGAGGGTCTGGCGATCGAGTCGCTGATCGGTGCCGCCCCGCCTGGCACGGAAGCGTTTTTCTTCAGAACCGCGGCCGGCGCAGAGATCGACCTGTTGCTCAAGCGCCCCGGCGAGCGGAAGCCCTGGGCGATCGAGATCAAGCGCGGCCTGGCGCCGAGGCTGGCGCGCGGCTATCAGGTGGCCTGCGATACCGTCAAGCCACAGCATCGTCGTGTGGTGTACGGTGGCGTCGAGCGCTTGCCGCTCGCCGACAACGTCGAAGCCGTCTCGCTGCCTGATCTGTGCGCAGAGCTTGCCGCGGCATGAGCGAAACGGCGCGAAGAGCCACTTCAGCCCGCCCGGTGACGCTCAGTTTCCGAGCCCGGGCAGCCCCCACTTCGACAGCCCGAGCGCCAGTAGCGCGGCGACGCCGGCGCTGACCGGGACCGTGATCAACCAGGCCGCGATGATGGTCATGAGGTGCGAGCGGCGCACAAGATAGCGCCTGCGGGCTTTCTCCGGAGAAGCCGACGTGCTCTTTGGCTCGGCATCGGGCGAGGTCGGGTCCCCGGCGCCTGCCCCGGCGAACTCCATCACTTGTTCGTCGCCGCCGGGGTCCGCGGGCGCCTCCGACGGTGCTTCGAGCGGGATGGTCTCGAGCGGGCTTCGCCCCGGGCGATTCGCCATGAACTCGCGCAGGAAGCCGACGCCAAACAGCGCGCCGATGGCGATGTGCGTCGAGCTCACCGGCAGCCCGAGCGCCGAGGCGATGATGACCGTGATGGCGGCGGAGAGGGTCACGCAAAACGCCCGGATCCGGTTGAGCTTGGTGATTTTCGAGCCGACAGTGCGAATCAGCTTCGGACCGTAAAGCAACAGCCCTGTGGCAATGCCAAGAGCGCCGATCAGCAGGATCCAGGGCGGGATGCGCGCGACGCTGACGACCCCGCCCTCCGTGACCGAGGCGTAGATCGCGGCCAGCGGGCCGATCGCATTCGCGACGTCGTTGGCGCCGTGGGCGAACGACAGCAGGGCCGCGCCGCAGATCACCGGGATGGTGAACAGGCTGCCGACGGTGGACTTGTTCGACGGCAGGCCCTGTACCTTCCGCGCAACGATGGGCTTGAGCCACGCGAGGGTGACCAGCAGCATGGCCGCGCCGATCGTGAGCGCCAGCCAGATGGGCACTTTCCAGACGCGCGAGAAGCCTTTCAGCATCAGGTAGGCCGTGAACGCCCCCGCCATGATCGCGACCAGCAGCGGCACCCGGCGGCGCGCCTGTTCCAGCTGGTCGGGCACATAGAGGATCGTCAGCTTGATGTACAGCAGGAAGCTCGCCGCGATGACGCCGCCCAGCACTGGCGACACCACCCAGCTGGCGACGATACGCACCACGACGCTCCAGTCCGCGGCGCCGAACCCCGCCATGGCGATACCGCCGCCCAGCACGCCACCCACCACGGAGTGAGTGGTCGATACCGGGGCGCCAATCCAGGTCGCGAGGTTGATCCAGAGGGCCGCAGCGAACAGCGCCGAGAGCATGGCGATGGTGAAGGCATCGGCGTTCGGCATAAGCTCCGGGCGGATGATTCCCGCCGAGACTGTAGCGACGACGTCGCCGCCGGCGAGGATGGCGCCGGCCGCCTCAAACACGGCGGCGATGGCGACGGCGACCCCGATGTGCAGCGCACGGGAGCCCACCGCGGGCGACATGTTATTGGCGACATCGTTCGCGCCGATATTCAGCGCCATGTAGCCGCCGATGACGCTGGCGGCGACGATGATCACGAGGCTGCCGCCGACGCCGATGAACGAGGCCGTCGCGATGCCCACCAGGACGAGGAACAGCAACGCGAGGCTGAACGGGACCAGGCCGCGCGCCATGCCGCGCGTTGCGTCTTCCAGGCGGGTAAGCCGCTTGAGGTCTTTGTCTAGGGCTGGTTTTGCCATTGAATCAGGCGCTTGGGAGAGGCTGCCGCGACCGCGGAGCCGATCGGCGTGTCACCGATTTGTAATAAAACTTTAATAATTCGGGGATTCTGTAGAACGCGCCCGGAAAGGGCAATGGGGACACTGCTGAAAGGGCGTTTCGGGGACACTGCTCCCCAGGGGAGCAGTGTCCCCGAAAGCCCGATTCAGCAGTGTCCCCGGATCACCGCGAGGAAGTCCTCGCCGTAGCGCTCGAGTTTCTTCTGGCCGACGCCGGAGATCTCCAGCAGGGCGACCGGGGTGGTCGGCAGCTCGCGCGCCATTTCGACGAGCGTGGTGTCGCCGAAGATGATGTAGGGCGGCACGCCCTGGGTGTCGGCCAGCGACTTGCGCAGGGCACGCAGGGCCTCGAACAGGGTCTCGTCGTAGCGGCCGCCGGCCGCGGCCTTCGCCGGCTTCCGCCGCGGCGCCGTTTTCACGCGCGGCCGCGCCAGCTCAAGGGTCTCCTCGCCGCGCAACAAGGGCCGTGCCGCAGGCGTCAGGCGCAGCACGGAGTACCGGGCGATGTCCTGCTCGAGATAGCCGCGGTGAATCAGCTGGCGGATCAGCGAGGCCCACTCGTGCATGCCGTGGTGCGCACCGATGCCCCAGGTCGACAGCTGGTCGTGGCCAGCGGCCAGGATGCGGTCGTTCTTCGTCCCGCGCAGCACGTCGATGACGTACTTGATGCCATAGCCCTGGTTGAGGCGATACACGCAGGACAGGGCCTTGCGCGCATCCTCCGTGGCGTCGAACCGCTCCGGTGGCTCCAGGCAGACGTCGCAGTTACCGCAGTCCTCCGCGAGGCGCTCGCCGAAATAGCCCAGCAGCACGCGCCGCCGGCAGGTCAGGCTCTCGGCCAGCGCCACCATGGCATTGAGCTTGTGCAGCTCGATGCGCTGGCGGTCCTCGCTGGCGCCGCGCTCGACCAGGGCGCGAGCGGTCACCACGTCCTGTGCGCCGAACAACAGGAGCGCCTCGGCGGCCAGCCCGTCGCGCCCCGCGCGGCCCGTTTCCTGGTAGAAGCCCTCGATGTTCTTCGGCATGTCGTAATGGACGACGAAGCGCACGTTGGACTTGTCGATCCCCATGCCGAATGCCACGGTCGCGACGACGATGTCGAGCTCGTCCCGCAGGAAAGCGTCCTGCACCCGGACCCGCTCCGCCGCGGCGAGGCCCGCGTGGTAGGCGCCGGCGCGCAGGCCGCGCGCGGCCAGTTTTTCCGCCAGCTCGTCGACCCGGCGGCGCGACAGCGCGTAGACGATCCCTGCCTGTCCTGCGCGACTCGCGAGGAAGCGCGTCAGCTGCTCGAGCGGCTGGTGTTTCTCGCGCACCGTGTAACGGATGTTGGGTCGGTCGAAGCTCGCGATGTAGCGGGTGGCATGCTGCAGGTCCAGCACCCGCACGATGTCCTCGCGGGTCTGCGGATCTGCGGTCGCAGTCAGCGCCACCAGCGGTACGCCCGGGAAGCGCGTCCGCAGCGCGCCGAGCTGAACGTATTCCGGCCGGAAGTCGTGACCCCACTGCGATACGCAGTGCGCCTCGTCCACGGCAAACAGCGCGATCCGGATGTCACCGAGCCGGGTGAGAAACGCGTCACTCATGAGCGTCTCTGGTGCGACATACAAGAGGTCCAGCTCGCCGGCGTGCAACCGCGCGAGCGTGCGCCTGGCGTCGCGCGCCTCGAGCGAGGAGTTGTAGAAGGCCGCCGCCACGCCGTTCGCGAGCAGCGCGTCCACCTGGTCCTTCATCAGCGAAATCAGCGGCGAAACGACGATCGCCGTGCCGGCGCGGTGCAGGGCCGGCACCTGGTAGCAGAGCGACTTGCCGCCGCCCGTCGGCATCAGGACGAAGGCGTCCTCGCCGGCGATCAGGCTCTCGACGATGTCCTGCTGCTGCGGCCGGAACGACGGGAAGCCGAAGACGCTGGCGAGCGTCTGCAGGGACTGGGCGGCGGGCTCGGGCATGAGGGAGAAATTCACGCGGCTTCGAACGAGGCTACATGATACCGGTTCCGGGCCGGCGTCCTTGGTCCCGGGCGCGCTCCGGGATACTCTCCTTTCGGTACAATCCTCGCCATGCCGCAGCCGCCGCGCAAACCATGAACCTGCTCCAGAGCAAATCGAAGGCCAAGACGGGCCGGCGAGTCACTATCGACCTGCAGAAGGCTGAGCGCGCGCTCAAGGAGGGGCTGCACAAGGACGTCGAGCAGCTCTGCCACGAGGTGCTCGAGGAGCGGCCCGACAGTTTCCAGGCCTGCCAGGTCATGGCCGAGCTGCGGCTCAAGCAACAGCGCTTCGACGACGGCATGGCCTGGATCGAGCGCGCCCGCGCCATCGAACCGGACAATCCACGCAGCATGAACCTGCTCGGCCGGGTGCTCGATCACCACGGCGATCTCGCGGGCGCGGAAGCCGCCTATCGCAAGGCCGTCGAGGTCGATCCGACGTATCCTGACGCCCTCGCCAACGTCGGCGACGTGCTGCAGCGGGCGGGGCGCCTCGCCGAGGCCGAGCAATTCTTCCGCCGGGCGATCCAGCATGATCGCGAACATGGGCTTGCGAACCTGTCGCTGGGGCAAATGCTGTATGCCCAGCGTCGACCGGAGCTGGCCGTGCCCCACCTGCAGACCGGGATCCAGCGAGAGCTGTCGAACCGCGCGGGCCAGTACACGCTGGCGGTCGCGTTGCAGGAACTCGGGCGCTTCGACGAGGCGATCACGGCGTACCGCCGCCTCGTCGCCGCCGGCGACAACGACCCGGCGGTGTTTGCCCGGCTGGGCTCCGTGCTGGAGGCGGTCGGCGAACTCGACGGCGCGATGGCCGGTTACGAATCGGCACTCGAGATCGAACCGGGCTACCCGCCGGCCGCCGCCGGCCTCGCGGGCATCCTGACGATTTCCAGGCGGGGGGGCGAAGCGATCGAGTTGCTTGCGCCCCTGATCGATCGCGGTGACGCGCCGGCCTGCCTGCATATCGCGTATGCACGAGCGCTCAAGGCGCTCGGCCGCCATGACGAGGCGCTGCTGCACCTCGCCGATCTCGTCAAGCGGCCGTTGCAGTCGCATGAATTCGTACCCGTGCACCACCTGCTCGGCGAGTTGCTGGACCGGCGCGGCGAATACGACCACGCCTTCGCTCATCACCGGCGCGCCAACACGCTGCGCCGCAGCCGCTACGATCCCGCGCGGCACGAAGACTTCGTCACGCGGCTGATTGGCGTGTACACCCGGGAGATGATGGACACCCTGCCGCGCGGCTCCTCTTCCGGTACCCCGGTATTCATCGTCGGCATGCCGCGCTCGGGGGAGCTGCTACTGGAGCAGATCATCGCCACCCATCCGCGCGCGGCCGGCGTGGGCCCGCTGCCGCACATCGACCTGGGGGCCGGGCGGATCGGCCGCTACAACAACGTGAACCTGCCCTATCCCGAGTGCGTGCCGATGCTCCGGGAGCGCTACCTGCGTGAACTCTCGGCGGCCTACCTGTCGCGGCTGTTCATGGAGGCCGATCGTGCTACGCGGATCGTGGATTCGATGTGGCTGAACTTCCAGCACATTGGGCTCATCGAACTGATGTTTCCCCAGGCCCGCATCGTCCACTGCCGGCGCGCACCGCTCGACACCGGCCTGGCCTGCTTCCTGCATTCGTTCGGCGATTCGGGCGAACCGTTCTCCTGCAACCTGGCCGATATCGGGCATTACTACGGTCAGTATGTCCGCCTGATGGATCACTGGCGGGCGACGTCGAGCTTGCCGATGCTCGAGGTCGATTACGAGGCGCTGGTGCGCGACCAGGAGGCGGAAAGCCGGCGCCTGCTCGAATTCCTGGAGCTGCCATGGAACCCGGCATGCCTGGCGTTCCACGAGAACCGGCGCGTCGTGCGTTCCTGGAACCAGGCGCACCTGCGCCGCCCGCTGGACGACGCGTCGGTGGGGTGGTCCAGGCACTATGCCAAACACCTGCAGCCGTTGCGCGACGCGCTGGCCGCCGCGGGTCACCCGGTCGACTGAGGCCCTAAACGAAACGGGGCGGCAACCCTGCGGTCGCCGCCCCGGCGAGGTCGTCGCGCGGCCTCAGGCGGCCGCGGCTTTCTTCTTGCTGGCAGGCGCCTTCTTCCTGGACGCGGCTTTCTTCTTCGAGGCCGGCTTCCTGGCAACCGCCTTCTTCTTCGAAGCAGGCTTCTTCTTCGAAGCAGGCTTCTTCGCGGAGGCAGTTTTCTTGCTTGCCGCCTTCTTCTTTGCCGCTGGCTTCTTCTTCGCTGCCGGTTTCTTCTTGGCGGCAGCCTTCTTCTTCGCCGTGGCCTTGCGCTTCTTCGAGGCGGCCCCGCGGGTCCGCTTCGCCCATTCCTTTTCCACCGCTGCGACCGCCCTGTCGATGCCGCTCACGCGCCGGAAATAATCATAGGCGCGGGCCGCCTCGGTCTTCAGCCACTTCTGGTCCTTTGAGACGGCGTCGAGTTCCTTGCGCGCATCCGCCAGCGTTCGCTCGATGCGCTTCGCCTGGGTCGCGGCCGCCTTCGAACCTTCGTTGACGGCTTTCTGTGCCTGCTCCTGCAGGCGCCTCGCGAGGTCGTTTACCCGCTTGGCCGTCTTGTTGGCACGTGCCGTGAGCTTGTCGAGCTCCCGCCGCAGACCTTCATAGGTGCGTTGCGCGGCGTTGATCAGTTCCTGCCGCGTGTCGTGGAACGCTTTTTCGATTTCGCTGAGCTGTCTGTCCATGGAGAGTCCTTTGCATGCTGCACAGGCGCGCAGTGCGCCAACCCGTCGTTAATATAGTCCACCTCGAGGAGGACTTCCAAAGCGCACGCCCGCTATTGCGTGACTACGGCTTCGGCGACCGCAAGAACAGCTGTCAGCCGGCGGCTCCGGCGGCGACTCGGCAGGCGTAGCCCAGGCTGTCGGGCGTGTCCTCGACCGCGGTGATCCGCCCCTTGCCGACCTGCGACAGGAGCCTGTCGAGGCGGCGCATGACGTTGCTGATTTCCGCGCTGGTGAGCCCGAACTGCACGCGGTCGTCCGTCGTCCGGATGCCCCGACGATGATTCATGTTCTCGCCCGGCGCCACCGGGACGAGCAGCCCGTCCTCGATACGGAACTCCGCCAGCACACCGAGCGCCCGGTCGGCGTCCGCGCGCGTGATGCCCTTGAGCCGCTCGATCGTCGCGGCCGGCAGGCGGTCCATCTGCATGTTTTTCCACTGGTCGCCCCGGTCGCTGCTTTCACTGCCGAACGCCACGTCGTTGTCCACCGCGAACACGCGGGGGTCCTCGGGATGCCGGGAGATCAGCAGGTTGCCGATGTTGGCGTCCTTGTGCTCGATGAGATGCGTGAGGACATTGAGATTGCCCCAGTGCCGCGCATAGCGGGGATCGGCGGCGAAGCGCTCCGCGTCCCAGGCGCCTGCATTGGTCACGTCGTCCAGCCAATAGGACAGCAGGAACAGGACAGAGGAGGTGCCGTGCAGCGTGGCCTCGCCATCCGTCCGCACGCGCCGGTACTCGTCCAGCGACACCGCGCGCAGCGCGACCGGCGGCACGAGGTATTCGCACTCGTCGAGAAATAACCGCTGCAGCTCGTAGGAGGCAAGCTCGTAGCGGGGCTCGTTGTTGAAGCCCTGCGCCTGGCGGCCCACGGGTTTCTACTTGGCCGTCAGCGGCGGCTTGCCCTCGGCGCCCGCCAGCACCACTCGCGCCGAGCGATGCCCGTCAATCTTCGGCCGGGCCTGCTCCGCCTCGAGCACCGTCAGTGGCCCGGCGAGGCGACTCTCGATGTAGGGCACCGGGAAGCCGATGCTGTTGGCCGTCTCTTCAGCGAACGACGGCGCCGCGAGCGCGAGGCAGGCGGCGGCCAGCGCGCCGAGCGCCGGCCGAAATCGGTTACTGCTGCAAGTCATGGCCTGTTCCCCCCGTGACATGATGACGCTTCGACCCACTGGCTGATTCTTATTGGGCGTCCCGTTCGCGGAAGATCCGCAGCTGCTCGTTGAACGAGCCCACGACGAATTCCACCTCTTCGATCGCGGTGTTGTTCCTGAGCACCAGAAGTTGACGCAAGTCATTCTTGGTCGGCTCGTCGATCGACGGGTCTGCCAGCAGCGCCTTGACCTCGAGTTCGAAGCAGGTGGTAAAGGTGCGCACATCCTCGTCGAAGGCACGTACGGCCTTGTGCGCCTCGACCATTTCCTCGTAAGTTGCGGTGGACCCGTCGGGGATCGAATCGGGCGGCTCCGGATAAACGCACTCGGCATGGGCCGGGGCGGCGAGGAACAGGGTGATAAAGGCCATCGACAGCGCCAGGCGTGAGTACATAGTGGGCTCCGTGGGAATCGAATCCGGTGAAACTACCCCGAAATGAGACCGGATGGCGCCCCGCGGGTCAAGCGACACGAACCAAGGCGGGCGGAAGCCGTCTAATATGAATAACGCAATCCCGCTGCAAGGTCGTTTACCGGAGGCACCATGAAAGCCTTATGCTCATTAGCCGCGGCGCTCGTCCTGGGCGCAGCCGCCATACCGGCGCAGGCGTTCGAGGCGGAGTTCGACGCCGCCCCGCCGCAGGCGATCGCCCTGGGCGAGATTTCCGTCGGCCCGGCCCTGGCGGCCAAGGCGGACGAATACGGCGGGCGGGATCTCGAGCAGCTCGTCGAGAGGATGCGCGGTGAGCTCGAGCGCGAGCTGGCGCGGATCGGGCGGCTTGCCGGTCCGGAGGCCGGCGCGGCCGTGCTGAACGTGGTGATCGACGACGCCACGCCGAACCGGCCCACCATGCAGCAACAGGCGTCCGTGACGAGGTCGCTGGACCCGCGCAGCGTGTTCGTGGGCGGTGCGAAGGTGTCCGCAACCCTCCTGGATTCGGGGGGCGCAACGCTGGGGCGCTTCGCCTATGCCTGGCAGACAACGCCCGATATCCGCCAGTCGGAGTTCGCCACGACCTGGACCGACGCGCACCGCACTCTGGACCGCTTCGCCACGCGCCTGGCGGACGCGATCGCTGCCGAGAGCGATTCGGGCCGCTGACGGGCGGGCGCAAACCCGCCGGTCGATCAGCAGCGCCGGAGCGTGAGCCGCCAGCCCACCAGGTTCGCGCCGGCATGCAGCTGCGCGACGCGCTCGATGACCTCGAACCCGGTCTCGCCGGCCAGGGTCTCGATGGCCGCCATGTCGCGCTCCCGCTGCGAGCGGTCCACGAGGTCGTGCAGCCGCCGCACGGACGCGCGCAACTCGCCCTCCACGCGCGTGATTTCGCGTTCCAGCGCCGTGGCGTTGAGCTGGCTGCGCAGGTGAAGGAGTTTCTGGACGGCATCCAGGGTCACGCCGATGATCAGCTGCGCGCCGGGCTCCCGCAGTCCTTCCCGCAGGAACTCCGCGGCGGTGTTGAGCTCCGCCCACGTATTGCGCGCCGCCTGCCGGGACTTGCGCTCCGCCTCGATGTGGCGCCGGAGGAGGCGGTAGATCTTGGTTTCCCTGAGCACCCGGTCTGCATGGCGCAGGGAGCGGGTGGCATTCTGGACGAGCAGAGAGTCCTTGTGATGGACGATGAAGCGGGCCCGCCCGGCGGGCTTGAGCACCCGGTGAATCTCCGCCAGCGTATCGTCGATGTGCGTGTACTCGAGCGCGTAATGGCCGCTGACCGCGTCGAAGGTGCCCGGCTCGAACGGCAATTCCTCCGCCGCGACGCCCGGGTGAAACCGGATGCCCGCAAGCCGCTCGGCGCCGCCGGGCAGGTTGCGCGCGGGATCGATCCGGGCCAGGTCGGCGCCGTGAATTTCGTAGTCGCGCCCGAGCTCGAGCGCGGTCTCGCGCGCGATCAGCGCCACCACGCCGTTGCCGGTGCCGATGTCGAGTATCCTCGCCCCATCGGGCAGGTCGGTGAAGAACTCGACCCAGGCATCGCGCAACTCGAGGTCGTAGCCACCCTCCTCACTCGTGGGGCAGGTGGCGAGGGCGCCGCCGCGGTAGTAAGTTTCCCAGTGTTCGAGGCTCAAGCCGCTAATTCCTTTGAAGTTGGCGCGACACATTATCATGGCTGGCGCGCCCGCAGAGGAGTCTTGCGACGCGCGCCGACGCGCCGGTATTATCCCGCGCCCTGCTTTTCCCGCGGTTTCATGGGGGGTTGACGAGTGTTACAGGCCCGATTGCACGGTCTTTCCCTGGCGGTCCTGCTGATCGCGATCGCTTCATCCGCGGCCGGCGCCGGCGACCCCAGCCACCCCTGCGCCGCGGTCGATGATGCGACAGAGCGGCTGGCCTGTTACGACCGGGCGTTTCCGCGCCCTGCCGAAGCCGCCGCTGCGGCGGCGTCCGAAGCCGCCCACGTGGTCCAGCAGGCGCCCGGCCGAGCCGTCGAGCGGGCGCCGGAGCCGAAGGCCGCCGCCGCGACGGAGACGGCGGAGGAGTTCGGGCTGAGCCTTACGCAGCTGCAGGCCCGCGATCCGGAGCGCGTCAGCACGCGTATCGAGCGCATCGAGGCGACGGTGACGGAAGTGGGCTACCGGCCGAGCGGCGAAAGAGTCATCACGCTGGACAACGGCCAGGTGTGGCTGCAGACCGAGGTCACGGTGCGCGGTCCGCTCAGGGCCGGGGACGCGGTGGCCATCCGCAGGGCGGCCCTCGGCTCGTTCCAGCTCGTCACCCCGGGGCGGGTCGCGCTCCGGGTGCGGCGGATCGAATAGCAAGGCCAGCATGTCCAGAGCCCCGCAAGCCCTGACCGCCCAGCAGGCGGCACGCCTCGAGCAGGCCATCCGCTTGCTGCAGGGGGGCGGCACCGCGCAGGCGCTGGCTGTCGCGCAGGCCATCGCCGCGGAGGTGCCAGGCGCGCCCGACGCCCGGCATGCCCTGGCGCTCTGCCTGGGTGCGGCCGGCGAGCGGGGTGCCGCCCAGCTGGCCTTCTTGCGTGCGCTGGAACTCGCACCGGAGCACCCCCTGGTACTCGGCAACTACGGCAAGTTCCTGCAGCAGGGCGGCCGGCCCGGCGAGGCGCTGGCGGTGCTCGAGCGGGCCGCCCGCGCGGCGCCGAAGTCTGCCCCCGCGTGGACCGAGTACGGCATCGCCGCGCTGAAGGAGGGCGAGCCGGCCCGCGCGATCGATGCGCTGGAGAAGGCGCTCGGCCTGCGTCCGGAGACGGTGCGGGCCTGGCATGCCCTGGGCAGCGCGCGCCGCGCCGCGGGCGACCTGGAGGGCGCCGAGGCGGCGTTCCGGCGCGCCGTCGCGCTTGCGCCGGGCAGCGGGCGCGCCTGGGTCAATCTCGGCGTCGTGCTGAGACTGCTCGGCCGGCCGGCGGACTCGCTGCCCTGCCTGGCGGAGGCCCGCAAGGCAGGCTATACGGGGCCCGAACTCGCCGACGCGGAGGCCGGAGCGCTCGTTGACGTCGGCCAGTTCGAGGTGGCGGTGGAAAAGGCGCGGGCGTTGACGCGGGAGTTTCCGCATTACATCCCCGGGCAGATCATGCTGGTCCACCTGCTGTGGGAGCACGGCGCCGCTCTGGCGCCCGGCGAGGACCCGCTGGCGCTGATGCGGGCCGCCGTGAACGACCAGCCGGACCATCAACAGCTGCAGATGGCCTACGCGGGCCTGCTGCTCGAGACGCGGCAACTCGAGGAAGCCCTGGCGCGCATCCGGGCCCTGCGCGCGCGCGACACACACCCGCTACTGGTCGCGCTGGAGGCCAATGCCCTCGAGCTGCTCGACCGCACGGACGAGGCCGGGGTGCTCTACGAGCAGGCGCACAGGGTGCTCGGCAGCAGCGACCCCTCGTTCCTGAATGACTACACGAGGCACCTGCTGAAGGCGGGCAAGTGGGACGCCGCCGCGCTGCGTGCGACCGAGGCGACCCGGATCGTACCGCACAACCAGGAAGCATGGGCCTACCTCAGCACCGCGTGGCGGCTGCTCGGCGATCCGCGCGAGTACTGGCTGTGCGATTACGAGCGACTGATCGAGCTCGTGGAGGTCCAGTCCCCGCCCGGGTTCGGCGGCACGGAGGCGTTCCTGGCGGCGCTCGAGGCCACGCTGGACCCGCTGCACCAGGCGCGCCGCGAGCCGATCCACCAGAGCCTCCGGGGCGGTTCGCAGACCCCCGGCAAGCTGTTCGGCCGGCCGGACCCGGTGATCGCCGCGACCGGGGCCGCGTTGCTGCAGGCGATCGAGCGCCGCCTGGCCTCGCTGCCCGCGACCGCGGACCATCCTTTCCTGCAGCGCAATGCCGGCACCGTGCGCTTTTCCGGCTCCTGGTCGGTCAAGCTCTGGTCATCCGGAAACCACGTAAACCACATCCATCCCGAGGGCTGGATGAGCTCGGCGTTCTACGTCTCGTTGCCGCCCTCAGTCCGCAGCCAGTCCGGCGACGACGTCGCGGGCTGCATCCAGTTCGGCCAGCCGCCGGTCGAGCTCGGCCTGGAACTGCCGCCCCGGCGCATCATCCGCCCGGAGGTCGGCCATCTCGCGCTGTTCCCGTCTTACATGTGGCACGGCACGGTGCCGTTCGAGGACGAGTCGCCGCGCATCACCGTCGCCTTCGACATGACGCCGCCGGCCTGACAGGTCAGTCCAGGCTGGCATCCTGGACGCCGGCGTCCCGCAGGGCCGCGGCGAGGGGTGCGAGGTGCGCCGCATAGTGGCGCCAGCGCCCCGAGGCCTCGCCGTACAGCGGGCGGCGCACCTGCCAGTAGCTGGCCGTCTTGACCGTGTTTTCCAGCAGGTGAAAGTCGAGGCAGCGCGCGTCGAACTCCAGCCCCAGGAACGCCAGCACCCGTTCCAGCGCGGGGCGCGGTTCGCGCACGAAGGCGTCGTAGTCAAACTCGAGGATGCTGTCGGCGTATATGCCCTGCCAGTGGGCCATCAGGCGGCGGTACTGGCCGAAATAGTGGCCGATGTCCGCGAGGTCGCTGGAGTAGGGCATGGCCCGCTGGTCGAGATGCTGCATGAAGATCGAGAAGCCGTTGTCGAGCGGGTGACGCACGGTGTGGATGATCTTCGCGTCCGGGAAGAGCCGCTTGATCAGCCCGATGAGCAGGAAGTTGTCGGGACGCTTGTCGGTGATCAACCTGCCCGACAGCTCTGCCTCCGGGAATAGCCGCGCCAGATGCGCGCGGTAGTCCTCGGCCAGCGCCGCCAGGCGTCGCGCATCAAGCGCCCTCGTGGCCGCGGGAAAAGGAGACAGGGGACCGCGCACCAGGCGCGGCAGGAAGTCGATTTCTCCGCCCGGGGTGACGCCGGGATGGGCGGCCAATGCCTGCTCCAGCAACGTCGAGCCGGAGCGGAACATGCCGCAGATGAACACCGGGGCCGGACCGTCGCGCGCGGCGTCGCCACCGCCTGCCGGGGCGCCCCCGGGGAAGGCCGCGATGAGGGCGTCGGTGAGCCGCCGCGTGCGCTGCCGTGAATAGGACGGCCCCGTCTGCCGGGCCTGCCGGTTGGCCGCCTCGAAGGCGGCGAAGGCGCGGTCGTGGAGTCCGAGCGAGTCGAATGCCCGGCCGAGGGCAAAGCCGAGGTTCGCGCGCGTGTGCCGGGCCAGCGCCACGTTGTCGGCGGCGCGCCCAAGCTGTTCCAGCAGCGGATCGTCCTTACTTTCCGGGGGCCTCAGCTGCGCGATCCGGGACAGCGCCTCGCCGCGCAGCGCCTCGCTGCGATCGTCGCGCGGGCCGTGCTCGATGGCAAGAATCCGCTCGTAGGTCGCGAGCGCTTCTTCGCGCAGGCCACGCTCCTCCGCCAGGTTGCCGAGGTTCAGCAGCGCGGGCAGGTAGTCCGGGTTGATGATTAACGCAGCGCGTAACTCGCGCTCCGCCGACGCGTCCTGGCGCAGGTGGTCGGCATAGATCACCGCGCGGTTGAGGTGCACTTCTTCCGGGTCGCGCACGCCGCGCGCCAGGGCCTCGCCGTACGCGGCCAGGGCCTCGTCGTAGTGGCCCCGGGACTTCAGCAGGTAGCCGAGGTCGTACCAGCAATCGGTCAGGCCGGGCTGCAGGGCAAGCAGGCGCCGATAGCTCTCGATCGCTTCCGCGTGGCGGCCCTGCCGATGCAATGCCGCCGCCTGGCGCTGGAGATTCTCGGCCTGCTCGTTCATGAAGGGCATTGTTTGCGGTGCCCCGGGCCCCTGTCAAACAGGTTTCAGCAGGGCAAAAGAAGATTTTCGCAGGTCAGCGCGAATGCCGTGGAGTGAATGATCGCCCACCCACCATGACACCGACTGACAGGGCTTGCAGGATCCCGGAGCCCACCGAAAAACCTGCCCTGTAACCCTGCTTGTCAATCTTCTCCGCACCTCTGCCTCTCTGCGTCTCCGCGCGAGGCGATTTTCGCGGCAAAGTGCGATGAAGCAAAAAAAGCGGCGGGCCGAAGCCCGCCGCTCTCAAGCACCCAGGGAGTGCTTTACCGGTCCGAGGTCTTAGAACCTCACGACGACATTCGCGAACATGAAACGACCCAGCTGGTCATAGCCGCCCGGCGCATTGGCGTTGAGCGCCAGCGTCGAACCGACCATCGGGGGTTCCTTGTCGAAAATGTTGTTGACGCCCACAGTCAGGTTGACCTGCTCCATGATGTCGAAGGAACCGGACAGATCGAAGTAGCTGTACGACGGCAGCGCGCCGCCCTTGCCCACCAGGATCTGGTCGGTCGTCCCCGGAGTACCGTTCTGGTTCTTGTAGTCCATCGAATCGATGTAGCGCCACCGCAGGGAGGCCGTGTACCAGTCACGCGAGAAGCTGGTACGCGCCGTGTGACGCCAATCCGGAGTCTGGCAGGCGATGTTGATGACGCCGGCGCAGTCGTAGGTCGCGTCCGGGTTGACGCCCGGCAACGGTTCCACTTCCTGCTCCAGGGCATAAGCGCCCACCAGCGACGAGCTCAACGTACCGCCGAACAGGTCCATCCGATACTGCACGACCAGGTCGAGGCCGCTCCAGTTCAGGTTGCCGAAGTTGGCGTTCAGGTTCTCCACGAACCCCGAGGTCTCGAGGCTGGAGCCAATCCAGAGGTCGCCATTCGCGCTACGGTTGACCTTTTCGCACAGGAACGGGTCGCCCGTCAGGCCGCAGAAACGCAGTATCGTGTTGGCGCCGATCGAGCCGATGCGGTCCGAGATCTCGATCTGGAAGTAATCCACGCTGACCTGCAGGCCGTCGATCGGGGTCGCCACGAAGCCGAACGTGATGGTATCGGCTTCTTCCGGGTCCAGGTCCGGGTTACCACCGGAGAACTGGTTGTACTGCGATGCCGGGCTTGTGGAGATGCTGCCGTAGTCATTCGCGCTCACGCCGGTGTTGGCGCACTGCGCGGCGGTAAACTCCGGGGTGTCACCCGCGCACGGATCCGACCCGCTCCAGAGGGAGAGCTGCTGCTGGGCGAACAGTTCGCCGACGTTCGGCGCCCGGATGGCGCGGTTGAAACCACCGCGGAACCGGACGTAGTCCGTCACCTGCGCGGAGAAGCCGATCTTGTAGGAGTCGACGCCGCCGGAGGTGCTGTAGTCCGAATAGCGGTAGCCGAGGTCCGCAGAAAGGTTCTGCAGGATATCGCCGCCCGAATACAGCGGGACGCCCAGCTCGAAGTAGCCTTCCGTCACGTCAAACGAGCCGTCGATCGGCGGGCGCGGGCCGCCCAGGCCGGCAAAGTCGCCGGTCGCCATGAGTTCGCTCGAGGTGATCTGGAACTCGTCCTTGCCGTAGTTGAAACCCGCCACCAGCGAGACCGGGTCGCTTGCCGTGGGGAACGTGAACGGCGTGGTGCCCGTGACGTAACCGTTGAACGAAGTGTACGAGGTCGCGCCCTTGCGGATGCCGACGCCCTGCAGGGCCGCGGCGGCCTCGGCCGTCACCGACTGGTATTCCCACACGTTGTAGGGGATACACCCGTTGAAGGACCCTTCCGGGCATCCCAGCAGCGCGTCGCCGATGCGCGAAGTCACGAAGTCATTGACGTTGGCTTCAGCCGAACTGTTGCGGGAATACAGGTAGGCAACGTTGTAGTCCCAGCTCTGGTTGATCGCGCCTTCCACGCCCGTCACGATGCGGAACGTGTTGCTCTCGATCTCCGAGATACGCGGGCCGCCTTCGACGTTGCGCTTGCCGACGTAAAGGAAGAGCGGCTGGGTCGGGTCGACCGAGACGTCGACCAGCGGACGCTCGCTAACGGGAATGGGGTCGCCATTCTCGTCCACCGAGGCGCCATAGCGGATCTGCGTGTTCAGGTCGGCGCACGCGCTGCCGAGCAGCGAGTCGGTGCAGTCGAGCTCGAGCTCGTTCACGAAGAACGTGCCGCTCTCGGCGATCTGCACGGACGTGTTGGTGTTGGCGAACATCGTCTCGAGGTACGGGCGGAAGTGCTCATTGACTTCATACTTCACCGACGACCCGAACGTATAGCGCTCATCCGGGCGCTGGTAATGATTGATCGGGGCGTAGTTGTACGGAGGAGGTGAGCCAACGGCCCAGCCGCCATCCGGGAGCACTCGGGCACCGCCGAACAGCGTCTGCTGGACCGGGTTGCCGTTACCGTCGAGGAAGATGGTGCCATCCGGGTTCAACCTCGGCAGCGGATTGCCCTCGGCATCGAGCAGCGACCGGTCGATCAGGAAGTTCGGCTCGACCGAGGTGCCGGAGCCACCGCAGGCGGTACCGGCCGCGTTCAGCGCGCAGGACGAGTAATCACGCGCGCCCTGGCGCAGCTCGCGGTTCTTGCGCCACGTGGCGTAGGCCATCGCGTGGCCCTTACCGTCGGCGAAGGCCGAACCCATCGCTACGTCGACGTTGTACGCACGACCGTCCGGACCGCGATTGCCGTCGGGGAAACTGAAGTTTCGGGCTTCCATCAGCGGACGCAGGCGCGAGTTGTCGTTGTCGTGCTGGTAGCCCGACGCGCCGAAGCCGACGCTGACGCCCTCGAAATCGGTATCGAGGATGAAGTTCACGACACCGGCCATGGCGTCCGAACCGTACACGGCCGAGGCGCCGCCGGTCAGGACCTCGACGCGCTTCACGAGCGCGGCAGGGATCTGGTTCAGGTCACGTGATTGGCCACGAATACCGCCCGGCGGGAGGCGCTGGCCGTTGACCAGGACCAGGGTGCGCTGGGAGCCGAGGCCACGCAGGTCGGCGGTCGCAAAACCGGTCGTCGGGTTGACCGTGAAGGAGTCGAACGCCGGCGCGAGCTGCGGGAAGGTGTTCAGCAGGTCCTCGACGCGGGTCGTGCCGGAGAACTTGAACTCGTCCTGGCTGACAGTGGCCACCGGGCTGGTGGCGATCAGGTTGGCGTCACGGATACGGGTACCGGTGACGACGATTTCTTCAAGAGGTTCCTGTGCGGCGAGAGCGCCGCCGTAAAGACCCGCGCTTGCGGCGCCGGCGGTCATGAGAGCGACGCGTACTGCGTGCGCTATTTTGCGGTTTGCCATGTCTCCTCCTCGGAGCGATGTTTGAGATCCCTGCACGGCGAGAAGGCAGTCCTCGCCGTTTACCCCTGGGTTGTTCCCCCCGATCAATGCACGGGCCTGACCCGTCCCGGACCGAAGTGTGCCCCGAGTATAGAGAGCCTGCTGACGAAAATGCAACACCATGAGCGGTCGGGCTGTGACAGATTAGCCCACAACATTTCCTGCTATAGCCGGCGCTTAGCGGTCATTTGCGAGGTATCGGGCGAATCACGTTGCGGATACGCAACAACTTCTCGTGGCGTATTTGCAACAGTCACGGACGGCCTGCGCCGGCCGCGCGGGACGCCACCCCGGGTGTGGGGCGCGCCCGCGGCGGGCTAAGTGTCTGGAATAACAAAGAAACTGCGGAAAACCGAAACACCGCCCGGGAACCGGGCGGCGGGCGTCAGCAGATTGCTTTTTGGAACGTGCGTGCCCCGGCCGCAGGCCAGGGATCGAGCGGCTGTTCAGCCGCGCGAGTCTTGCAGCCTCGCGAGCTGCTGCTCGATATCGCGCTTCCTCGCGACCTCGCGATCGATGAAGTTGATCCAGCGGTCCGCGCTGGACCGGGTGCTGCTGTCGGAGCGGGCTGCACGGAACGCTTCACGCGCCTGGTCAAAGCGCTGCAGCTCCAGCAGGCAGGTACCCAGCACGATGTTGGCGTGCCCGGGGCGCCGCAGGCCGCCGCGGCCGAGGGCCGTCCGGGCGGCCTCAACACATTCGTTGTACTGGTAGAGGTTCAGGTGGGACTGCGCCAGCTGCAGGTAAAGCTGGCCGTCATTGGAACGCCGGGCCGCCTCGCGCAGCGGCGGAATCGAGCGACGGTCGTCCTGGGCCTGCATCCAGGCCTGGGCGAGCAGGCGGTAGTTCCGCTCGTTGCGCTCGATGAGGCCGTCTTCCATGCCCTTCTCGAGCATCCGGGCGCCCTTGTAGGCGCCGCCGCGCTGCATGTAGAGCTGCGCCAGTTGGAGCACCTCGTTCTCGCGGCTCATCCACCCGGCCTCGTAGATGACCTCGAGCGCCGCGACCTGCTTGCGCTCCTCGTTGAGCTCACCGTAGATGGTTGACAGGTGGATCCAGTATTCCTTTTTCGGCCAGCGCGCCACCAGCAGCTCGAGTATGCTGCGCAACCGCCGCGTGTCGCCCAGCTCGTGCAGCCCGGCGCGGAGCAGCCCGTACCAGTCCTCGCGGGCATACTTGCCGTCGCGCTCCGCGATCTGGATGGCGCGATCCATCATCTCGACGGTCTTGCGGTACTCCTTCAGCTGGTAATGGGCCACCGCCAGCAGGTAGAAGGGATCGCCGCTCGGGTTCTCGGCCGTCTTCAGCCATTCGTTGCCGTACTCGAGCACCTTGCGGTACTGCTCGGCCGCCATGGCCAGCTGCACCAGCGCCCAGATCGTGTCGGTCCTGAAGCCCTCTGGCAGGTCGGGCAGCGCGACGGCCTGCTCGAACAGGCGCACCGCCGCGGCGAGATTGTCCCGCTGGTACTCGACCAGGCCGCTGAAATACAGGATCTGGCCGCGCTCGTAGCTGTTGAGGTCCTGGATCCCGCGTACCTGGTCGAGCTCGCGCTTCGCGCCGGCGTAATCCTCCTTCTCCATCAGCTCCTGCGCCTTGGCCAGGGACTGGAACACGCGTTCCCGCAGCGCCTGCACCTGCCGTGCCTTCTCCTGCGCCTGCGCGGTGCCGGCCGGCACCGTCACGAGCACGGCCCCGGCAAAGAGCATGGCCAGGGCGGACGCGACGGCCAGCGCCGAGGACGCATTCCTGGGACGGGAGCTGTTCGGGATTCTGAGTCTCACCGGCTGTCAGTCCTCGAGCTCGAAGGTGATACGGAACCTGACCCCGGGAACCTCCACGGGTTCGCCGTCGATCACCCTGGGCCGATAGCGAAAGCGCATCACGGCGTCCATCGCCGCGCGCTCGAATATGGCGCTGGAGGACTCGATCACCACCGGGTCGCGCACGGTCCCCTGCCGGGTCACGACGAACTCGAGCGTGACGTAACCCTGGAGGCCGCGCTCCGCGGCGCGGCGCGGGTACTGCGGCGCGACCTGCACGATCGGCATGTACTCACCGTCGCTGAAGAAGCCGTCCCGGCCCAGGCTGACGTTGTGGTCGACGCGCGGCGCGCTCACGCCGATGGCGGCGCCGCCGACGGCATCGAGGTTGTCCAGCTGTCGGTCCGGCTGCATCGGCGGCGGCGCCTGCGGCTCCGGCGGACGTTCTACGCGGTCATCCTTGAGCTGGGTCCGCTCGTCGCGCTGCACGCGCACGAAATCAACGAAACGGAAGGAGCGTTCCTCGGAGAACGCGGTCACGCCGGTGGCGATCAGGTAATGCATCACCCACAGCAGCGAGACCGTGATCAGGGCCCCCAGGAAGGCGGAAAAGCTTACGCGGACCAAGAGTTGTCCCCTCCGCAACCGCGACCCGCCGCGCGCCCCGGCAAGTCAAGTGCCGCGAGCGCGCAGGAACCCAGCATCACTGGTCCTGGGCCGCGATCGAAACATTGTAGACGCCGGCCTGGCGGGCGGCATCCATCACCGTCACCAGGGTCTCGGTCACCGACTTCTTGTCGGCCTGGATCACCACCGAGCCCTCCGGGTTCTCGGCCCGCAGCCGCTCGATGTTGGCGCGCAGGGCGCGCGGATCCACCATTCGCTGGTCGATCCAGATCTCGTTGTTCTCCGAGATCGCGATCAGGATGTTGGCCCGCTCCTGGCGCACGGCCGTCTCGGCATCCGGCCGATTCACGTCGATCCCGGCCTCCTTGACGAACGAGGCGGTGACGATAAAGAAGATGAGCATGATGAACACCACGTCCAGCATGGGCGTGATATTGATCTCGCTCTCTTCTTCTTCGTTGGCTGTCGATTCAAACATCGAACGCATGATTTTTGCCTCAGTGATCCGTGACCAGGTGGTCCTCGACCAGGTGGACCCTGCGATTCGCCCAACTCGTCAGGATCGATGCGAACAGCACGCCGGAAAGCGCGCCCACCATGCCCGCCATCGTGGGCACGGTGGCCTTGGAAACGCCTGACGCCATCGCCCGGGCGTTGCCGGTGCCGGTAACGGCCATGACGTCGAAGACCTCGATCATCCCGGTGACCGTCCCGAGCAGGCCGAGCAGCGGGCACAGGGCGACGAGCGTCTTGATCATCGGCAGCCCCGCGTTGGCGGCCATCTTCAGGTCTGAGATCAACAGCTCCCGGATCCGGAAGGCCTCCCAGGAGCGGCGTTCAGGCCGCGCTTCCCAGGTGTCCAGCGCCTGCTGGGCGAGCTTGTCCATCCTGGTGCGGAAGAACAGGAAGCGTTCGATGATCAGCACCCACATGAAAAAGATCGTCCATGCAATTACGACCAGGACGTCCCCGCCCAGTTCCAGGAAGTCGCGAATCGCCTCGAAGATGTCGATTGCGTACTGCATGGGTTAGCTGTGGCGTGCCGTCCCGGCCAGCATGGCGTTCTCGGACTCCGAATGCTGGGCGACAATCCCGGCGCTCTGCTCCTGCAGGATGTTGATGATCCGCCGGCTGCGGCCGCTGACCAGCGTGTGCAGCAGGACGATCGGGATGGCGACCACCAGGCCGAGCACCGTCGTGACCAGCGCCTGCGAGATACCGCCCGCCATGAGCGTCGGATCGCCGGTGCCGAACAGCGTGATCGCCTGGAAGGTCTGGATCATGCCCGTCACGGTGCCGAGCAGCCCCATCAGCGGGGCAACGACGGAAATGATCTTGAGGAACAGCAAGAAGCGTTGCAGCTTCGGCGTTTCCTTCATGATCGCCTCGCTGAGCTTCAATTCGAGCGTCTCGACGTCCGTCTGCTTGTTGTCCGTGTAGACCTTGAGCACCCGGCCGAGCGGGTTGTTGGTCTTCGGCTCGGCGCTCTTCAGCTGCACCGAGACCTTCCGGCTCAGGATGGTCAGCGTGATCAGGCGCTCCATGGCCAGCAGCAGGCCGAGGATGCCGAGCGCGATGATCAGGTAGCCGATTTCGGCACCCTGGGCGATGCGCTCGCGCAGGTTCGGCTGCTGGATGAGCAGCGCGAGGATCTGGCCGCGGGTCACGTCGACGCCGAACGCCACGAAGCCGTCCTGCGCGTTGACGATGTCCGAAGTGCTGTTGATGAAGCGGCGCTGGTCGGGCTGGCGCACGAGTTCCGCCAACGCGCCGGTGGCCGGCTCGTAGGCCAGGTACTTGCCGTCCGACACGACGTTGAACGCGCCGACGCGGACGACGTCCCGCATGCTGCGGTTGCCGTCGACCCCGACGACCTCCATCGGCATGCGCACGACCTTGCCGAGCTCCGTCGCTTCGCGCTGCAGCTCGAACCACAGGTGCTCCAGCTCCTCCACGCTCGCGATGCGGGCGCTCTGGCCCATGCGCTCGGCGAGGTCCAGCAGGAACTCGCGGCGACCCTCGAACTGCAGGCTGGTGAGAGAGGTCTCGAACTGGCTGGCGGCATCGCCGGCGACCAGCTGCACGACGCCGAACAGCTCGCGCAGCTCGCCGAGCTGGTCGTTGAGCTGCTGGTTGAGCGTGCCGATCTCGATCTCGTTGGCCTCGAACGCCGCTTCCAGCTGCTCGCTGGTGCGCTCCATGGCCTGCTGGCGCTGGCGCGCTTCGCGGAGCAGGCGCTCCTGCTCGGCCTTCTGCGCCTCGAATTCGCGTTCCCGCTTGCGGAGTTCCTCGGAATCCCGGGCGCGGCCCTGCTCCACGAGGCGCAGCAGCTCGGCGAGCGAGCGCGCCTGCTCCGCCGCCGGGGCCTGCGCCACGGCCGGCTGGAGGGGCGACAGCAGGACCACGGCCGCCGCCACGGCGGTCAGGATGAACTTGGCTTTCATTTACAGGTCCTCCGGAGCCGGAACGGGCAGCAACAGCAGTTCGGGCGCGATCTGGCGCCGCGCGACGCGCAGTCCCTGCCGGATGCGGTTCCGATATTCGCCGCCGAGGGCGACCCACTGGCCGTTGCCCTGGTCCCAGACGCCCTGGTTCTGCCCGTCGGTGGTCTGGTAGACGAGCGTCACCCGGCCGATGCGGAGGAAGTCGACCTCGCGCACGAGGCCGTCGATCTCGAGGGAGCCCTTGTAATTCTCAATGGTGCGGCCGTACTCGTTCTCGATCTGGTAGGCCTCCATCACGCGCCGGAATTTCTCCGCCACGCTGACGTCCTGGCGCTCGAGCAGCGACTGCAGGTTCGACACCCGGTTCTTGCGCTCCTCCTCGAGGAACGGCACGTCGAGGGCCACGAACTGCTCCAGGCCTGCAATCATGCGGTCCATCAGGGGCACGATCTGCCGCTTGATCACGGTCACCTGGTCGATCGACGCGCGGACCTGCGTTTTCTGCTCCGCCTGGCGGGCGACCTGGCGCTCGAGCAAGGTGTTGTAGACCCCGAGGCCCTCGATCTCGCGCAGGATCTGGCGGTACTGGTCGCCAAGGCTGCGAGTCTGGTTGACAACGGTGTCAACGCGCTGTTGCGATTCCTGGGCCAGTCTGATGCGGCGCTCACCCTGGTCCAGCACCTGGTTGAGCTGCTGGGCGGACGCTACGCTGACAAGCAGGATGCCCACTGCACCGGCACAGAATGCGGTGAGTACGCTACGGGTGAATTTCATTGACTCTCCTCGGCCCGGATACACAGCGGACCCGAATAATGCACCTGATGCAGGGTGTCGGACAAGCGAGCGGTCCTGCGGGACCGCGCCGACGGACCGGCGCGGACATCATTTCGGGGCCGCAAAGCGACGGAAGTCGCGTACTAAAACTTTTGCCGGCCGGCTTGTCAATCCTTGCAGCATGACGGGGTGCTCCAGGGGAGGCCCGGACCGGGGAAATCGGCTCGCGCGGAGGCGCAGAGAGGCAGAGGTACGGAGAAGATATACAGGCAGAATTACGGGTCGAGTTTTTCAGTGGGCGCCGGCGGCTTGCGGGCCCCGTCAACTGGTGTCATGGCGTCAGCGCCACCCGCCATTCAACGGCCTTCGCGCAAATGTGCGAAGAACCATAAAAAAGGCCCGGCGGTGTCCCACCGGGCCTTTATTGGACGTGCGCCCTCCGCGTGCTCCGCTATTCGATCACGCGCATCTCGACGCGCCGGTTCTGGGCACGCCCCGCGTCAGTCGCGTTGTCGGCGATCGGGTCCTCCTGGCCGTAGCCGCGCGCCGACAGCCGGCTCCGATCGATCCCCGCATTGGCAAGGTACTCGAGTACAGAGCGGGCGCGACGTTCGGACAAGCCTTGGTTGTAGGCCGCCGAACCGCGGGAGTCCGTGTGGCCCGCGATCTCGACCCGCAGCGTCGGGTGGCGTTTGAGGGTTTCCACCGCGTCGCGAAGCGTGCCGCGCTCGTCGGCAGTGATCACGTCCGAATCGAACGCGAAGGTCACGCCCTCGAGCCGGATGATCTCTCCTGCCACCGGCACGGGCGCCGCCGGCGGCGGTGGCGGCGGAGCAGGCTCGGCCGGCGGCGGTGGCGGCGGTGGCGGCGGTGCCGCAGCAGCCACCGCGACGGGGGCTGCATAGGGCGTTCCGAACGGGATCTGCACGCCGATGTTCAGCATGAGGTCCTTGGCGCTCGGGGACTCACCGTCGAAGCGGTAACGGAGCTCGGTGCGCAGCGCGACCGAGCCGTCCCGGACGATGTCCGTCAGGAAGCCCGCGGCGACGTTGAGGTACGAGTTCTTGTTGTCGGAGCCAAATTCACGATTCTTGACGTTCCAGCCGCCGCCGCCCAGCAAGTAGGGCGAAATCCGGCCGTCGCGATAATAGACGTTCATGAAGTCGACGCCGATCCCCCAGTAATCGGTCTCGTCGATGCCATCGAGCTGGTAGCCGAAGGAGTGGAATTCGACGTTCCACGCGTCGCTGATGGCGCGACCCACCGCCAGCGCGGCGCCCACTTCGTCATCGGTCAGGCGGTTGTCGTCCACCCAGATGACGGAGGCCATCGGGGCGACGTACCACTGGCCGGGCTTCTCTGCCGCGGTGGCCGTGCCGCCAAGGGCGAGGCCGGTCGCGATGATCCCTGCGATAACTACGCGTTTCATTTCTGTGTGACTCCCTCGGAAGAACGGACTCGGACGCCCGCAAAGTAGACTTCTTGCCGGCGTTGCAGCCGAAAAGTTTCTTGATGAGGTTACAATCATAGTCCCGCCAGATAGGGACCGCCAGATGTCGCCCGGACCAACCGCCGCATTGTTCCTGTCCTGCCTGTTGCTTGGCACGGGCGGCTGTGCCGCTCTGGACGACCAGACCGATTATCATCGGCACACCATGAGCGACCTGCGGGAGGACTGGCGCCAGCCCGGGATCCTGTTGTTCGAGGCCACCAGCTCGAGCCAGTACCCCGCCGACAGCCAGCCGGCGGAGGCGGTCCGGATGGAGTGGCTCGCCGGCTGGATGAAGCGCGGCGGCCACTGCCCGGACGGCTGGGAGGTGCGCTCCAGGTCGGTCATTCCGCCTGCGGAAGTGCACATGCGGCGCCATGACCTCCGTTATGAAGTGAGGTGTGCCGGGGCGGCGGCCCCGCCGGCACATTGAGGCATTCCACGATTCCCGGCCGCGGCCCGATGACGAATCATGCTGCGTTCCGAGTTATTCCCGGGCAGACTGGACGCGCGTGTCCGGTGCCCGATCCAACGATGGTGCGGTAAGTAATGAATCAGCAGACGGCAGAGTTCGACCTCGACCTGATCAAGCGCTATGACGGCCGTGGACCCCGGTACACGTCGTATCCGACGGCCGTGCAGTTTCACGACGGCTTCGGCGAAGAGGATTACAAGCGCCTGGCGCTGGCCAGCAACAGCGACACGCCGGAATCGCAGCCGCTGTCCATCTACGTGCACGTGCCGTTCTGCCACTCGCTTTGCTATTACTGTGGCTGCCACAAGATCATCACCCGCCACCAGCACAGCGCCGATCCCTACGTCGAGCACCTCGTGGAGGAAATGTGCCTGCAGGGGCAGCTCTTCGATCCGCGCCGGCGCGTCGACCAGCTCCATTTCGGCGGCGGCACGCCGACCTTCCTGAACGAGGGCCAGTTCCGCAAGGTCATGGAGGGGCTGTTCCGCAACTTCGGCCTGCACCATGGCGAACAGCGCGAGTATTCGATCGAGATCGACCCGCGCAGCGTGGACGAGCTGACCATCCCGTGGCTCGCCGAGCTCGGCTTCAACCGGATCTCGCTCGGCATCCAGGACTTCGATCCCACCGTCCAGGCCGCCGTGAACCGGCTGCAGGACGAGGCGTGGACGTTGCAGCTGATCCGCCAGGCCCGCGAACACGGCTTCCGCTCGGTGTCGGTGGACCTGATCTACGGCCTGCCGAAGCAGACGGCAGAGAGCTTCACCCACACGCTCGACTCCGTGGTGCGCGCCAGGCCCGACCGGATCGCGGCCTACAGCTATGCCCACCTGCCGGAGATGTTCCGCGCCCAGCGCCTGATCCGCGAGGAGGACATGCCGTCCGGCGCCGAGAAGCTCGCGCTCCTGACCCGCACGGTCGAATACCTGACGACGCGGGGGTACGAGTACATCGGCATGGATCATTTCGCGCTGCCGGAGGACGACCTGGTGAAGGCGCGCTACAACGGCACGCTGCACCGGAATTTCCAGGGGTACTCGACCCACGCGGAGCTCGACCTGGTCGGCCTCGGCGTCAGCGCGATCGGCAAAGTCGGCAACAGCTATTCCCAGAGCATCAAGCTGCGCCACGATTACTATGACGCGATCGACGCCGGGCACCTTCCCGTGCTGCGCGGCGTGGAGCTGACGGCGGACGACGTGTTGCGGCGCGAGGTCATCCATGCGCTGATGTGCGGTGGGGTCGCCGACATGCGCCGGATCGAGGCGCGCCACGGCATCGACTTCCCGAGCTATTTCGCGCGCGAGCTCGAGGCCATGGACTCGCTGGAGCAGGACGGGCTGGTGGAGCTGGACGCCGACCAGATCCGCGTGACGCCGCGGGGGCGCTTCCTGCTGCGGTCGATCGCGATGCCTTTCGACGCCTATCTCGCGGCCCGCATGGCCGAGCAGCGCTTCTCGAAGGTGATCTAGCTAGGGCCTGTTCAACGGTCCTGGTCGAACAGCCGGTGGACGACGCGGTCGCCGGCGGTGATGCCGAGCCGCTCGGCCGTGCCGGCGTTGAGCTCCAGCACTGCCCGCGCCTCGGATCCCGAGGCGATGAGCCGCGTCGAGAACGGCTTCGTATGCGCCTCGATACGCGCGATCCGGCCGCCCGCGTCGATGAACAGCATGTCCAGCGACAACGGCGTGTGCTTCATCCACATGTGGACGATGCGCGGCGACTCGAAATCGAACAGCATGCCGTGGTCGGCCTCGAGGCGCGTCACATACATCAGGCCCCGCGCCCGGGTTTCGGGCGTAGCTGCAAGGTGGGCCTTGAAGCTGTGCCGCTCGCCGGTCGCTGTGAGGATGTCCACGGTTTCGAGCGGCAGGTCGCTGGGGACCCCGGAAGCGATCGTCAGGGTGTGCAGGCCGAGGACCAGCACGAGCACGCACAGGCCCGGCAGCAGGTAGCGGCGCATGTCAGTCAGCCTCTTCCGGCCAGTAGGCCTTGCCGGTGAATGTGAACGGCGCGACCCGGATTTCCCCGTCGCGCGCGATTGCCTCGATGGGGGCCGCGCAGCGACCCGCGCCGCTGACGCGGAACGTGTCGGCCTCGCCGGGCTCCGCGACGTTCTCGCGCACGTCGACGATGCACGCATCGGCGCCCAGCGAGCCGTAGAACTGTCCCTTGCCCTGCCGGACGATGGTCAGGTTCGCGAGCAGCGCCTCGCCGGCCACGCCGCGCTGCAGGCCGGTGATCCCGATGACGATGAGCAGGCCGTCGTCGTCGCGGCTGAACATCAGCCGCAGCGCGTCGCCCGCCGGACGCGGCCCGCCCTCGCACCGGGTGCCTGCGTTGCCCCAGTCGACGGTGGACTCGAAATCCCCGCCGATCTCCATCTCGAGCCGCCCGCCACCGCCGGCCAGGCACTCGTGGACCGGCGCTTCGGCGTGTGCGCCGTGCACGAGCAGGGCGCCGAGGGCGGCCGTCGCCGCGAAGCTGAAGAATCGCTGGATCATGTTTTGATGCAGAGCAACATCGAGGGCGCGAGGATAGACCTTCCCGGGAGCCTGTCAATACTCAAAAAGTCGCCCGAATGCGGCTCCGGAGGGCCGAAATTATGCCGGAACAGGCGAGTTAGTTTCCGTAAGTAGTTGTTTTGCAATAGGCTCGCGTCTGGCCGGCTGTTTTCGCTAGGCATCGTGGGAAGATTCGGGCTATTCTTCGGGTCCGCACCGCCACCCCTGTCCGGGGCGGCGCCGATTCCAGGCAGGTCGGCCGCGGGCGCCCCGGGTCAAGGGTTCGCACTCAAGGCGATAAGCGCCGCCAGACCGCGCGGTTCGCGTGGCCCCCAGGTTGCCTATCTCCGTGTACCCGGAGCGTCCAGGCCGATCTGCCGCCTCTCAGGGCTTCGCAAATCGCGGCGGAGCTACACGCCGTGACCGGCTGGCCGCCAGCGCGGCCGCGTAGACTTTTGCGTAGGCCCCGGCGGGTCCCCGCCAGCTGAAGTCCCGCGCCATGCCATTGGCCTGCAGCACACGCCATGCGGCCGGGTCGTTGCGATACAGCCGGACGGCCTGGCGCAGCGCGTCCTCCAGCGCCCCCGCGTCCGCCTCCTCGAAGAAGAACCCGGTGCCGCTGCCGGCCGCGATGCTCGCGGGCGTGGCCTGCACGACGCTGTCGGCCAGGCCGCCCGTGCGCCGCACGACCGGCGGCGTCCCGTAGCGCTGGCTGTACATCTGGGTCAGGCCCGAGGGTTCGAAGCGCGAGGGCACCGTGAAAATGTCTGCGCCGGCCATGACCAGGTGCGACAGGGGCTCGTGGTAGCCTACGTGCAGCCCGAGCATGCCCCCGTGCCGGGCGGCCAGCGCCTCCAGCTGCCCCTCGAGCGCGTGGTCTCCGCTGCCGACTATGACCAGCTGGACCTTGTCCGCCAGCAGGCCGGGCGCCGCCTCGGCCAGCAGGTCCCAGCCCTTCTGGGCCGCCATCCGTCCCACCATGCCCACGACCGGGATATCCGGCCCGCGCGCCAGGCCGAAGCGGTCCTGCAGCTCGAGCTTGCAGCGGGCCTTGCCAGCGAGGTCCCGCGCCGAGTAGCGCCCCGGCAGGAGTGGGTCGATATCAGGACTCCAGATCCGCTCGTCCACGCCGTTGAGGATCCCGGTGAGCGCGCCGCTGCGCAGGCGCAATACGCCCGCCATGCCGCAACCGTATTCTTCTGTCTGCACCTGGCGGGCGTAAGTCGGGCTGACCGTGGTCAGCTGGTCGGAATACCACAGGCCGGACTTCAGGAAGCTGAGCTGCCCGTAGAACTCCAGCCCGTCCGGATGGAAGGCCTGCGGCGCGACGCCGAGCAGGCCGCAGGTCGCGTGATCGAAATTGCCCTGGTAGGCGAGGTTGTGGATGGTGAACACCGTGCCGGCGCTGACCGACGGATCGAAGGCGGCGTACGCGGGCGTCAGTCCGGCATGCCAGTCGTGACCGTGCAGGACGTCGGCTTTCCAGCCGTCGAGTCCCTTGCCGGCGGCGAACATGGCGGCCACCTTGCATAGCAGGCCGAAGCGCAGGCTGTTGTCCGGCCAGTCATCGCCGTGCTCGTCGCCGTAGGGGCCGCCGGGCCGGTCGTACAGCGCGGGACAGTGGAGCAGCCAGGTCGGAATGCCGTAGTCCGGCAATTCACCGCGGATCAGGCGGGCGCGGTCGAGGCCCGGCAGCACCTCGAAAAAGCGCCCGGCCGGCCGGCCGGCGAAGGTTTCTTCCACCTGGCGATAGCCGGGCATCAGGAGGCGTACGTCGTGGCCCTGCTCGGCGAGCGCGCGGGCCAGGGCAGGCACGACATCGGCGAGGCCGCCGGTCTTGACCAGCGGCCAGGTCTCGGCAACGACGAACAGGATCTTCAGTTGGGTGGCCATGGTGTCCGGCCTGGCGACGAAGGCGGCAATTTAGCACAGCAGCGCGCAGCTGCGGCCCGCCGCAATGCCGTCGCGGGGCGTGCCTGCTAATGTATGCATAAATTCACCAGCACCTGGGGCGAGTCATGAAGACCGGAAGACCGGGACGCTATGTCAGCAGCCTGACCCGAGAGACCGTCGCGCTGATCCTGGCCGGTGGCCGCGGTTCGCGCCTGAAGGCGCTCACGCTGTCGCGCGCCAAGCCGGCGACGCCGTTCGGCGGCAAGTACCGGATTATCGATTTCCCGCTGTCCAACTGCGTGAACTCCGGGATCCGGCGGATCGCCGTGCTGACCCAGTACAAGGCGCACGACCTGATCGTGCACCTGCAGCGGGCCTGGGGCTATTTCCGCGGCGAGTTCGGCGAGTTCGTGGAGATTCTGCCGGCGCAGCAGCAGATCGACGCCTCCTGGTACAAGGGCACGGCCGACGCGGTCTTCCAGAACCTGGAATACCTGCGACGCCAGGAGCCGGAGTACGTGCTGATCCTGGCGGGCGACCATATCTACAAGATGGACTACGGCCTGATGCTCGCCCAGCATGCCGAGAGCGGCGCCGAGATCACGGTCGGCACGGTCGAGGTCCCGGTCGAGCGCGCGCAGGAATTCGGCATCGTTACCATCGACGAGTCGAACCGCATCTCCAGGTTCATCGAGAAGCCCCTGCATCCCGAGCCCATCCCCGGGCGCGAGGGCATCGCCCTCGCCTCGATGGGCATCTATGTGTTCAACGCCGCTTTCCTAGAGCGCGTGCTCCTCGAGGATGCGGCGCTCGAAGACTCGGCGCACGATTTCGGCCGGAACATCGTCCCCGCGTGCATCGAGGCCGGCGTGCACGTCCATGCCTACGTGTTCCAGGATGCCGCAACCAAGGTGCAGCTCTACTGGCGCGATGTGGGGAATGTCGACGCGTTCTACGAGGCGAACATCGAGCTCACGTTCGTCGCGCCGGAGCTCAATCTCTACGACCAGGAGTGGCCGATCTGGACCTACCAGGCGCAGCTGCCGCCGGCGAAGTTCGTGCTGGATGACGACGACCGGCACGGCCGCGCGCTCAACTCGATGGTGTCGGGCGGCTGCATCGTCTCCGGCGCCCTGGTGCGGGAGTCCGTGCTGTTCAGCAACGTGCGCGTGGGGGAGCGCTCACTGGTGGAGCGCTCCATCATCCTGCCGAACGTCGAAATCGGCCGGAGCTGCAGGATCACCGGCGCCATCATCGACGAGGACACGGAAGTGCCCGACGGCCTGGTGGTCGGCGAGGACCCGGCGGAGGACCGGCGCCGCTTCTTTGTCACGAAGGGGGGCGTGGTCCTTGTGACGCGCGGCATGATCGAGGCGCTGTGATGAGAATATGGCTGTCTGCTTTGGTGCTGGGCCTGGTCTTCGGCTTGGCCGTGCCGGCCGTACTGGCGGCTGAAACGGGGCTGGAGCCGGACTATACCGAGGCCATGGCGCGCGAGCATGCCGGCGACCGGCCGGAGCCCGGTGCTGCGGGTGGCGCGGCCGCGGCAGGCATCGTCGGCGAGGAGATCGATTACGGTCCGGCACGAGGTTACCTCGCGCGTCCGTCGGGCGTGCCGCGCGCCGGCCTGATCGTGATCCACGAGTGGTGGGGCCTGAACGACAACATCCGCGAGATGAGCAACCGCCTGGCCGAGGCCGGTTACCTGGCGCTGGCGGTGGACCTCTACGAGGGACCCGTGGCGGGCGACCCGGAGGAAGCCCGGACACTCATGCAGGCGCTGATGCGGGACGAGGCCCGCGCCTCACTGCACCTCGGCGCCGCCTTGCGCTGGCTCGAGAACAAAGGCGGCGTAGAGAGGGTGGGGTCCATCGGCTGGTGCCTCGGCGGCGCGATGTCGCTGCGGGCCGCCATGGAGTTCCCCGAGGAACTCGACGCCGCCGTCATCTACTACGGACGCCTCGTGACCGATCCGGCCCGCCTCGCGCCACTGAGGATGCCGATCCTCGGCATCTTCGGCGGCCAGGATCGCGGCATCCCGATCGAGTCGGTGCGGGAGTTCGAGACCCTGCTGCAGACGCTGGGCAAGACGGCGGAGATCATCGTTTACGACGAGGCGGATCACGCCTTCGCCAACCCGTCCGGGACGCGCTACCAGCCCGAGGCGGCGGCCGATGCCTGGCGCCGGACCCTCGAATTCCTCGACGAATACCTTTAAGAAATTCTCGCGCAGAGACGCAGAGGGGCAGAGACGCGCGGAGTTTTGAATAGGGGTTGCGAGGCGAGCCTTCCGCCGGAACCTGGTCGATAACGCCCGGCTCACCGACCCATTTTCAAAATCTCATCTTACCTCTGCTTCTCTGCGCCTCCGCGCGAAAATCTTCTATCCACGCCTGAGCTCGGTGAGCGCAGCCCGTATGTCTTCGCACAGGGGCGCCAGCAGGCGCGGAAACAGCGCCTGGTTGAGTTCCAGCTCGACGCCGGCGTAGCGCGGGCCGAAGCGCCGGCGCAGCGCGCTGGTGTGGCCGTCGGCGACCCCCCGGTAGGGATAGTTCATGCGCACGCGCCAGCCCCGTCCGGCCAGGCGCGCGGCGAGGCCGGCGCAAAGCTCGCGCTCGGCCGGGCGCGACGGATCGTACAGCAGGCCGATATCGGCGTTGCGGATCTGGCCGTGCAGCACCGGCGTGAAGCTGTGCACGGAAAAATGTTGCACGCGGAGCCCGGCGTCGAGCCAGCCGGCGATGGTCCCGGCGACCGCGTCGCGCCAGGGGCGCCACCCCCGCGCCACGATGTCGGCCCGCGCTGCTCGCGACAGCGGGCGCGTGAATTCCGAGAACACGCGCGGATGGTGGAGGGATCGATTCGCATCGATCAGCAGGCGCGTGGTCGTGACCGAAAAGGTCGCGTCGCCCAGGCCGGACGAGACGGTGTCGAACACCTCAAGCGCGCCGGGGTCCCAGCCGCGATGCGAGCGCAGCACCTCGTCCGCGCCGTGGAACAGTGCGGCATGGTCGGCGGGGACCCCGTATCCGCCATGCTCGCAGGTGAACAGCCAGCGCGCCCCGGCGCCCTGGCCACGCATCAGGGAAACATCCGGTTGTCTGCCAGGCAACGGGCGAGCTCGCCACACGTTCCTGCCAGCGCATCGCGATCCGGCGCCACGCCCAGGACCCGCAGCATCCGGCGGGCGAGCGGTCCCTCGGCGAGGATCCGGTCCAGGCTGGCATGAGCCGCCGCGTCGAAGTCCTGGTGCGCAGCCTCGCAGAGTTCTCGCCAGGCCGCGCCCGCCGTCATGCCGCGGCCACGGAGGCCGAGCATCCGCAGGTAGTCGGCGTCGCGGAGCGGCGCCTGGTCGCCGTCCTTCACGACGTCCAGGAAGATGTCTGCCAGCAGGTCCTCCGGCCACTGCTGTTGCACTCGCCAGGACACGTCCTGCTCGGCCACGAGCCGGCGCAGCACCGCGACGATCGCGGCCACCACGCCGATATCCGCGTCCGGGCACTCCTGGATGTCGATGGTGCGGATCTCGATCGCGTTGCGGTCGAAGCGGGCGATCGCGCCGCGGGAGTTCAGGAACAGCGGGTCGAGCACGCCGTCGGGATCGTGTGGCGCGATGTCTCGGGCGATGCGCTCGAACAGGGTTTCATACTCGGCACGCGAGAACAGCCGCTCCGGGATGATCCTGCCGCTGAGCGACGGGATGCGCGCCTGGTTGTGGCGATAGGTCTCGAGCCGGGCGTCGAGGTACCCCGTGAACCGGCCATCGAGGAAGGGCGAGCTGGCGGCCAGCGCCGGGATGATCGGCAGCACCAGGCGGATGGCGGCGTGCAGCCGGCCGAATTCCTCGTCGTCGGCGAAGGGCAGGTTCAGGTGGGTGCTCTGCAGGTTCGACCAGCCGTGGCCGCTGCAGCCGAAGATCCGGTCGTAGGTCGAATAGATCTCGCTGCCGCCGTGGTTCCAGATGCGGGTCTCGATGGCCGGGTCCATCAGCGGGTGGGCTCCTGTGCCGAGCAGCATCGCGTCGTGCTTCGCCAGCAGCCGGTTCGCCTCGAGGACGTCGGCGTGGAACGTTGCGCCGAGGCCGGCGAGATTCGCCGCGGGGCCGTTGGTCTTCAACTCGACCAGGTGGGCGACGATTTCGTTCGACCAGGCGATCGGGCCCCGCGCGACGTCCTCGACCCAGTCCACGCCGCCGTCGGCGTCCCGCAGCAGCAGGTCGGAGACCGGGCGCACGGCCAGCGACGCCCGGTCGACGATCATGAACTCCATCTCGATGCCGAAGGCCTCGAACAGGCCCCACGGGCGCGCCGGCGTCACTTGCGTTCGCCTTCGCGCCGCGCCTCCACCCGGCGGCGCAGCGTGCCGATGATCGCATCGTAGAGCGCCATGCCGAGCACCTTGTCCTCGACGCCCGCCTCGATGCTGGGGTTGTCGTTGATTTCGATGACCACGGGCTTGCCGTCGATCTCCTTGATGTCCACGCCGTACAGGCCGTCGCCCATGAGCCTGGCGGCCTTGACCGCGGTCTGGACGACCGCGGGCGGCGCATCGGCCACGGCGAGCGTCTCGTAGTTGCCCCACACGTCCCGGCGCCGCCTGCTGGCCCAGTTGTAGATCTGCCAGTGGCCGCGCGCCATGAAGTACTTGCAGACGAACAGCGGCTCGCCTTCCAGCACGCCGACGCGCCAGTCGAAGTCGGTCGGGGCGTATTCCTGGCCGATGACGAGGTCCGAGGATTCCAGCATCTTGTCGGTCAGCTCCAGGTACTCCGCCTCGGTGTTCGCCTTGGCGACGCCCTGCGAGAACGACGAGTCCGGGATCTTGAGCACGCACGGCAGGCCGAGCCGTGCGAGGGCCTGCCGGCGCTGGCCGCGCTGGATGATCTCGGTGCGCGGGATCGGGATCTTCGCGCCCTTGAGGATCTCGGCGAGGTAGACCTTGTTCGCGCAGCGCAGGATCGAGTCCGGGTCGTCGATCACGGCGAGGCCCTCGGCCTGCGCGCGCCGCGAAAACCGCCAGGTATGGTGGTTGACCGCCGTCGTTTCGCGGATGAACAGCGCGTCGAACTCGGCGATGCGCGGGTAATCGTCGTGGCCGATGAACTCCACGCTGAAGCCCTGCCGGCGCGCCGCCTGCATGAAGCGATGCAGCGCCTGCTTGTCGGACGGCGCCTCGCTCTCCGCCGGGTTGACGAGGATGGCGAGGTCGAAGCGCGAACGGTCGCTGCGCTCGGGCTGGTAGCGCTTGCGGGCGAAGAACCGCCGCGCGGCATCGTGCATGAACTCGAGGTGCTGCTCCGGGATCTCGTCCATCGGCAGTGCGCGGATGCCGCGCAGGCTCCACTTCTGTCCGCGGCCGAACTTGGCGCGCAGGAACGGGACCGGGAACAGGCGGAACAGCGCACGGGCGAGCGCCTGGTGCTGCGCGGCGACGTTTTCGCCGAAATAGATCGACAGCACGAAATCGTCCGACTTCAGCCGGGCCAGGCTCTTCTGGATGAGGTCTTCCACGTCGGTCGGGATGAATCGCACGAAGCCCGGGGCGTTGAGGTCCTGGATGGTGCGCACATCCGGGATGACCCGGTGACCGCGCGCCTCGGCGAGCAGCGAGACATAGTACCCACGCGTCTGGTAGCCGTAGGAACGCGCGAGGTTGAACACCCGGATGCCGCGCGTGGGCCACGGCTCCGCCGGGCTGAGGTACTCGCTCACGGAGACGACAGCGCCGTCATGGCCGCCGAGCGTCCAGGCCCCAGGATCATCCACGACGATCAGGCGCCTCATGGCAATTCTCCATCAGAGATCACGAGCAGGTTGGCATCGTAGGTCATGACGCCGAGCAAGATGGCGCGGATCAGGCGATCCACGCCGACGTCATAGTAGTGGCTGTCGTCGGCCAGCGGGTTGCCGATGAAGGGGTCCGCCACCCGCACCTGCCCGCCCTCCTGGCCGCAGAGCACGACGAAGTGCCCGGTGGGCTCGCCGCGCAGGTCGTCGTAGACGGCGCGGTTGTTACGGTTCGTGTATTCGCGCCGGCTGTCGTAGAGGTAGGTGGCGGAGAGCCCCGTCAACACCGGCAGCCCCGCGTCGAAGGGTACGTCAAGCAGCTCCGGCGTCAGGTCGTCGAATGCGATCTCGCCGCCGAGCTCGAGGAAACGGATGTAGGCGCGGCTCGCCAGCTCGAACCTCTTGCCCTGCTTGAACTCGAGCTGTGCAGTGAGCTTTGCGGCCAGCTCTGCCGGTTCGGCGCCGCGCCAGGACGGGTCGAAGATCTTCAGGTGGTAGCTGTAGACCCGCGCCTTCAGGCCGAGCTTCAGCGCATGGTTGCCGAGGTAGACGGCGAGAGTGCCGCCGTCCGGCAGCCCGCGTACCTCGGAGATGATCCGCGCGAGATCCATGCGGTGCCCGAGGTGCCGGTAGACGGCCTGCAGGCAGGTCGGCCCGCAGGTGACGTCATCCGGCTGCGGCTGCATGCGGATGTCGATAAAGGGGCTGGGGTTCAAGGGATGCCTTCGTGGTGACCAGATGGGCCACTCTGGCGCCTTTTCGGGCCAAGGGTCAATGATGATCTGGCCCGCTGGCGGTCATGCTGCTCCAGCAGGCAGAATCCGGGCATGACTCCGGAAACTTCCCGGCTGGCCGAGCGCTGGCCGCAGCTTGCGCCGCCGGCGCTCGGCATCGTCGCGCTGATGCTGTTTCTCGTGCTGGGGCGGCCGCCGAGCGATCTCTATGGCTGGCGCATGCTGTTCGAGATCGGTCACACGCTGCTGTTCGGCGTGACGGCGCTGCTGATGCTGCGGCTCGTCCAGCGACTGCGCAGCGACGCGCGCCTCGAGCGTGGCGACTTCGTCATCGCGCTGCTCGCGACGGTGGTGCTGAGCCTGGTCTCGGAGGTCGCACAGCTGGCCCAGCCCGGGCGCCACGCAAACGTCGACGACGCCCTCAGCAACCTGACGGGGGCCGTGTGCTTCATTGCCATCGCCGCGGCGCTGCGTCCCTCGCTCTGGGCCAGCCTGGGCAAGGATGGCCCGATCGCGGCGCGCCTGGTGCTGATCGGCGCGGTGCTGGCCCTCGGGCTGGCCGTCATGCCGCTTGCCGGCGTCGCCTGGAGCTACGGCATGCGCGCCGCGGCGTTTCCCGTCCTCGCCGACCTGACGATGCGCTGGCAGCGGCCCTTCCTCGGCGTGGGACGCTCCGAGCTGGCTGTCGTGCGGGCCCCGGCAGGGTGGGAAGGGCAGGCCGGCAACCGCGTCGCCCGGCTGACGTTCCTCGATGCGCCCTGGCCGGGCTTCACCGTGCGCGAGCCCTATCCCGACTGGTCGACCCATGAGGCGCTGCGCTTCCAGGTCTGGTCCGAGCTCGAGACCCCCGTGGAGATCGTCCTGCGGGTGGACGACTCACGCCGCGACCGGCCGCATCGCGATCGCTTCAATGGCAGTTTCATCGTCACGCCGGGCCTCAACGACTTCACGATCGCGCTGGAGACCATCGCGCATGGCCCACGCGACCGGGAAATGGACCTCGGCGACATCAGCCAGTTCATCCTGTTCAGCCGCCGCCCGGAGGAACCCTTCGAGCTGTACTTCAGCCGCTTCTGGCTCGAAGGCGACGACGCGAGGATTGCCGCCGCGCCTTGACGGGATTAGGGTAGGCCGCAGTCGCAGCATCGCGACCGCCGCCGAGGCCCGCAGTGAGCGAAAAAGACCCCGCCGAAATCCCCGATCGTGTGCCCGTTTCCGGTGCTCGCCGGGGCCCGGGTGCGCGCCTCATGGTGCTCTATGGCGCCATGGTGCTGTTCCTGCTGGCCGTGTTCGGCCTCGAGAAGCCGCGGGGCCTGCTGGAGCTGACCCTGCATGACCTCAGGGAGGTCTTCTTCTTCGGATTTGCCGGGCTCGTCATCCTCGAGCTGACGGCGCTCATCGGCCGGCGCTGGATCCGCAAGCGCTCGCTTTACTACGCGGTCGCCATGGTGGCGGTGCTGGCGCTGCTGTCCGGCTACGAAATGCTCGTCGAGAGCGACGCGGAGTTCCCATGGCGCTGGCTGCGCAGCCTGGTCGGCGCGGTCGGGTTCCTCGCGCTCAGCGCGGCGCTGGACCGGGGCCTGAAGCGCGAGCATGCCTGGCTGCGCGGCTGGCCGCGGCGCTCGCTGGCGATCGTGGCCACGCTGTTGATCGTCGTGGTGCTGCAGGCTCTGTTCCCGGTGTTTGTGTCCTATGCGGGCCGGGCCGGCGCGTTCCCCGTGGTCATCGACCTGGCCAGTTCCTGGCAGGAACCGTTCATCGAGGTGGAAGGCGCGGAGCTGTTCGTCGGCAAGGGCCCGGAGGAGTGGTCGCGGCGGGCAGGGCGGCGCGTCGCGGTCCTGTTGCTCGACGGCACGCCCGGCGCCGGCCTCACGGTGCACGAGCCGTTCAAGGACTGGAGCGGCGTGTCGATGCTGATGATCAACGTGTACTCCACGGCAGAGCGGCCGGTCCGGGTGATCTTGCGGCTCGAAGACCGTCCCAGGCAACAGCCGCCAGAAAACCGCATCGATTACGCCCTGCGGGTCGTGCCGGGGGCCAACGACTTCTACATTCCGCTCGAGGCGCTGTCGGAGACGCCTGCGGGCCGGGAATTCAAGCTGCACTCGATCCGCCGCATCGGCCTCTATCTCGATGAGCCGACGGACCCGCTGCGGATCTACGTGCACCGCATCCGCGTTTCCGAGACATGAACTACCGGCACGCCTACCATGCCGGGAACTTCGCCGATGTCCTGAAACATGCCGTGACGGTCGCCGTGCTCGCGCGCATGCAGGAACGGCCCAAGCCGCTCTGTTACGTGGAAAGCCACGCCGGCGCCGGCCTCTACCGCCTGGACGCGCCCGAGGCGCTGCGTTCCAAGGAAGCCCAGACGGGCATCGTGCGGCTGAAGGGCATGGCGCCTCGCAGCGCCGCGCTCGGCGCGTACCTCCGGATCGTGGCCGCGCTGCCGGAGAACGCCGAGGGGTTGCGGGCCTATCCGGGATCTCCCCTGATCGCCGCCAGCCTGCTCCGGGAGGAGGATCGCCTGGTGCTGGTCGAGGCGGTACCGGACGAGGCCGCTGCGCTGCGCCAGCTGTTCCGGCGGGATGCGCGCGTGGCGGTGCACTGCCGCGACGGCTGGGAGGCGCTGGGCGGGCTGCTGCCGCCGGCGCCCCGCCGCGGCCTGTTGCTCGTGGATCCGCCCTACGAGGCGCCCGACGACCTGCGTCGCGTGGTGGAAGGGCTCGCCCTCGCCAGGCGTCGCTGGCCGGTGGGCGTGCTGGCTGCCTGGTACCCGATCAAGGACCGTCGCGTGCTGCGCCCGTTCTACCGCGAGCTGGGTGCCACAGGGCTGGGCAGCCTGCTGCGGGTCGAGCTCTCGGTACGGCCTGACGACAATCCGGCGGGGCTCAATGGCAGCGGCATCGTCATCGCCGCCCCGCCCTGGGGCCTCGAAGAGGACCTGCGCCAATTGCTCGCGGAGCTGGTCCGGCCGCTGCAGCAGGCGGATGCCCCGCCGCCGCGGGTCGACTGGCTGGTGCAGCCGGGTTCGGCCTGACCCCCGGCCGGCCGCACCGCCGATGATGCGGCGTTATCGAGAACTCCATCACGCCGGGAGCCGGTCATCACTGCTAGCCTCCGCTTCACGGAGGACCGGAACATGGCTGATTTCAAACCGATCACCGAGAGCTACTGGGTAGAGTCGGGCCGACTGCTGGCGGGCGAGCATCCGGGACACTGGGACGAGAGCATCATGCGCCGCCGGATCTCCGGGCTGCTCGACGCAGGCATCACGCTCTTCATCGACCTCAGCTCACCGGACGATGGCGCTCGTCCCTACAAGGCGCTGCTCGAGAAGGTCTCGCGGAAACGTGGCATCTACACCGAGTACTTGTCGGTGCCGCTGCCCGAGGAGGCTGTCCCGGATCACGTGGAAGACATGGTCTATGCGCTGAGCGAGATCCAGTTCGCGCTGGAGTCCGGGCTCCGCGTCTACGTGCATTGCACCGATGGGGTGGGCCGGACCGGGATGGTCACCGGCTGCTGGCTCGTGGAGCGGGGCTTCGATCCGGAGGATGCGCTGGACGAGCTGGCGCGCCGCTTTGCCGCGATGAGCAAGGCGAAGTTCCACCATGGCACGCCGTCGAGCGCCCTGCAGGCGGAATGGGTCGAGAACTGGGAACCCATGCTCTCGATGCGCGAAGAGCGCAGCGAGGCCTCCTGACGCCGCCGATCTCCCGCCGTGCGGCTAGCCACGTGCCGCGCTGTCGATTTCCGGCATCGGGGCGCCCTCGGGCGCCGTCTCGATCGTGATCCCCCGGAAGCCCAGCAACATCGCGACGAACGGGTTCACCAGGTTCAGGAAGCACCACGGCAGGTAGGCCAGCGTCGCAACACCCAGCGTGGCCGCCATGTAGGCGCCGCAGGTATTCCACGGGATCAGCGGCGAGGTCAGCGTGCCGGCGTCCTCGATGGTGCGCGAGAGGTTGCGCGCCTTGAGACGACGGCGCCGGAACTCGGCGCGGAACATTCGGCCCGGGAGGACGATCGCGATGTACTGGTCCCCCGTGACGATGTTCGTGCCGATCGAGGTCGCGATCACCGCAGCGATCAGCGCGCCGGTGCTCTTCGCTGCGCGGATCACGCCCTGGATGATCCGCTGCAGCATGCCGCCGTGCTCCAGCACCGCGCCGAGCGTCAGCGCCGAAATGACCAGCCAGATGGTGGTCAGCACGCTGCTCATGCCGCCCCGCGACAGCAGGTTGTCCACGACCTCGTTGCCTGTCTGCGCCACGTAGCCGTCGAACAGGCTGATCCACGCCCCCTTGAGCATCGCCAGGCTCGCACCGAGCTCGCCGGCGCCGCCATAAGCCGCCACCACCCCGGGCTGCAGCAGGATGGCGAACACCGCACCGAGCAGTGCGCCGAACAGGAGCACCGGCAGCGCATGATAGCGAGCGACCGCCAGGCCGAGCACCACCACCAGGGGCACCAGCGTCCAGAGGCTGAGGTTGAAGTTGGCCGCCAGCACATCCGGCAGCGTGCCGAGCGCAACCTCACCCGCCGGGCCCTCGCCGAGGAAGCCGACCAGCGTGAACCCCGCAAGCGCAATCAGGAAGGACGGGCCGGTGGTGTAGACCATGTGCCGGATGTGGGTGAACAGCTCGGTGCCCGCCACTGCGGGCGCCAGGTTCGTCGTGTCCGACAGCGGCGACATCTTGTCGCCGAAGTAGGCGCCGGAGATCACCGCGCCGGCGGTGACCTCGGGCGACAGTCCCAGGCCCTGCGCGATGCCCATGAGCCCGATGCCGATCGTGCCCGCGGTGGTCCAGCTCGAGCCGATGGAGACGGACACGAGCGCGCAGATCAGGCAGGCCGTCGGATAGAAGATCGACGGCGACAGCAGCTGCACGCCGTAATAGATCATCGCGGGGACCGTGCCGGAGATGCTCCAGGTGCCGATCAGCGCACCGATCGCCAGCAGGATCAGGATCGCGCTCATGGCGGTCGAGATACCATTGACGATCGCCTCGAGGATGTCCGGCCAGCGCTCGCCGTTGTAGATGGCGATCAGCGCGGCGACCGCGGCGGTGAGCGTCAGGGCGACCTGGTTGGCGCCTTGCGACGAGTCCGCGCCGAACAGCCAGATCGACGTCGACAACAGCAGCACGAGCAGGAAGACCGGCGCAAGGGATTGCGCCAGGCTCGGGACGCGGATCGACGCTCCGTTCGCGGCGGGCTCCGGCAAGTGGGTTCTCCGTGCGCGGCAGTGGGTCCGCCGCAGTATAAGCCACGGCCGGCGCGCGGCGCCCCGGACTCAGATTCGCGCGAGCAGGTAGTCGCGCATCTCGACGCGCGCCTTGAGCCGGTGGCAGAGCAGGAAGCTGCCGCCGAGCTTGCGGTGCAGCACCGCGGTCGCCGCCGGCGGGTTCCGGAACTCCCGTGAACGGAACACGATGTTCAGGCCCGCTGCCGCCGCGCGCGAGGCCAGGTCCGATGCACCGAAGTCGTAGGCGCCATCGGTCGTGAGCGGCTCGCAAACCATCATGATGAGATTCACTATCAGCTCCTGGTGCCGTTCCGAGTCGGTGTCGCGCAGGTAGCCGATTTCCGCTGCATACCTGGCGACCCCCGCGCGGTCGTTTTCGAGGATCGCGCGCGTGATGCGTCGATAGCGGTCGACGAAGTCCTGCGGGAAGGTCACCGCGGCGCCCAGGTCCAGCAGCGCGATCCGCCCGTCCTCGTGCCGGTAAAGGTAGTTGGCGAAGTTCGGATCGGTCTGCATGAAGCGAAACTCGTACAGTTCCCGGAACGTCAGGTCCTGGATCGCCACCGCGATGCCATCCCGGACGTCCTGTGGAATAGCCTCGCGGATCAGCCTGTCGAGCGGCTCGCCCTCGATCCAGTCCATCGCGAGAATGCGCTGGGTGCTGAAATCGCGGTGCACCCGCGGCACGATGAAGCGATCGTCGTCGGCCAGCAGCGCGTGGTAGCGCTCGAGGTTCGCGGCCTCGGTGTGGTAGTCGGCTTCCTGCCGGAGTTGCCGCTTGGCCTCCTCGACGATATCCGAGACGTCGAGCTCGCGCGGCAGCAGGCGTGCCATGTTCAGGAACATCGCCAGGTTGTCCACGTCGCTGTCGATGCTCTTGGCGACGCCCGGGTACTGGATCTTGAGAGCCATGGCCCGGCCATCGCGGGCCACCGCGCGATGCACCTGGCCGATGGACGCCGAGGCCGCAGGCTCGAAATCGAACTCCGTGAAACGCGCTTGCCAGCCCTTGCCGTACTCGCGACCGAACAGCCGCTTCACCTGCGTCTGCGGCATGACGTCCGCCGACGAGCGCAACACCGCCAGCGCCTCGGCGAATTCCGGCGGCAGCACGTGGCTGCTTTCCATGGAGAGCAGCTGGCCGAGCTTCATCGCCGCGCCGCGCATGTGCGCGAGCTGCTTCGCGAGGCGTGTCGCGTTGGCCCCGGAAAGCAGCGCAGAGGTCGCCTTGCCGGTCGCCTTGCCGGTGGCCCGCCGCATGCTCTCCGCGATCCCCCCGAGCGCCATGCCACCAGCCGTCAGCCCCATGCGGAACAGCCGCCCCGTGCGCGTCACGGGTACCCTTGACTGGCGTCGTCCGGGAGGGGGTTTGGGCTTGTCGCTCACGGTGTGGAGACTACCATGCCGTGGCCGCCGCCGGACCACGGCCGCGTTCCCCGGACATGATGGCCCGTGGCCGCGCCACGGCAGGGTTCCCCGCGCTCGGTCACTTGAAATCTCACGCGGTGAACCCTGCCATGTCCCGGCCACTGCACACCTGCCAGCACGGGCGCCCCGGCCTCAGCCTCACTGTGGGTGTTGCCGGAAGCGAGCCGAGGCGCCACCTCAAGCCGGGCGGCAGCGGCAGCGGGACGTCACAGGCCCGTTGAGCGAGATAAGAGTTCCGAGCGAAACGGGCCTGTGACGGCGTGCTGCCGCGGTCAATCCGGAAGCCGGTGACAGCGCGCTGCCGCGGTCGCTCAGAACCCGGCCCGCGCTGCGTGCAGCTCCACCACGTCGCCATCCGCGACCGGGTGGTCGGCGCCGACCTGCTGGCCGTCGAACACGCCGCTGCCCCAGAGGCGGGCGAAGCGGAACGTCTCGGCGATGTCCTTGTGCACGAGGCGGGCGACATCCAGCACGGTCTCTCCGCGGCGAACCGTGAACGGCCGGTCCCGCTCGGGGTCCTTGCCCGGGGCTTTCGTGTAAACCCGCACGACCCCCAGTGCCTTGAACAGCCACGGCGCGAGCGCGCCGAGGCCTCGACCGGTCTCCGCGGAGACGCGCAGCGCCGGGAAGTCGACGCCGAGCAGCTCCTCCAGTACCGCGACCTCATCCGGATCCGGCGCCAGGTCGATCTTGTTGGCCAGCAGCAGGGTCGGCAGCCGGATGCGAAACGGGTCGTCCGCATCGTCCCCGGGCGAGCCGTCCCCGCCGGCGTGGCCGGTTTCAGTTTCCTGCCCGGGCCAGCCGGCCACCAGGCTGACCTTCTTCGCGGCCAGCGCGTCGAGGATGAACTGCACCTGCTCGACGCAGCCGGGATCCGACAGGTCCACGACCAGGAGCGCGGCGTCGCTCGTCTGCAGCGTGGAGGCGATCCAGGGCGGGCTGTGGTCCGCCGACATGGAGGGCAGGTCGACGAGCTGCAGGCCGATGTCTTCGTAGGGCAGCATGCCCGGCTCGGGAAACTGCGTCATGAACGGTCCCGGGCCGGATTGCGCACGCGAGCCCGTGAGGCGCAGGTGCAGGGCGGACTTGCCGGCGTTCGGGGGACCGAGCAGCGCGATCTGCGCGGCGCCCTCGGGCCGGATCACGAGCGCGGGGCCGCTGCGCTGGCCGCCCTTCTTCGGCCCGGCGAGCTCCTCCGTCAGGTCCTTGATGCGGCTCTTGATATCGGCCTGCAGGTGCTCCGTGCCCTTGTGCTTGGGGATGGTGGACAGCATCTGCTTGAGGCAGTCCAGCCGGTCCTTCGGCTCGCGCGCCTTGCGGTAAGCCTCCTCGGCTTTCTTGTATTCTGGCGTGACGTTGGTGGGCACGGCGCCGGCTCAGGGCTCGTGCGCGGGCCAGGCCGAGGCGTCGACGACGTCGCGATAGGCGTGCCAGGTCGCGTGGCCGAGCAGCGGGAACAGCACTGCGAGGCCCACGAACGCGGTCGCGAAGCCGATCCCCGTCAGCAGCACGATCAGCCCGAGCCAGGTGATCATCGCGGGCTTGTTGCGCAGGGTCGCATTGACGCTCGTGACCACGGCGGTGACGGTGTCCACCTTGCGGTCCATCAGCATGGGCAACGAGAAGGCGCTGGCGGAGAATGCGATTGCCGCGAAGATCGAGCCCACCGCCGAGCCGATCACGAGGAAGGTCACGAGCTGGCGCAGCTCGGGCTTCGACTCGACCGGGAAGAACACGTGGATCATCGAGCCGGCCCGCGCCCATACGAGGAAGATCACCAGCAGAATCAGCGCGAACACCATGCTGTCGCCGACCCGGAGGCGCGCCGCATCGAGGCTGCGGTCGAAGGTCGGCACGCGGCCGTGTTCCAGTTGCCAGCTGACGGCATACAGCGCGATCGCGAGCAGGGGGCCGAGGAACACGAAGCCCGACAGGAGCGACATCAGCACGATCCAGTTACCCAGCCAAAGCGCCAGGAGGCTGACCAGCCAGGACAGCCCGAGCACGAGCAGCCCCCAGCCGAGGCTCTGTCCGGGCGCTGTCTTCATGTCGCGCCAGCCGGCGGCGAGCCAGCGAAACGGCGCGGACGCCGGCACCCGCCTGCACGGCGCGACGAACGGCAGGGCGTCCTGCGCAGCTCCGGGCGCCGGTGATCGGTCGGGCTCATTCATCGCGTCCACCTGCAATACATACGGGCCCAAATCTATATCACATGGCGGGCATTGGATAACCCAATGGTGCCGCGAAGGTGCGGGGCTGAGCGCGGCGCCGTTCAGCTTCGGTTCAGCGATCTCCCCTTAGCCTGTACTCGAGGCTGCCGGATCACCCCGTGGGGGCGGTGGCGGCACACAATGAGGAGAACGGCTATGAAGACCAACATGAAGCTCAAGCTGGCGATGGCAGGCCTGCTCGTGGCCGTGGCCGGCACGGCGGCCGCCGACCCGGGCAAGCGGGGCGCCGGGGTGGATTACGCCCGGGTCGTGGACGTCGCCCCGATCGTGCAGCGGGTGCGGATCGCCACGCCGGCGCGCGAATGCTGGCAGGAAACCGAGTACCAGACCGTCCGCCACGAGACCCGCAGCTACGCGCCGGCGCAGCGCCGCGTCAACACCGCGGTGCCGACCATCGCCGGCGGCATCATCGGTGGCGTCATCGGCCACCAGTTTGGCAGCGGCAGCGGCAAGGACGCGATGACCGCGGTCGGCGCCTTGGTGGGCGCCTCGATGGGCAACCGGGCCGCGTACAACCAGGCGCCGATCGCCTCGCCCGCCCGAGTGGAATACGAGGAAGTCCCGGTGACGGTGCAGCGCTGCCAGGAATCCACCAGCTACCGCGAGGAAGAGCGCATCGACGGTTACCGCGTGACCTACGTTTACGCCGGGCGCGAATACGTCACCACGATGGCCTCGCATCCGGGGACCAGCATCCCGGTGCGCGTCACGGTGGTCCCGTCCCGGGGACGCCTGTAACCCGGCGCTTGCATTCGCGGGGCGGGGATTCCACCCTTGTCGCGTCCAGCGAGACCGAGCCAGCCGCCCATGCGCAATGCCCAAGCCCAGTGCCGTCATCGTCGTCGCCTTGCCCGGGGCGCGGTGACGGCATTGCTCTGCGCGGGGCTGATGCTCGGGGGTCTGACGATCGCCACGCCGCCGGCCGTCGCCGCAACGGCGCGCGTCGCGCAGGCGGACAACGGCATCAGCCTGGCGGAAGCCACGCGAATGGTGCGCGACCGGACGGGTGGGCAGGTGCTGCGCGCGGAGACCAAGCGCGACAAGGGCCGCACCGTGCACCGGATTCGCGTCCTGACCGAGGACGGGCGCGTGCAGACCTGGCACGTCGACGCCGAGACCGGGCGAATCTACTGAGCCGGTTTCGCGCGCCCGGCGGGCGCGAATCGCGGCGATATGGGAGCGAGCACGATGCGCGCACTGCTGGTCGAGGATGACGATACCTTACGCCAGGGCCTGGCCGCCGCGATGCGCGCCGCCGGCTGGCAGGTAGACGAGGCCGCTGACGGCCGCGAGGGCCTGTACCTGGCGGAAGAGATGGCGCCGGACGTGGCCGTGGTCGATCTCGGCCTGCCGCAGATGTCGGGCATGGAGCTGATCGCCGCGTTGCGTGCGGACAAGCGCGACCTGCCGGTGCTGATCCTGACCGCGCGCGATCGCTGGCAGGACAAGGTGGCGGGTCTCAAGGCCGGCGCCGACGATTACATGGTCAAGCCCTTCCACACCGAGGAGCTGCTGGCGCGGCTGGAGGCGCTGGTGCGGCGCTCGGCCGGGTGGGCCCAGCCGGTGCTGGATTTCGGGGTCCTCCGCTTCGAGCCCGCGGCGCAGCGGGTCGAGCTGGAGGGCGAGCCGGTGGAGCTGACGAGCTTCGAATACCGCTTGCTGGAATACCTGGTGCTGCGCGCCGGCCAGGTCGTGTCGCGCAGCGAACTCATCGAGCGCCTGTACGACCAGGATTACGACCGCGACAGCAATACCATCGAGGTCTTCGTCGGCCGGCTGCGCCGCAAGCTGGATCCCGAGGGCACGCTGAAGCCCATCGAGACCCTGCGTGGCCGCGGCTATCGATTCGCTTTAACGCCCGTGGGCAAGGACTGATCGCCGGGTGGCGACGCACTCCCTGCGCCGGCGCGTCCTGCTCAGCCTCGCCATCGCGCTGCTGGTGTTCTTCGGCGCCACGGTCGCCGTGCTCGAATGGAGTCTCGGGGGCAGCCTGGCGCGGGCGCGCGATGAAGTGCTCGACGCCCAGTTGATGGCCCTGATCGCCGCCGCAGAGCCGGTGGAGGCAACGCACAGCCTGGACCTGCCCGAGCCTCCCGACGGCCGCATGCTGAGCCCCGACGCCGGCCTGCACGCCGAGATTCGCGACGCGCACGGCCAGGTCGTCTGGCGCTCGCCGTCCGCCCTGGGGCTCGAGTTCGAGCTGCCGCCCGCGGGCGGGCCGGGCGCGCGCGGCCGGTGGACGCAGGCGGAGCGGGACGGTCCGGGGCTCGCGCTGAGCAGCATGACGATCGCGTGGGAATTCGAGGACGGCGTGACCGAGTCGTTTCGCTTCATCGTGGCGCAGAGCCTGGAGCCCTGGCGCGCGCAGCAGCGTGCCTTCCGCCTCGGTCTCGTCGGCTGGTTCGGCGCCCTCGCGGTCGCCATGCTGATGATCCTGGCGTTCGTCCTCCGCCTGGTGATGCGCCCGCTGGGAAGCATCGAGCGGGAGATTCGCGAAATGGAGACGGCGCAGCGCGAGCAGCTGTCCGCCGACTGGCCCGAGGAGCTGCGCGGCGTGGCGGCCAACCTGAATGCCCTGCTGCGACGGGAGCGGGGACGGCAGCGTCGTTACCAGGAGGGCCTCGCGAATCTCGCCCACAGCCTGAAGACGCCGCTGGCGGCCGTGCACACGCTTCTTCCGGAGGCCGGCGAGGGCGCACCGGAGCGGGCCGGCAGGATCCGCGCGGAGCTGGCCCGCATGGAACGGATCATCGGCTGGCAGCTGCGGCGCGCCGCGGCCGTGGGCGCGGCCGGCGGCGTGGGCATCGCGCCAGTGGCCGTCGCGCCGGTGGCGAGCGACCTTGCGGCGACGCTGGACAAGGTCTACCCCGACCGCGGCATCAGCTGCGAGCTGGAGATCCCGGCCTCCGCACGATTCCGCGGCGACGAGGGCGATCTTCAGGAGATGCTGGGCAACCTGCTGGACAACGCCTGGAAATACGGCCGCAGCCGGGTCCGCTGCAGTGCGGCCGGCGCGTCTCCCGGAACCATCGTGCTGCGCGTCGAGGACGACGGCCAGGGGCTCGATCCGGAGCGCGCCAACGAGGCCATGGCCCGCGGCGCGCGCCTCGACGAGAGCCATCCCGGCCAGGGCATCGGCCTGGCGGTCGTCAGTGAGCTGGTCACCGCGTACGGCGGAGACATTGCCTTCGAGGCGTCGGGGCTCGGCGGGACCACCGTCACACTGACGCTACCGGGTGCCGCCTAGGCCGGTCCTCAGCGTTTACGGGAGGCCGTGCTCTTCGGGGCGGCTTTCTTTGCGGCTGTCCTGGCATCGGATTGCTCGTCGATCATCTCGATGAGCTGCCGCCACGAGTAGCGGCGCGAGGGTTCTTTCGCGTTCTTGCGGAAGTAGTAAAGGCTGCCCGCCGAGATCAGGAAGCGGCCTCGCAGGTTGTCTTCGCTGTCGGTGACCTTGACTACGATATCCAGGCCGGCCTTGCGCGGAGTCTTTGCCATCCGGTGCTCCTTTCAGGTTCTTGCCGCCGCGTGTCGCGGCCCCGCAACGCTCAAGCCTAACCGATGCGCCCCAACTCGGCACGCGCCGCGGGCCGCGAGTACCTCGGACTCATTGGCGTCGCAGCGCGCGTGTCCAGGCGGCGAGGCGCAGTTGTGCGGGTAACGGGTGCTCGAGCGACCCCAGCTCGGCGAGCATCGCGTCCAGGTCCTGCGCCTCGTCGACGTCGGTGAGTTCGGGCAGGAGCCGCCACTCCCCGAGGTGCGCCATTGCGTCCCGGAAACCGAGCGCCGTATCCGCCCGCCCGCAGGGCGCGCGCAGCCAGTCGGACGGCGCCGGGTCGCGGTTGGCGCCGAGCAGCCAGAAGCCGCCGTCGCGCGCCTGACCCATCACGAGGCGCGGCGCTCCTGAGGTCAGCCAGCCCGCCGCCTCGGCGAGCCGGGAGGGCTCGAGTTGCGGCGTGTCGGCGCCCAGCAGCAGCACGAAGTCGTGTCGCTGGAGCAGCGTGGCATGCACCTGGCCCATGCGTTCGCCCAGCTCGCCTTCACCCTGGCCGATCAACGACAGCCCCGGCCAGGCGGACGCCGCACTCGCGACAGGCTCCGCGACCGCCCAGTAGGTGGTCAGCTCGGGGACCCAGGCCAGCGCCTCCGCCACGGCCTCGGCGGCGAGCCGGTACCAGTGCTCGGCGGCCGCCTGGCCGATCCCGGCGGCGAGGCGCGTCTTGAGCGGCGACAGGCCGGGTGTCTTGACGAAGACCGCGGCCGCCCCGTTCATCTTGGCTCGCTTTCGGCGCCGGGCGACGCGCCGGCAAAGCGGCGCGCCTGCGAGATCGTGAGCCGGCCATGCTCCAGGGTGGTGCGCAGCCAGCCATGCTCGGCATAGCGGCGCGCACTGGTGCGCAGCGGCGCGCGCAGGGGCATGAGCGGTATGCCCGCGCGCCGCGCGGCCCAGACCAGCGCGTGATCCTCGCCGGCGGTGAGCGACTCGTCGAAGCCGCCGAGTGACCGGAACAGCGCCCCCGGCAGGATCAGCCCCTGGTCGCCGAAGGGCAGGCGCAGCCAGCGGCTGCGCAGCCACGCGCCCAGGGCGTTGAGCCGCGCGAGCCGGGGTCCGTCGTCCAGGAAGCGCAGGTCGAAATAGCCGAGCGCCGCGGTGCCCGCAAAGCGCAGCGCCGCCGCCACGCTCCGCGCGGGCAGGCGCGAGTCGGCGTGCAGGAACCAGAGGGTCGTCCCGCCGGCCGCCGCGGCGCCGGCATTCTGCTGGCGCGCGCGTCCCGCGGGCGCCTCCAGCCAGCGTGCCGGTACGCACAGCCCGTAGTCCCCGGCCGCGAAGTCCGTGGGCCCATCGCCCGGCGTGGCCACGAGCAGGATCTCGGCATCCGCGTCCAGCACGGCGAGATCGCCGAGCAGTGCACGCCAGGCCGGATCTCCCGGCCCGACCGGGATGATCACCGAGAGCTTCAGCCCCGCCGCCATGCGAACACTCGTTCCGCCAGGCGCAGCGCGCCCTGCGGCGCGTGCGCGCGCTTCCAGTTCCCCGCCGCGTACTTGTTGGCCTCCAGCATCGTCGGGTAGATGTGGATCGTGCCGAGGATCTTGTTCAGCCCGAGGCCGTGCTTCATGGCGAGCACGAATTCGCCCACCAGGTTGCCGGCTTCCGCGCCGACGATCGTGGCGCCGAGGATCTTGTCCTTGCCGGGCGGGGTCAGCACCTTGACGAAGCCGTGGTCGGCGCCGTCCGCGATCGCGCGATCGAGGTCGTCGATGCCGTATTTCGTCACCTCGTAGGCGAGGCCGCGGGCGCGCGCCTCGTCCTCCGACAGGCCCACGCGGGCCACCTCCGGCTCCGTGAAGGTCGCCCAGGGAATGACCCGGTAGTCGACGGTGAACGACCAGAACGGCGCGAGCAGTCCGTTCACCGCCGCATACCACGCCTGGTGGGCCGCGACGTGGGTGAACTGGTAAGGCCCGGCGACGTCGCCGCAGGCATAGATGTTCGGGAAATTGGTGCGCAGCAGGCCGTCGACCGCGATGGTCTTGCGCTCGCTGAGCGCGACGCCGAGTTCCTCGAGCCCGAAGCCTGTGACGTTGGCCTGCCGGCCGAGCGCGATCAGCAGGCGGTCGAACGGCAGCGCGACTTCAGCACCCTCGTGTTCGCAGACCAGTCGCTGCTCCCCGGCCTCGGTCTCGACACGCACGGCCCGGTGGGCCGTCGCGAGGCGCAGGCCCTCCGCGCGGAAGCGCGCCTCCACCTCGGCGGCGGCGTCCTCGTCCTCGCGCGGCAACAGCCGCGGCGCCATCTCGACGACCGTCACCTCGCTGCCGAAGCGCGCGAAACACTGCGCCAGCTCCGCGCCGATCGGCCCGCCGCCCAGCACGACCAGGCGGCGCGGCAGCTCGCGCAGGTCCCACAATGTGTCGCTGGTCAGGTAGTCGATCCGGTCGAGTCCCGGGATCGGCGGCACCAGCGGCCGTGCGCCGGTGGCGATGACGATGCTGCGTGCGGCCAGGACGCGGCCGTCGACCTCGACCTCCCATGGCGACACGATCCGCGCCTCGCCCTCGATCACGTCCACGCCCAACTCGGTGTAGCGTGCGACGGAGTCGTGCGGCTCGATCCTGCGAATCACCTCGTGCACGCGCTCCATCACCGTGCCAAAGTCGAACTCGAGTTCCGCGCTCTGCAGGCCGAAGCGTTCCGCCTCGCGCGCCTCCGCCAGCAGGCGCGCCGAGCGGATCAGCGACTTCGACGGCACGCAGCCGGTGTTCAGGCAGTCGCCGCCCAGGCGGTGTTTCTCGATCAGCGCCACCTTCGCCTTAACGGCTGCGCCGATGTAGCTCGTGACGAGCCCCGCCGAACCGGCGCCGATCACCACGAGGTTATAGTCGAACCGCTTCGGCTTGCGATGGCCACGATAGACCCTGCGACCCTGCAGCCAGCGGGCCAGCCAGCGCATCAAGAGCGGCATCAGGCCGATCAGCACGAAGGCGCCGACCAGCCCCGGAGAGAGCACGTCGCCGGGCGACTCGATGCGCGCGAGCTGCGTCCCCGCATACACGTACACCACCGTGCCCGGCAGCATGCCGAGCTGGCTGACCCAGAAGTAGGTCCAGGTGCGCAGCGTCGTCAGCCCCGCGAGCAGGTTGATCACGAAGAACGGGAACACCGGCACCAGGCGCAGCGTGAACAGGTAGAACGCGCCGTCGCGGTCGATACCTGCGTCGAAGGCCTTGAGCCGTTCGCCGTAGCGTTGGCGCAGCGGCGCGCGCAGCAGGAAACGCGCGACCAGGAAGGCGAGGGTCGCGCCGATCGTGCTGGCGAACGAGACCAGCACCGTGCCGATCAGCAGGCCGAACAACGCCCCGGCCGCCAGCGTCATGACGGCGGCGCCGGGGATCGACAGTGCCGTGACCAGCACGTACCCCGCGAAGAACAGCAGCAGGGCCAGCCACAGGTTGGCCCGGGTCCACTCCTGCAGCTCCGCCTGGCGGGCCTTGAGCTGCTCGAGCGTCAGCGCATCGCCGGCGCCGGACAGCAGCGCAGCCGCGATCGCCGCGACCACCAGCGCTGCGACCACCCAGCGCCAGCGCCCGCGTTTGTTGTTTGTCGTCACCTGTTTCATCCAACTGCTTCTTGCCCAGGTCAAGTTGACCCGGACTCAGGGGCGGATATTACGCTGTCGCGTGGCGCCCGGCGGGCGCGAGCCGATTTCCCAGGCAAAGCGCGATGCAACAAAAAGAGAGGCGAGCCGAAACCCGCCTCCCGTGCAGTACCTTGTGCAAGCGTGCGCTCGTTACTCGTCCGCGGGGGCCTCTTCCTCGGCCTCCGCCTCGGAGGCGAAGATGACCCGTGCGTCGAAGCAGCCATCCACTGCCGCGTTTCCCGCGCCGAACGCTTCGGCGAGCTGGCCCGCGACCAGATCGCCAAGTCCGATTTGCTCGGTCGTGACGACCTCTTCGGTCTCGGTTACGAGGAAGACGGAGGCATCGGCCGCGAGGATGCAGCGCTCGATCTCTTCCACCTGGAGGCGCAGTTCGCCCAGCTCGGTATCGACCGCGAGGATCTCGCCGCTGAGCACGTCGACGGGCTCGGCCAGGTCGAGCACGATGAACGACGTCTTGAGCAGGCTCGCCTCACCGGCATCCGGTACACCCTCGAAGACGCCAACGACGCCCGCCTGGATCGCGTCCTGGCCGACGAACTCGGCCACGTGGTTGCCGATCTGGGTGCCGAGCTGCAGCAGGCCCGCGGCCAGCTCCCCGCTGACGGGGTCGAGACCGAAGCGGCTGTCGTCGCCGACGGCGGAGGTCGCGGCGCCGTCATGCCGGCTGAAGGTGCCGAGCTCGCCAATCTGGATGACGTGGCCCAGCAGGCCGACGTCGCCAATCCGGCGGTCCTGCGGCTCCATGGACATCATCGCCATCTCACCTTCGCGCCGGGTGAGGAAGCCGATCGCGGTCAGCTCCACGTCCGGCTGGATGGCATCCACGCCGGTCGGGTCCGCCGCGGGATCGAACAGGCCGGCCTCGTCGGCCAGCGCCACATCGATGCAATGGCGCAGTTGCCCGCCATCGTCATCGGATGACGCCAGGGCGGTCTGGCAGAGCACGAAGCCGTCGTCGGTCAGCTCGCGGACGACGCCGTGCACGCGGGTGAAGCGCTCGAACGGGTCCTCGCCGAAGATCTTCACGAACACCACCGGGCGCACGATGATCTTGTCGCCGGCGCCCGTCTCGGTGATCTTCAGGGACTTCTTCATGTCGAAGTCGAGCTCGACGAGCAATGTCTCGTCGGCCACGACCGTGAATTCGCCGCGCGGGTTCAGGTCCATCTTGCCGTTGGCGACAAGTTTCGCGAAGACGGTATCTTCCACTTCGCCGGTGTCGTCCAGCCGCTGCAGCTCGAGTTCGGACAGCCGGAGGCGGATCTTGTCGTAGGTGCCGACGGGCACGCCCTCGGCGATGACGAAGATCTCGGAGTAACTGGCCAGGTCGAGGAAATCCACCGTCTCGCTGCCCTCGAACAGGCTGATGGCGCCCTCATCGGAGAGCAGCTCAATCGAGGTGATGGTGCCGAGCGCGCGGTCCCAGCCAGCGGTCGGCGCGTCTGTCAGGATGATGCCGACGGCGCCGGTCTGGGCGGCCGGGAGCGCGGGCGTGTCGCCCACGGGCGGATTTGATGAGCCGGACGAGCCGCCTCCGCAACCGAACAGGGCGACGGCGGTAATGAGCGCGAGTCCCGCGCGAAGCAAGCCCTTGGTGGCCATGAGGCACCCCCTTTGTTCTCTGGTCATTCAATGAAACATCATCGCATGTGGTCAGGAAATGGCCAAAATTGGTCTGCATTATGTCAAAAGAATAAGAGCGCAAACGGGCGCGGAGACGGCGTGGCCCGGCTGCCGGGCGGCATGATACGCTCGCGTCGTGGCAGTGCTGTGGCGCCTTGACTCCGGTGGAACGCGATACGAAGTGCGCAGTCACGGCTCGACCCGCCGGCTGCTCAGCGACGGGGTGTTCCACTCCGCGTACAACTTCCGGACCGGCCTGACGGGCCGCGCGTGGGACCTGTTCCTGCCCGCCGCGTTCTCGCTCGCCGTGCCGCCGAAACGGATTCTCGTGCTGGGCATCGGCGCCGGTACCGCGCTGCTGCAATACCGGCGCTTCATCGACCCGGCAACGCTGGTCGGCGTGGATCTGAACCCCATCCACATCGACATCGGCCGGCGCTTCTTCGGGCTCGGCGACGCCGGTGCGGAGCTCCACGAGGCCGACGCGCGCGACTGGGTGGCCCGCTGGGATGGGCCGCCGTTCGACCTCGTGGTGGACGATCTCTACGGCCACGTGGCGGGCGAGCCGGAGCGCGCCATACCGATGACCGGGGGCTGGGCACGGGCGCTGCGGCGCCTCCTCGCCCCGGGCGGCGCGCTGGTGGCGAACTTCATCTCGGTGCAGGAGCTCGCGCGCAGCGCCCAGGTCAGGTCGGCGCCCGGCCGGGCGGGTTATGCGAGCGGCTTCAGACTGCAGGGTCCCAGGGACGACAACGCCGTCGCAGCATTTTGTCGCGAGCAGACCACGACGGCGGAAATTCGTCGCCGCCTCAGGCAGGTGCCCGCGCTGGACGATCGGCGGCGCGATTGCCTGCTGCGCTACAGCGTGCGGACGCTCTGGTAGTCTTCTCGCATGGCGCCGTGCGGGGCGCGCTATGATGCGAAAAATCTAGCGGACGCGGGGACGATGGATCGGTCGGAGCGTTTCCACAAGATCGTCCGGTTGCTGAAGGACCGGCGAGTCGTATCCCGGGATGCCTTTCTCGAGGCGCTCGGCATTTCCCGTGCGACCTTCAAGCGCGACCTGGAATACCTGCGCGACCGCATGGACGCGCCGATCCTGTGGGACGCGGAGGCGGGCGGCTACCGGCTCGCGGCGGAAGGCGGCGAGCCGCAGAACTACGAGTTGCCTGGCCTGTGGCTGAACGCCGGTGAGCTGCATGCCTTGCTCGCCATGGAGCAGCTGCTCGACGGCCTGCAGCCCGGCCTGCTCGGCCCCCACGTGCGCCCGCTGCGGGACCGGATCCGGCGGCTCATCGAGGTGGGCGACCATTCCGCCGAGGAAGTGGGGCGGCGCATCCGGGTGCTGGAGGTTGGCAGCCGCGTGGTCGAGCCCGAATGCTTCCAGGCGCTGGCCTCCGCGGTGCTCTCGCGGCGGCGGCTGAGGATCCGGCACTACAACCGCAATCGGGGCGACACGACGGAGCGGGTCGTCTCGCCGCAGCGCCTCGTGCATTACCGCGACAACTGGTACCTGGACGCCTGGTGTCATGATCGCCAGGCGCTGCGCACCTTCTCGGCGGACGTCATCGAGGAGGCCGAGATGCTCGAGCGCAGCGCCCGGGAGATCCCCGATGCCAAGCTCGACCGGCACCTGGGCTCGGGCTTCGGCATCTTCTCCGGGGCGCGCACGGAGCTCGCGGTACTGCAGTTCACGCCCGAGCGGGCGCGCTGGGTGTCGCGCGAGAACTGGCACCCGGAGCAGGAAGGGTTGTTCCAGCTGGATGGCTCCTACCTGCTGAAGGTGCCGTTCAGCGATCCGCGCGAGTTGGTGATGGACATCCTGAAGTACGGCCCGGACGTCGAGGTCCTCGCGCCATCCTCGCTCGCCGAACTGGTCATCGGGCGGCTGGCCGAGGCGCGCGGGCGTTACGCGGCACGCAACCGCGAACCTTGAATCGCTGCTGCGGTCGGATACGAAACCCTGCCGTCCCGATGATCACGATCGCCATGTCCCGGAGTGCCTGAAATGTTCGCGTCGTTTCCTGACCAGAAATCCCGCATGATCACTGCGGCGGAAGCGCTGCCCGGCCGCACGACCCCGATGCCCGTGCCGGGGGCGCATTTCGTCAACGGCCGGCCGCTGGCGCCACCCTACCCGGACGGGCTCGAGGTCGCCGAGTTCGGTCTCGGCTGCTTCTGGGGCGCTGAGCGGCGCTTCTGGCAGGCGCCCGGGGCCTGGGTGACCGCCGTCGGTTACGCCGGCGGGTTCACGCCGAACCCCGACTACAAGGAAGTCTGCTCGGGCCGCACGGGCCACACGGAGGTGGTGCGCGTGGTGTTCGATCCGCGCGAGCTCAGCTACGCGGAGCTGTTGCGGATCTTCTGGGAGTCGCATGACCCGACCCAGGGCATGCGCCAGGGCGGCGACATCGGCACGCAGTACCGCTCGGCGATCTACACGACCCGCGAGGCGCAGCAGGCCCAGGCCGAGGCGTCACGGGCCGCCTACCAGCAGGCCCTGGCCGCGGCGGGGCGGGGAGAGATCACGACCGAGATTCGCCCCGCGCCGCAGTTCTACTTCGCCGAGGACTATCACCAGCAGTACCTGGCAAAGAATCCGGGCGGGTACTGCGGGCTGGGGGGCTGCGGCGTGCCGTTCGAGCCCGCCTAGCAGCGTCAAAGCACGTTGGCGAGCAGCACCCAGCCGACGGCAAGGGGCGCTACGTAGCGCAGCGTGCAGCGCCAGGCGCGGAACGTGCGGCTGTCGCGCAGGCCGAGCTCCTCACGCGTCGTCTCGGCGGAAAGCACCCAGCCGACGAACACGGCGATCAGCAGGCCACCGAGCGGCAGCAGCAGGTTGGAGGTCAGGTAGTCGATCAGGTCGAAGACTGTCGACTCGCGGAAGCGCTCGAAGCGCCCCAGGGGAAACCAGCCCGCCCACAGGTTGAACGAGAACACGGTCGCGAGTCCCACGACCCAGGCGGCGGCGCCGGCGATCACCGCAGCCGGACCGCGCCGTGCCCAGGCGTGCTCCTCGGCCCACGAGACCATCGGCTCGAGGATGGCAATCGAGGACGTCAGCGCCGAGACGAGCACCAGCAGGAAGAACAGCGCGCCGAACAGCGCCCCCGCGGGCATCTGGCCGAAGGCGATCGGCAGGGTGATGAAAATCAGCCCCGGGCCCTCGGCCGGATCGAGGCCGTTGGCGAACACCAGGGGAAAGATCGCCAGTCCGGACAGCAGCGCCACGAGGGTGTCGGCGCCCGCGATGTAGACCGCCGACGACCCCAGCCGCGTGTCGCGGTCGAGGTAGGCGCCGTAGGTGATCAGCAGGCCCATCGCGACGCTCACCGAGAAAAACGCCTGCCCGATCGCCTGCAGCACGACAGGGGCGGTGATTTTCGAGAAGTCCGCCCGGAACAGGAAGTCGACCGTGGCCGGCAGGTCGCCCGCCACCGCGGCGTACAGCACCAGCGAGACGAGCATCACCAGCAGGGCCGGCATCAGGAACCGCACCGCGCGCTCAATCCCGCGCTTCAGCCCTACCGCGACGATGCTCACGGTCAACGCCATGAACAAGGCGTGCAGCAAAGCCAGGCGGGTGGGAGAGGCGAGCAGCGCGCCGAATTCCACGCTGACCTGCTCCGCCGAGGCCCCGGTGAAATGCCCCAGCGCGATCTTCGGCACGTACGCCAGCGCCCAGCCCGCGACCACGCTGTAGAACGACAGGATCAGGAACACGGCGAGCAGGTTCATCCAGCCGACGAAGCGCCAGCCGGGGCTGGCGCCGGCCTCGCGCGCGAGGGCGATGAAGCTGTTCGGCGGGCTCATCCGGCCCCGCCGCCCGATGAGCAGTTCCGCGATCACGATCGGCACCGCCACGGCGGCCACGGCGGCGAGGTAGACGAAGACGAACGCCGCGCCCCCGCTCACGCCGGCCGTGTAGGGGAATTTCCAGAGGTTTCCGAGGCCGACGGCCGCGCCCACCGCCGCCATGAGGAAGACGATGCGCGAAGACCAGCCCTCGTGAGGCCCCGTGTTGCGCTGCTGCATGGCTACCTGCTCCCCCTCGCGCCGGCATTCACGGCCGGTCCGGCGGCGACTCCGAAGCCGGGATGATAGCGAATACGGGGCTGCATCGTGTTCCCGAAGGCTTTACCCTTGTCATACCGCACCTTTGCGCGCGCCAATTTTATCGAGCGCCCCTTGCCGACCTTGCTGCATATCGACTCCAGTCCGATGCTGGAGACCAGCGTTACGCGTCGCCTGACGGTTCATTTCGTCAGGCGCTGGCGCGAGCACGTGCCCGGCGGGCCCGTGATCCATCGGGACCTCGGCCGCGCGCCGCCGCCGCACCCGGATGCCCTGACGCTGGAATCAGCGGCGTTGCCCGTGGAAACTCGCGACGCGCGCCAGCACGCCGCGGCCGCCCACGCGGACGAGTTGGTCGAGGAACTGGAGGCCGCAGACGTCGTGCTGATCGGCGCGCCGATGTACAACTTCTCCGTCCCGTCCGGCCTGAAGGCCTGGTTCGACCTGGTCAGCCGGCCCGGGCGCACCTTTCGCTACGGCCCGAACGGGCACGAGGGACTGCTGCGGGACAAGACGATCGTCGCCCTGACCGCGCGCGGTGGGTTCTGCGAGCCGGATCCCGGGATGTCGGGAGGCGAGGACCTGCAGGAGGCCCTGATCAGGAAGTTCTTCGGCTTCATGGGCCTGGAGGACGTGCGCTTCATCCACGCGGACGGCCAGGGCATCGATCCGGCTACGGCGCAGACGCACGAGCAGCGCGCCCGGGACGTGATCGACCGGATGCTTGCAGCGGGCTTCTTCAGCCGCGTTGCCTGACTACCAGGTGCGGACGCGCCCGGTGTCCACGTGGACGAAATCCGAGTCCGGGTAGTAGCCGACGCCGCCGGCCTGCAGCCCCAGCGCCGCCTGGCGCAATTTGCGGGTCTCCACGCCCTGCAACCGCACGTCCATGGCGCGCCCCTCCATGTGCAGGCTGCGCTGCGCGACGCCGCTGGTGTTGGTGCGGAGCATCTCGTTGGTCTGCGGGGAACGGTAGGCCGAGATGATCTCGTAGGCGCCCGTGCCGCCGGTCAGGCGCTGCAGCTGGTGCAGCTTGTCCAGCAGCAGGGGATCGATGGGGTGGGCCTCGCCGCTGCGGAAGTCCCGCAGGAACCGGTTGATTTCCTCGAGCGCCTCGGGGATGTGCCGGCCGCGCTCGGCGTAGGTGATCCTCAGCCGTTCGCCGGTGTGCGTATGATAGAAGCTCAGGGTGCGCGCCTGCTCGGCGAGTGCCACCGGCGAAGCCAGCAGCATCGCCCCTGCAGCGCCGCCGCCAATGAGAATCCGGCGGCGGGCCCGGCCCTCGGGGGGGAGTTTCTTGTCGCAAAGTTCGCACATGTCCTGTTCTCCAGCGCCGGCTCCGGTGACCCTGGCCGGCATAATCTGTCTTCGCATTCTTTATCTGATGCTGTTGCTCCTGCTTGCGTCGCAGGCGAGCGCGACGCCGGAGGCCCTCCAGCTGCGCCTGGGCGCCCTCGCGGAGGATCCGCGCGTCGCGGGGGAAGCGGTCGCCGACCCGCTGCTGCTGGCGCGATTCTATGAACAACAACAGTTTAGCGCGGCCTGGGACTCTCCCGCAAAGTTCGCCGCCCTGCTGGCAGCGATCGAGGAGAGCCGCCGGCACGGCCTGTTGCCGGCCGACTATCACCAGGACGCGCTGACCGCGCTCCTCGGCGCGCACACGCTTGCGCCAACCCCCGCGCTGGCCGTCAAGCTGGACATCCTGGCCACCGATGCCCTGGCGCGCCTCGCGTTCCACCTGCGCTACGGCAAGGTCGATCCGGTACAGATCGAATCGACCTGGAACTTCAGCCCCTCGCTGGACGGGATCAACCCTGTCGAGGCCTTGCGGACGCTGATCGAAGCTGACCGGCTCGGGGAAGCGCTCGACGGCCTGGCCCCCGACGGTCGTTATTACCGCGGCCTCATGGACGCCCTTGCCGCATACCGGGAGATCGACGCCCGGGGCGGCTGGCGGCCCGTGGCCGAGGGCGAAACGCTGCGTCCGGGCATGACCTCGCCGCGAGTCCCGGCGCTGCGCGCGCGGCTGGTCGTTTCCGGCGACCAGCCGGCGGGTGAAGCCGAGGCGGAAGACGAGTTCTTCGATGGCTCGCTCGAGGCCGCCGTGAAGCATTTCCAGCACCGCCACGGGCTCGACCCGGACGGCCTCGTGGGCCGCAACACGCTCGCGGCCCTGAATGTCTCCGCGGCAGCGCGCGTCGACCAGCTGCGGGTCAACATGGAGCGGGCCCGGTGGGTGTTTGGCGACCTGGAGGAACGTTTCCTGCTGGTCAACATCGCGCGCTTCCGGGTCATGCTGATCGAGCGCGGGCAGGTGACCTGGAGCACGCGGGCCGTCGTCGGGCAGCCCTTCAGGCAGACGCCCGTGTTCAAGGCGCGCATGACCTACCTCGAGTTCAATCCGACCTGGACGGTGCCGCCGACGATCCTGAGGGAGGACCTGTTGCCGGAGCTGCGCCGCGATCCCGGGGCCCTGCAGCGCAAGAACATGACAGTACTCGATTTCCAGGGCCGGCCCGTGGACACGGCCGGCATCGACTGGGCCACGATCCCCGCGCGAGGGTTCCCCTACATCGTTCGCCAGCAGCCCGGAGCGAACAACGCGCTGGGGCGGGTCAAGTTCATGTACCCGAATCCGCACCACGTCTACATGCACGATACCCCCGCGCGGGCGCTGTTCGGGCGGGCCGAGCGCGCGTTCAGCTCGGGCTGCATCCGCCTCGAGAAGCCGTTCGAGCTGGTGAACATCCTGCTGGCCGGCAGCGAGTGGGACGAGGCGGCGATCGGACGGGTGCTGGCGAGCGGGCGGACGCGGGTGGTCAATTTACCGGAGCCCATCACGGTACTGATGCTGTATGGCACGGCGGCGCTGGAGGACGGCGAGATTCATTTCGCCAAGGACGTCTACAACCGCGACGCGCGGCTGCTCGAGGCCCTGGACGCGCCGTTCAGCTTCAACCCGTCGGCCGGGTACCAGGAGACGGTATGGGGCAATGCACCGCCGTAAGTGACTGAGCCTGGCGCTCGTGGCGGTTCGCCCCCGGGCGCCGTGCCGACGATGGTCTATATTTCCTGCCGCCGATCTATGCGGTGCGCTTCGGCTGACGCGGCCGCTACAATGGGCGCAATGGAGCCCATCATCCGCATTTCGCAGCTGGCGAAGACTTACGCGTCGGGCTTCAAGGCGCTGCACGGCGTCGATCTCGAAATCAGGCGGGGCGAAATCTTCGCTCTCCTCGGGCCGAACGGGGCGGGCAAGACGACGCTGATCAGCATCCTCTGCGGCCTCGTCACGCCGAGCGCCGGCACGGCCCTGGTCGACGGTCATGACATCCTGCGCGACTACCGCGCGGCGCGCGCGCGGATCGGCCTCGTGCCCCAGGAGCTGCACACCGACATGTTCGAGACGGTGTGGGCGACGACCCGCTTCAGCCGCGGACTGTTCGGCCTGCCGCGCGACGATGCGCACATCGAGAAGGTGCTGCGCGACCTGTCGCTGTGGGACAAGCGCGGCGACCGGATCATGATGCTGTCCGGCGGCATGAAGCGGCGTGTGCTGATCGCCAAGGCGCTCGCGCATGCGCCGCGGGTCCTGTTCCTCGACGAGCCCACCGCGGGCGTGGACGTCGAGCTGCGCCGCGACATGTGGGCGCTGATGCGCCGGCTGCGTGACCAGGGCGTGACGATCATCCTCACGACGCACTACATCGCCGAGGCCGAGGAGATGGCGGACCGGGTCGGCGTGATCCACAGGGGAGAGCTGATCCTCGTGGAGAAGACGAGCGACCTGATGGGCAAGCTCGGCAAGAAGCAGCTGACCTTGCACCTGCAGGAGCCCATGCGGGCGATTCCGGCCGGCCTGGACGCGTGGGCGCTGGAGCTGAATGACGAGGGCACGGAGCTGCGCCTGTCGTTCCGGGCCGGCGAGGAACAGTCCTGCATCCCCGCGCTGCTGCGGCGCATTGGCGAGCTCGGCATTGAGTTCCGCGATCTCCATACCCGGCAGAGCTCGCTGGAAGAGATTTTCGTCGACCTGGTGCGCGAGCGATGAGCACGGGGCGCGTCAACTTGCAGGGTATGCGCACCATCTACCTGTTCGAGATGGCCCGCTTCCGGCGCACTTTGTGGCAGAGCCTGGCCACGCCCGTGATCACCACGGCGCTGTACTTCATCGTGTTCGGCGCGGCCATCGGGTCGCGGATCGGCGCGGTGGACGGCGTGAGCTACGGCGCGTTCATCGTCCCCGGCCTGATCATGCTGACGGTGTTCACCGAGAGCCTGAACAACGCCGCCTTCGGCATTTACATGCCCAAATTCACCGGCACGATCTACGAATTGCTGTCCGCGCCGATCTCGCCGCTGGAGACCGTGCTCGCCTTCGTCGGCGCCGCGGCGACGAAGTCCGTGATCCTCGGGCTGGTGATTCTCTTCACCGCCAGCCTGTTCGTTTCGCTGGAGGTGCTGCACCCGTTATGGATGCTCGTGTACCTGGCGACCGTGGCCCTTGCGTTCAGCCTGGCCGGTTTCATCATCGGCGTGTGGGCGCAGAGCTTCGAGGAGCTACAGTTCGTCCCGATGCTGGTGATCACGCCGCTCAGTTTCCTCGGCGGCGCGTTCTATTCCATCCGGATGCTGCCGGAGAGCCTGCAGGTCGTCAGCCTGTTCAACCCGATCGTGTATGTCATCAGCGGCTTCCGCTGGACCTTCTATGGCACCGGCGACGTGGGCATCGCCGTCAGCCTCGCGGCCCTATTGGCCTTCCTGGCGGCCTGCTTCGCGTTCGTGTGGTGGCTGTTCCGCACGGGCTACCGGATCAAGAGCTGAATCAGCCAATAACCCGCTAGCCGTTCTCCATGCGGGCCTCGACGTCGATCTCGCCGTCATCCGTCAAGGCCACGCGGATCGCCACGGGGCTGCAGCACACCTCGCAATCCTCGACATATTCCTGCTGCGCCATGGAGCAATCGACCACGACCTCGATTTGCTCCCAGCAATATGGGCACTGCAACAGGACTGTCTGGAGAATTTCCATCTGCGGTCACCGTGGGCGGACGTTCCGGATCGAGCGGTCACCTGGCTTTAGTACATGCGCGGACGAGGTGCTGGGTCATCTGCCCCGGGGAAGCATGCGTCAT